>JAZJXP010000040.1:0-67125 GCA_040390835.1 Pseudomonadota bacterium
CAGCGCACTGGCCCAGGTCGTCAGCGTAGAGCGGCTGGAACCACGGGCACCAAACCAGAATGGTGTGCCATCTGCCAGCCAGCCTGCTGCACCTCCAAAGGCGCTGTTGTCGGGCAAATGCCAGGAATAGGTTTTGTAACGTATGCCCGTACCCAGTTGCGTCCAGGCTTCGCGGCCATAGCCTTGGACAGATGTTTCCAGCAAGGCGGCGCGGGCAGCAGCGCGGGCTTGCGGGGAAAACTTGTTCAGGGTTTCCAATAAGTCTTTTACGCTGATCTGGGTGTCGGGTTGTAATTGCGCTGTGCGCTGCAGCCAGTTGGCGTCACTGCGGGTTTGCCAGTAGGCCTTCCATGCCTTGTCGTTGACACCCAGGCGCGCTGGTGAAAAATAGGGCGCGCATGAACGCGCCAAGGCAGAGTCACGTTCTACCTGCTCACCGGGGTCACAACAATACAGGTCTTCGTTTTTTTCTTGTTTTTCGCGTAGCTCTTTTTTTGCGGTGCAGGTATACGCTGCTTCTTGCACGCGATTATCTTGCAGGTAGGCGTAAACAAACAACTTCCACAAGCTACCCAGAGGTATCTTATGGTCTGTGATTTTGTTGTCTTGAGAACTCAGAGAGCGCACTTCCACCTGGCCGTCACGCAGCCAGGCGACAGTCGCCGTACTGGCTACATCTGCTGCATAAGTAGATGCGGCAGATGCAGCCAGCGCGACTATGGTCGCGTTGGCAAGCATGATGGAACTGATTGCTTTGCGGGCAGGATCAGCGGATTTCCATAAACGCACGTGGCTTGTCCTCAAAGGCTTTCTGGTCTGGCTGGTACATGCGGTAGTAGCGTGCTGGCGGCAGGGCGAACTTGCCAGTTTGTGCTGCTCGCACCAGGTGACGTATCACCACCTGGCCATCCAGCGCATCCACTGGCACTGCGTAGCCGCGTGGTGTTTGCTCGTAGCGTGCACGCTCCATCGCTTCCATATCTTTGCCGCCAGGGTAACGCAGACTGATACCCCAGGTAGAACGGTCAGCCGAGGTGCCTGGTGGCAGAGGTACTTCAACAATGCCAAAGTTCAGTTCAGGGCCAGACGTGCGTGTGAGTACCACTTCGTCCAGATACACTTCATCTGTTTTCAGTGCAGCACCTTCACCCAGCAATTCCAGCTTGAAGCCAGCCTTGCCAGCGACTGCTGGTGGCGTTACTGCACCTTTGCTGGCAGCTGCAGGTGCAGCAACGGCTTCTGGCACCAGACGATAAATGCGGCGTTCCAGTTTCACTGGCAGATTGGATTTTTCTGGTTCGCGGCTGTCAAACTGGGCAATCGCGATCATGCCAGCACTTGGAGTGGATGCCATGCGGATAACGCTTGGTGTTGGCGTGGCAGCTGTGGTATTCCAGCGGAACACGCTTTGACCAGTAACGGTTTCACGCGCTTGCCAGCCAGCTTCCAGTTCCACCTTCGCCATATTATTGCGCAGCAGAGGATCATTGCTGCCAGACTTGCCGCCCAGGGCACGGTAAGTCCACAGCAGACTCAAGGCGCGGTCTATGGTCGGGGATTCTGACCTGACACGTTCGAGCACGGCAGCAGCATCACTGGCAGGACGTTTGCCTGTCAGTATCAGCAGGGCTTCACCCAGGGGCAGGTCAGCCTGATGCACGCGGGCCGCTGCTTCTGGCAAAGTCGTGACGGTAATGCCTGTCAGATTGCCTTTGCTTTGTTGTACTACATAAGCCGCCAGCAAAGTGCTCATGGCGTGTTGTACATCATCGTCCTTATTGGCAAAGATCATGCTGTTCATGCCTGAACGCGGAGTAATCACGACAGGTTTTGCAAATGCGCCTTTGGCACCCAACTCTTCACTCAGGGCTTCTGCCATGGAACGTACTGGCAAACCCATGTCCTGCATCCAGTACAGCATCAGAGCTCGCTGCCAATGTGATTGCTTGACGCCGTCCTTGCGGTAGACGTCATTCAGGCGGTCAAAATGGCCTTCTGGCAGTGACAGTTTCAAGGCGCGGCTGGCATGCCAGTCAGCATAGTAGGCATAGGTGGTCAGCAGGGCATCGCCATCTTTTTCTGGCACAGTCCACCAGCCAAAGGTCGCATCCGGGCCTGCCATTTGCGCCAGGCGGAAGCGGTAGCTGTACAGTCTTTGCGTCAGTTGCGCTGCCAGTCTTTCTTCACTAGGCAAGGTTGATTGCAAGGCCAGGCTGTAAGGGATGAGGCGGCTGGAAGTTTGTTCGACACAGCCATATGGGTAGTCGATCAAATCGTCCATCAAGCGGCGGAACTGTGTGCTGGCGCTGTCTGCAAATTGCAGTTGCAGGTTGCTGGCGTCAGGTGGCAGTTTCAGGACTGTTTCCTTGCCAGTCACAGGCACGCTGACTGAACGCTGGCTGAGCCAGTGCACAGGGACGATCTTCAGTGGCACATTCAGCGCATCAACTGTTTTGCCGCCTACCGCGAGTGACAGGTCTATTTTGTTGTCCAGGCCATTGGCTTTCAAAGGTACGGAGATAAAATTGGCACCCGGTTTCAGCTTCAGGCTTTCTTGTTTGTTGACGCCAGAACCAGTGATGTTCAGGTTGGCACTGGCATCCTGGTTGCCCTGATTAAAGATGGCAACGCTGGCATTAGGTGCATCCTGCACGCGCATCCAGTTCGGGCTGGTCCACTTCACATAAAAGTCTTTGTCTGAACGCACGTAAGCGATGTTCTGGCCTACATTGCCACCAGCTTCCGTCGCACGCACGGTAATGCGCCAGCGTGTCAGCGAATCAGGCATGGTGAAAGTCAAACGGGCGCGGCCTGTGGCGTCAGTCGTAATGTTCGGTTGCCACAGGGCAGTGTCCTTATCTTCACGACGTGGTCTTTCCAGTACCTTGATGGCGCGCTCATGAGTTTGCCCGTTGGCTGGCAGAGCCAGCTTGGATGGCGGCACAGCCAGGTCATAGGCGATAAAACTCAGACTGGCAGAGGTGCGTACATTATTGCGACGCGGATGATAGAAGAAGTCAGAAATGTCAGGTGCAATTTCAGGTTGCAATACATAGATCATTTCATCGACGACACCTACGGTCAACTGGCTGCCTGCAGCAGGTTTGCCATCGACCATGGCGGTCAGGTCCAGCGTCACTTTGTCACCTGGTGCATAGACGGCCTTGTCGGCTTTGACAGCGACATTGATGCGTGGCTGTTCTACTTTCAAACCCAGGTTCTGGAATACATAATCAGCGCCTTTGACATACACCACCGACAGGGTGATGTTGGGGCCATATGTATCTTGCACAGGGATTTCAACTTTCCATTGCATAGGTGACAAGCGCTTGGCACTGAGCCAGCCACTTGCATTGCTCATAAGGGCGGTTTTTTCTACCTTGTCACGTTCCAGGGTGAACAGCGCCTGATCGATTTGCTGCGGGAAGGTGATCAGCGCACTGGCAGTTTCACCTGGTTTGTAGCTAGTCTTGTCGAACACCATTTCTATGGAGCCCTGTGGTGCACTGACGCCAGCACCGCTGACATAATGCGAAGTCGCACCCAGGATATTGCCTGCTGCATCACGCACAGACAGGGTGTAGGTACCAGGTTCAGCAAAAGCCAGTGCCAGCTTATTGGTGTTGGCCAGCTTGCCGTTTGATTTCTTCTGGTTTTCCAGCCTTACCCAATCCCAGCTTACAGGTGCGCTGACTGTGCTGATGGTATTGCCAGGTACCGGCAGGGCAGTCAGGGCAAAGTTCATGTTTTCACCAACGGCAGAGAAGGCACGGTCGGCTTTCAGGCTGTAGGTGCCGGCACCACGTTCTACCAGTATCTCTTTTGTTGCACGCACGCGATAAGCTGCGCCATCAGTGGCCAGCACTGACAAGATATAGCGGCTGGGCTCAGTCGCAGCAGGCAGTTTGAAATCGACAAAACCACTGCTATCGGTCGTAAATGTAGTGGTGCTCATTTGTACCGGGAACTGGCCTGCGTAACCAAGATCACCTTCAACGATGGTCAGGCGTTGGGCGCGTACAGTCAGGTCTGCCTTGGCATTGACGACAGGTTTGCCATCAGGGTACACCAGTTGCAGCTTGCCCTTGATTTCTTCATTGGTTTTGTAATCCTTTTTGCCTGGCATGACATTGATTTCAAAATGCGGCTTTTGATATTCAGCCACACGGAAGGCGGCGCCATAACTATTGCCCTTGTAGCTGAAACGCAATTCATAACCGCCTGCCACGGCATTGTCAGGCAACTGGAATACCGTATCACCACCAGACTGCGGTGTCATTTGCAGGGTCTGCGCCGCGACTGGGAAGCCATTCGCATCAAATACTTGCAACTTCAATTCACCTGCTGTGATGGCAGTAGATTCACGTGCTGACACAAAAGTACGGCCAAGGAATTTTACATACACAGTTTCACCGGGGCGGTACAAGGGACGGTCTGTCACTGCATACAGTTTGGTGTTATAGATTTCACTATCGTAATAATAATTTTCAGCGACAAACACTCCGCCTTTGCTGTCTTGACCATAGACGTAAGTCTTTTCAGGTGCATCACGTTCAAAATTGACGATGCCGCTGGCATCTGTTGCACCTGTACTCAAAATACCTGCACCATCTGTCCAGACTGTTTTTGCATCTGCCACTGGCTGGCTGCTGCGGCGGTCAGCCACCCAGACCAGCATTTGTTTGCTGGAGACCTTGGTGACGGCGATAGAGTCAGATACAAACACCAAGGTAACAGCGCGATAGCTGCCGACCATGGCTTCTACCAGATACAGGCCAGGTTCTTTTTTACCCAGCGGTATCAGCACGTTACCTTTTGGCGACGTGATGAATTCACTGCTGCTGCCATCCAGCTTGACACCTTTGGGTGGCTGTATCGCTTGGGCGATATGCACAGGGTAGCGGAAGCTGTCGACCAGGGTATGTGCCTTCAGCGGCTGGTAAAGCGGATTCATTTGCTGTGGCGTTGGCGCTTTCACCAGCGGGTGCAGGCGTACTTCTGGTGCTTGTGAAGTCACGGCTTTTCTGGCGTCCGATGAAAACAGTTTGCGCCACATGCGGCGTGATGCATCCCACCAGTTGTCCCAGGTGCGTGCCAGGGCGTCGGATACACCCTTACCCTTGTAATTGCCCTGGGCATCAATTCGGTGCAAATTCTTTTGCGCCTTCAAGAATTCCAGCGGATCTTTGACCTTGTAGACATACACATCTACCCCGCCGAGTTCAGAAATCTGCCCCATGTCCTGGGCTTCCAGCCGCACCATGGCAGTGTCGCCAGAGCCATAGGCTGCATCGCTGAGCAGGAAGAAAGAAGAACCGCCACCGCCATCCTGCGCTATCGCAGGCATGAATAGCAACATTGCGCAGAGCGCAGTCAATAAAGTGAAATAACGGGATTGTTTAAATGTAGCTTTCATTGGGCGCTTTCAGGCGGACAAGAAATTGAGGCGATACACGCCAGCAAAATTGGGATTATCTTGGGTAGGGTGCCAGCGCGTATCGCGCCAGGCTTGCAAGTCGCGCAGCTTGACTGCGCGCAGGCCATTGTCACTGGGCGTGACTGTGCCGGTGTGATAGGCGATGTAAGAATTCATCCACACCATCAGATGCTGGGCATCACCCTGGTCGTAGAACAGCAAGTCGCCGGGGGCTGCCAGATTACAGTCCTTGCCGCGAAACTTGGCATTCTCCTGCACCATTTCTATGGCACTGACATAGGCCGATACTGTGCCGTCAGCCAGCCGCCATTGATGGCGTACTGATTGCGTACTTTGATCGAGGTCGATTTCTGGCGGCAAGGCAGTACCCAGCATGCCATTCGCCCGCTTCCATTTTTCATCATGCTCACGCAGGGATTCTGCTACCGCAAAACGCACCAGACCGACGCAATCACGCTGTTGCCAGCGTGGTGTCGGGCCTGCAGTCAATTGGGCGGCAATGATGCGTGTCATCCAGGCACGGCAACTGCGCGACTGGGCTGGCGTCAATGTCATTGCAGCCGCAGTGACGACAGGTGCAGTGCTTGTTCCAGTTTTATTGGCGTTTGCAGCGGGTAGTGGCACAGTCGGTGACGTGACTTTGTTGGCCAGCGCCAGCCTGTGCCAGCCCAGCATGGTGCTGGTAGCGATCATGCCAGTCAGTACATGCCGGCGTTTCAATTGGATTTCTCCTTGCTGACCCATTCAACTTTTTGCCAGGCTTTACCGCTGGCTTGGGCTTTGCTCAGTTCCAGACGGATCGGCGGATAAGTCGCCAAGGCTTTGATACGCGCAGGCAGATGTGTCTTTGCAGCTTCCAGGAAGCTGGCATCTTCAGGTTTTGCCAAGGCAGCATAGATTTCGCGCTGCGCCATTTCTGACAAGGGGCGTGGTGTAATCAGGCCCAGGGTGCTTTGCGCGCCAGAGGTCTGATCAGCCACGCTTGGGTTGCTGCGGGCGATGGTATCGACTACTTTTTCTACCAGACCACCATCAGGTGAGAACACTACAAAGTCGCCGCTGGCGGCCAGCGTCGCCATGCTCTTGGTATTACGCCACAGTTTCTGGTCAGGCTTGGCCTTGGTCGTGCCTTTGCCTGGTGTCGCTTGTTCACCGCTGGCTATTGCCCACGTCGCCATGGCTTGCAAGGTGGCATCGCGGTTGGCAGTGTTCAGCGGCAACTTGGTAATAAACACCGGTGAATACAAATTCGATTCGCGGTACCAGCAAGCCAGGCCAGGACCGGAAAGCGGTGCCAATGCCTGGTCTGGCAGTTTGGGCTTGGCATCGGCTTCTTTCAACACGGTATTGACCATGCTCCAGTCAATTGGCACGGTGATGCATGCGCTTGGGTTTGCTGGCGCAGCACCCCACAAGGCAGGGTCCAGCAACTGCGCCGAAGAAGTTTTTTTGGAATCCAGCCAGACCGAAGTTGACCAGTTACCACCGAAGTCAAAGCGCATACCCTTGAAGCCGGATACAAAAGCGCCGTAACCCAGGGCCATGGTCGGTGCACCTATCGCCATTGTATGTTTTGCAGTACCCGCAGCCTGAGCGGGCGCAGGCGCAATATTGTCCAGATCAAATTGCAGCGACAGTGCACCACCATGTTCCAGCCACTTGGCAACAGCTGCACGCGCTTCCGTTACGATGCTGTTACTGCCATCGAACAAGAGGCCAGGGTCAGACAGCACAACTACGCGATCACCCTGGCTGATCAGCAGCAAGGTGCGGCGTGGATTGATTTCTAGCGCCATGATCTGGGCTTTGCCATTGCTGGTGCTGATATCGCCTGCCAGTTTCAACTGGCCGTCTTTCATCGCTACCTTGGCCGCTTCCTGCAGGGCTTTGTTGAACAGGCCCATGCGCATGACCACAGCATAGTGACGCAAGGCACCTTTGCCATCGCGCCAGAAAGCGACTTCAGCAGGCTCATTGAAAATGCTGGCATACAACTTGTCTTGCCAATCCAGCTCGTGCTCGTAGGCAATGCGTTTGACGGCACCGTTCAAACCAAGGCGGTCTTCATTCTGTTCATAATAGAAGGCCAGGTCTTCAGTCAGCACATCTTTGGCGATAGGCACTTGCAGCAAGTCACGCGGTAGCCTGGATAAGCTGGTGGTGCGTATCAAGGCATCCGGTTGCGACATGTCCACCATGAGGCGGGTACCAACATAGTGATAATCCTTCCAGTGTTTACTTAGCTGGTAGGCGACAGCAGCGGCGGCAACTGTAACAACAGTGCCGGTGACGATCCAAATACGACGCATGAATTCTCCCTCAGGGGTATGGCTTTTTTATTGCACGGATACTATCCAAAGCAGGCTTGCAAGACAATCGTTTGCAACTGCCTATTTGGTAATTTTCTGTAAGCGCGCAGGTCAAGACGTGAATTGGTAATTGTGCCATGTATCGCAATGGGAATTTATATTGTTGCAATAAATTTTTGCTGTCTCTAATGAATACTGCAATCACGTAAATCTTTGAAAGTGAAGAAGGTGCCCAAGGCTAGTGCGGGCATGAACTTTATGTTGATGGGAAAAAATTTGTCGACGAGTGTAAAAAATAAGAAACTCTGACGAATAACTCTGATGTGCAAGTATTTTCGTGCCTGCTTGATGCGCACTGTTTCAAGAAAGCAGGCTGGTATTCATATTAAATTCACATTAACAGGAGATGGTTATGGGTGATGGATTAAATAAATTGGCCGCCATGCAGGAAGCGAACGCTAATATGGCCTACAAGTTGTTCAAGTTTACGGGGTGGGGAATTGTGATATTGGGCGTGCCCTTACTGATTTTCCCTCCAGTAGGTCTGAGTTGTTTTGCGATAGGCGCATTGGTCATTTGGGGAGCGAAAAAGATGTTGCCCATGGGCAGTGTCGCTGCTGAAGTCTTGCGTGATATGGCGGCCAATCAGAATAAAACCAAGGATTCCTGAAATCCCGTTGGTTTGTCAGCCCGGAAGGGTATTCGGGCTGACATACATGACGATCTGCTGAACTGATTGCAGAATGGATTGCTGTCGATCAGGCAGCCTTGCCTTCAGGCTTGGCTTCACTGACGATGCGCTCGTGTTCTGCCGCCCAGGCAGCATCGATGGCACCGACTTTGACAAAGGCCGGACGGCTGCAGACACGTTCAATATAACTCATGACGACTGGGGATTCAGGCACGAGCTTGAACATGGTGCCCCAGCGCAAAGCATTGCCCCAGAGCACATCAGCCGCAGTGAATTGCTCACCCAGTAAATATGGTCCTTTTTCCAGTTGCGCCTTGATGATGCCCAGCATGGTGTCAAAGTCACCGTAAGCGCACATGGATGGCGCCGCGGGAGCATGTTGTGCAAACTTGTCGACCAGTGCAGGTTCGTAGCAGGCAGCGTAGTACGCCATCCAGCGCAGATAAGGGCCGCGCAACTGGCTATCCAGCGCCGGTGTCAGGCCAGCCTGAGGGAACAGATCTGCCAGATATAAAAAGACAGCGACCTGTTCCGTGATCAGTTCGCCGCGATGTTGTACCGCAGGCACTTTGCCCATGGGGTTGATGGCCAGATAGGCGCTTTGTCTTTGCTCTCCAGCCTTCATGTTCAAGACATGCAATTGATACGGTGCACCTAATTCTTCCAACAAGACCAGGGCACCAGTGGCGCGTGTTTGCGGGGAATAGAACAGGGTGATGTTGTCTGCATTGCTCATGATAGGACCTTTCATTTTTATCGCGGTGGCGGAATTGCCTGGCCGTTGATATAAGAATATGCCTTCATACCTGACATCTTTTGTCAGGTTGGTATAATATTTATTAATATTTAAGATTAGTACAAAAATCGAGATTTTTCCCAATCATGCGTGCCAGCCGACTTATCTCCATCCTGACCATCTTGCAAGCACGCGGTTTTGCTACTGCGCCTGAACTGGCTGAGGAATGCGCGGTTAATCTGCGCACCATTTATCGTGATATTGATGCCATGAGCGAGGCAGGTATCCCCATCTATAGCGAGCGTGGTTCAGGTGGAGGTTATCGTTTGCTGGATGGCTACCGCACGCAATTGAATGGCTTGTCAGCCAAAGAGGCAGATGCCTTGTTCATGAGCGGGTTGGCAGGGGCCGCGACCGATATGGGGCTGGGATCTGTCATGATGGCAGCGCAAAACAAGTTGCTTTCAGCGATGCCCGCCTCCTTGCGTGAAGGCGCGCAGCAAATGCGTTCACGTTTTCATCTGGATGCACCAGCCTGGTTTGGTCAGTCAGAACAACCCCTGCATTTGCCCAAGGTTGCTGACGCGGTATGGGAACAAAAGTGCATACAGATACGTTACCAGAGCTGGAAAGGCGTCAAGGAACGCATTGTTGAGCCACTTGGCCTTGTCATGAAGAGTGGTTCCTGGTATCTGGTGGGGCAGGTGGATGACACGCCACGCACTTACCGTATCTCACGCATGCTGGAATTATCCATTCTTGATGAACGTTTCGAGAGACCAGTACCTTTCGATCTGGCTGCCTACTGGCGCAAATCTACCGAGCGGTTGGAGCAAGACATGCACAGGAATATGGCAACCGTGCGCCTGTCACCAAGAGGAGTGAAATTCAGGGAGCATTTTCTGTCGCCTTATGTGTTTTCCGAAATGCAGTTGTCCAGCGAACCTGATCAGGATGGCTGGTGCAGGGCGACCATGCCCGTTGGATCTTTGATGATGGCTTGTGCAGAAATTCTGCGTTTTGGTGAAGATGCCGAGGTGTTGGAGCCACCAGAATTAGTGAGCAAGGTGAGGGAACACGTAGAAAAAATGGTGATGATTTACAGCAAGTCTGCAAGCCAGCAAGTAAATAAACCAGTGTAAATCCCTTGAAGATAAAAAAAGCCCACAACCGTTGCCAGTTGTGGGCGAACACCTTTTGGAGAGGAATACCTTAAACCCTGATGAGCAAGTTGCTTCTGCTCAGACAGGTAAAACTAAAAAATCAAATCATGGATTAATTATATACGTTTTATTTATAAAATATCGATAAAATAATTTTATTGTGGCTTTTATGGGATTCTCTGTTTCAGAGTTAATTGAAGGCAGTCTTACTAAGCCGGATGCAATGTTGAATGCAAGACTTAAAGGCTAATGCCCAGGCAGTAAATTCTTTCACATCTTATTTCGCAGCTTGGCTCAAACCTGATTTAGATAAAATTGCACTTGATCGATAAACCAGCGTCCTGCTGGACCGGGTGGCGCGGCTTGTGGGTACACAGCCTGCATGGTCAGTTTCTTGCCACCCTGGGGTATGTTTTCTACATCCAGAACTTGTAAGATGCCAGCAGCAAGATCGTGTTCCACCATATGTAGCGGCATGCCGCCCCAGCCCACGCCGTTGAGGATGAAAGCGTGTTTGGCAGACAGGTCCGCCAACCGCCAGGTATGGGGCGACATGACGCCATAATCCTGGCCCGCCATTAATTCTGACCTGTCAGTGATGACCAGTTGCGTATGCTTTGCCAATTCAGCTTTTGGGATGGTGCCGTTGATTGCCGCTAATGGATGGCTGTGCAAAGCCACCATCAAGAGCGACACTTCGCCCAAGGTCTTGGTACTCAAGCTCGGAAAGTCGATGGGCAGGGATGCCACTATGCCTATGCTGCAGCGTTCATCCAGCACCGGCTGATATGCAGCGCCCAGGCCCTCAACATACAGCCGCAAAGGAGTGTGAGGAAATTGCCTGGCAAAATCCTTGGCTACGGCGGCAATCACCGTTGTAGGAAAAAACACATCCACCACCACCGATAATTCTGGTTCCAGCCCGGATGCCATGAGCTTGGCACGCGCCTTCAAGGTATCGACGCCTGCTACGATATTGCGCGCATCGGCTAATAGCAAAACACCTTCTGGCGTGAGTTTTGGGTAGCGCCCGGAGCGGTCAAACAGCAGCACACCTATCTGTTCTTCCAGGCTATTGACCCAACCGCTGACGGCAGACTGTACCCGGTTCAGCTTCCTCGCTGCAGCGGAAAAACTGCCTTCATCTACGGCTGCGATGAAGGTGCGGAGTTGGTCCAGTGACACGCCGTCCAGCATGATTGATCCTCACATCTCTTTAATCCATCTAAAATCAAGATGGTATATATCTCAATATATCATCTTTCCAGATTCAAAGATTGGCAGCATCATTCAGTTCACTTTCTCTACATTAAAGGTTCTGTCATGAAACTCTTGCATCTTGATTCCAGCATACTTGGCGCTTACTCCGTCAGCCGTCAATTGTCTTCCGAAATCGTGGCACGCGAAATTGCCCTGCATCCGGGTATTGAAGTCATTTACCGTGATCTGGCTGCAGATGTAGCACTCCACTTGTCAGGCGCGCACATGGCAGTGCGCCAGGGGGCCGCGCCGGAAGATACTTCCCTGAGTAAGGACATCGCCAAAGGCGACGCCTATGTGGAAGAGTTGATCGCCGCAGATATTGTAGTGATTGGCGCGCCCATGTATAACTTTTCTATCCCTACCCAGCTCAAGGCCTGGATAGACCGGGTTGCGGTTGCTGGCAAGACTTTTCGCTATGGCGCGAATGGTCCTGAAGGCCTGTTATCCAAGAGTAAAAAGCTCATCATTGCCGCCTCGCGTGGCAGTGTGTATTCGGCAGGCAGCCCCGCCGCCGCTTATGAGCATCACGACAGTTATTTGATGGGACTGATGTCATTTCTGGGCATAACTGACATAACCGCTATTCGCGCCGAGGGGTTGGCATTCAGCCCTGAAGCCAAGGAAGCCGCTATCAAGCAGGCCTTGAATGAGATCGCTGCGCTGGCCGCCTGATTCCAAAAATCCACCTGATACAAAAATCTAATCAAGGAAATAAATATGACTTACTCTATTATTGGTGCAGGCAAAGTTGGCACTGCATTAGCCCGCCACTTTGCACACGCAGGTATCGAAGTGTCGCTCGCCAATACCCGTGGCCCTGCCAGCCTCGCAAATATTGCCAAAGAACTGGGGCCCAGGGTGGCGCCAGTGAACTTGCAAGAGGCACTTGCTGCAGACACGATTATTTTCGCCATACCCTTCCGCGCCCATCATGAGGTTGCTGGCGCTCTGGCTAACTGGAACGGAAAAATCGTCGTCGATGCCATGAACGCCTATGGCATTGCGCCTGAAGAATTACAGGGCATGGCCTCATCAGAAATGCTGGCGACGGCATTACCTGGTGCACGGGTGGTCAAATCCTTTAACCAATTGCCAGCAGCATTGCTGGCCACTGACCCAGCACAGGATCAAGGTCGCCGCGTCATGTTTGTTGCGGCTGATGATCCCGAAGCCAGTGCCAGCATAGCCCATCTCGCTACTCAGTTTGGTTTTGCTCCCATACAGTTAGGCAGGATAAACGAAGGCGGCCGTTTGCTGAAACTGAATGGGCCACTTTTGCTTCAGAATTTAATCAAGCTAGGCTAAATCGCGGCTTGGATGCCGGGGCGTCGCGGGATCAGATGGCAGGATCAAAAATTATGCCCTCAGAAACTCCATTAATGTCGATTGCGCTTATCGTTTTTCATTGTCAGGGTCTTTAGATAAGCAATCAGGTTTTTTCTGTCGTCAGCTCTGCTGACGCTGACATCCATTTGCTGGCCGGGGATGTAGGCTTCAGGGTCTTGCAGCCAGAGGTCTAGGGTTTTTTCATTCCAGACTATGCTGGCATTGCGCAAGGCAGGTGAATATTCAAAATCTTTAATACTGCCAGCCTTGCGACCAAACACATTGGCATGCCTGGGGCCAATATTGTTGGCATATGCAGAATGACAACCCAGGCAGCGTGCTTCATAAGTGGCCTTGCCAGCTTGTATTTCATCAGCACTTGCTGCCAGTGCATCAGCAGTTGTGCAGGTGATGCTGAATGGCAACAGGTAGACCGCCAGGCTTTTCAGCCAGTTATCTTTGTTTAATTTATTCTGTGGTGCTGAGAACGAGTTCCTGTTGAAAAGAGCCGCCATTGCTTATACACCGATACTTAATGCTGACGTCGATAAAGCTATGCCGGAAGCAGTACGAAAAAAATGACGGCGCTTGCCAGCCACAGTAGAAATATTCAAATCTGTCATGATGTCCTCTTCTTTTTCCAGTGTACAGTCCTGTTGCTGCAGTGGAATATACGTAGATGATTGCAGACTGGATTCACAATTTTCAAAAATTGCTGGAAAGAAAATTTTGATAAGGGTTTGATGTCATGCTCCAGGTCGGGGAGCAAGAATGTGGAATTTTTTTGGGGAAGAGGGGATAAGACGAGGAGTGCAGCAGTTTATAATTGATTGAACCAGATAATTTTTATCTGGTTCAATTGGGAAATGTGCAGGTTTATTTGTTTGCGGCAAAAGCCAGCAGATCAGCCATGGAGCCTGCAAAGATATCGGTATCGACATTTCCAGTAACGCCGGCCACGCTACCGGATTCTGAATTTTGCCAGAATGTCCATTTGCTCCAACCCTTCGGCACTGTTGGCTGTGATGCACCATATTGCGCGATCCACAGTGCATATCTGGAAAAACTGTTGTTCATGTTCTGGTTCCAGAAAGATGGGCCAGTATAAATCATCGGAGTACGACCCAATGCCTGTTCTACGGTATTGAGCCATATTTGTACATTCGCGGCCAGCGTCGCACTACCAAAGTTACCCTTGTTAATTTCAATATCAATAACCGGGGGCAAGTCACCCGCAGCAAGGCTGCCTACTGCCTTGATGAAGTTATTCGCCTGCGTCACCGGGTCATCATTGCTCTCATAAAAATGATAAGCACCGCGCAATAATCCTGCTGCCTTTATGCCCGCCCAGTTGGTCTTGAACTGAGGATCAGTATAGGTATTGCCATCTGTAGCCTTGGCAAAGGCAAAGCCTATTCCGGCATTTTTGACTGAAGCCCAGCTGACTGTGCCCTGGTAATGGGACACATCAATGCCTTGCACGGTGGTATTGGTCGCCATACTTTTCTCCGCTGATAAATTCTAGATGAAATAGCAAGTCATTAAGATAACAGGAATATTGTGATTTATGTAAAAACAAACTATTTTTCATACGTATCCTGTGATCTTTGTCTTGTATGTACTGTTCTTGCTGCCTAGACTTATTCAGAGAAAATGTACAAGAAGAGTTTCCATTGAAGGTGAGGGACCAGATCATGAAAGTCTTATTGCTCGTGTTGCTTGCTCTGGGTTTGCCAGTGTCAGCGGCAGATATCATCGAAGTCAGTATTTATGCTGATGAATCCTATCCGCCATACTCATACAAGGAGAATGGCGAAGCCAAGGGCATTTATCCTGCCATTTTCAGCAAAGCCTTTGAACGTATGCCGGCTTATAAAGTGCACATCAAGCCAGTGTCCTGGAAACGAGGGCTTATGCTCATGGAAACCGGTCAGGGGCTGGCTTTGTTCCCGCCCTATAACCGCCCTCTGGAGCGTCCCTATATCATCAATTCTGATCCCGTCCTGACTGAGCAGGTCGTGGCGTTTTGCAGTGAAAATTCCATGAAGAGCAGAAAGCACCCGGCAACTTGGCCGGATGACTTCCATGGCTTGAAAGTAGGTGTCAATGCGGGATTTAATATTGGTGGCGACAAGTATAAAAAAGCCGTCAAGGATGGCAAGATGTTTGAAGATCAGGCACCCAGTAACCGCTCTAACATACTTAAACTTTTGCTGGGGCGCATAGACTGCTATGTCAATGACCGCTTGTCCATTTTGTGGGAAATAGAACGCATCAAGGCCGACGGTGTATATGCCGATACCAGCCAGGCCATCGTCGAAGCCGCAGTCATCAATCAGGAACAGGCTTACCTGGGATATACCAATCGTGACAATGGACGTTATCCCTACAAGGCTGATTTTACCCGTGTACTGAACCAGATTTTGACCGACATGAAAAAATCAGGAGAGATACAGAAAATAGTGGAGGATGTACTAAGCAAATAAATTCTTAGTCTATCAATTCTCTTTTAAAAGCATTAATGCAACGCAGTCTTGATTCACGCAATGATTCTTCTTTTTTTGTCAATGGGTGCCCAATTGAATTTAAAAAGTCATCGCAAGACTTCCTGTCAAATGAATTAATCCGATCTAGAGATGCTTCGTTTGTGAGCAGTTTGCCGTCTTCATCATAGAATGAGCAGGGGTTCAGAACTCTTGCTTGAGGCTTTCTATATCTGTTTTCACTTGGGACAAATTCTTGCGGATTTGAATTTAAAGAGGCAAAAAACATGACAATGCAAAATATCCATGGCCCGAACATTAAACCAATAACTTTTCCTATATCGTCAGGAAGACTTGTATTGAGAATGAAAAGTAGGAGGGCAGCAAGGAGTGCAGATATGATGGCCTTACTGACCTTGCCTGTCGCGATCATACTGAAAAACAGGATCAGGGATGCAAGCATTGGTAATAAGAAAAGTAGCAGCAGGATTACATAGTCAATACTCATTTGGCGTCTTTGCCGCTATATATATTTGCCTTTAAAAAATGTATTGATAAATCAAAAAAAAATCTATTGAGATACAAATTCACAATGTGATCCCTTGCGCTGATATAGATTCTAATTCAGTTCTTGAATTATCTTTGTTGGAAAATATTGACTCACGTAAAATAGAAATATACCCGTTTATGAAAATGGGTTCCACACTTAAAAATAGACTCTATGAACATACACCTGTCCCTCATGCCTATCCTTGCCCTCGTCGCCGGCATCTGCATACTGATCAAACCGAAGCTGGTCAGCTTCATCGTGGCACTGTATTTGATTGCCATTGGCCTGATAGGTATTCTGGGCCTCGGGCGTTTTGGTTTGCATTTGTAAGTAGTAAAGTCATCATTCACCCAGGCCAAGACAGGCGACACAAAGGATGCAAAAAGGAAACGCAAGATGACGGTTGCATCGATTTACCCACTCGAAGGCGCTTGTGATTGCGGTCAATTACGCTATCGCATACTCAGTGCACCGCTGATTGTGCATTGTTGCCATTGTCGTTGGTGCCAGCGCGAAAGCGGCACGGCCTTTGCGTTGAATGCAGTGATCGAAGCTGATCGCATGCAAAATTTGGGTGCTGAACCAGAAATGGTGGATACGCCATCAGCAAGTGGCAAGGGCCAGCTATTTGCCCGTTGCCCGACGTGCCGTGTCGCTATCTGGAGTAATTATGCTGGTGCAGGTCCATTGCTGCGTTTTGTGCGCGTAGGGACACTGGATCAGCCAGATCACTTGCCGCCAGACATCCATATTTATACTGAATCAAAACAGCCCTGGGTCAATCTGGCCGGAGGGGTGCCCATAATGACGCAATACTATGACCGAGACTTATATTGGTCTACAGCCAGTCTTGCGCGAAGAGCAGTATTGTTGCCGCAAATTGAGGCTTACCAGGCGGAACAGAAAAAAGCAAAAGGCTAAGCAGAACTCATTTCGCCTCTTGGGGTGAGTAAGAACAAGACTGCAAGATGTGACGAACTATTGGTTTAATTTCTGGCATGTCAAATACCCAAACAAAAAGCGACCAGTACTGAATGTAGCTGGTCGCTTGTTTCAAACATGAATCAATAAATCAGCAACCTGCGCAGCGATAGCGCGGGTTGAAAAAGTTGTTGCAAGAATCCTGATTGCCATTCTGGCACTCTTCATACCATGCGTAACAAGTTTCGCATGGGACTAATGCGGATGCGCTTCCTGCGATACCGAAGGAAATGCCAACACCGACAAAAAATGTAAACAACGCTTTTTTCACTTTGCTCATTACTGACTCCTGTGGTTGTATGAAAGTCAAATGCCGTGGTATTGAGAGTAATCCCAACTCGTTGATATTATTTTAACGATGTCATCAAGTCAATATGTATTTATTGAATATACTTATTAAATATTTATATTGACAATATTTGCTTTGACGGAATATCGTTCAATACTGCTTGCAATGAATTTCAGACATTACATTTGCTTGCCTGACTGCTATTGAAACTTAGTGTGCAAAGTAGTTTGACCAATCGATGAAAGATGGAAAAAATGCTAAAACAGAAACTGAAATCAATCGCTTCATATGCCTTGATACTTGCTGCAGGTTTAGCCGTGGGGTTGGCAGCGGCGAATGTTCCGCGCTGGCTGACTCCTTCTTATATCGAAGGGGATTACAGCGCTTATTTCCCAGACGCTAAAACGAAAGTCGTGCTGTACTCCACCGCGACTTGCCCATATTGCGCAAAAGCACAGGACTACCTGAAAGCCAAGAATATTGCTTATGTGAAATTAGATATCAACGAATCTGAAAAAGCCAAGCAAGAATTCAAACAGTTGAAAGGAGAAATTGTCCCCATGATTTTGGTTGGTAATCGTCAGATTCGCGGCTTTAAACCTGATGTACTGGATTCTGCGTTAGAAAAAATCCATTGATGGTTTGGTGGGTTTCCAGATAGCGGCAGGGTAGTGATCCTGCCGCAGTTTGCAACTCATCAGGCAGCAAGCGGGAAATTGGGTTTAACTCATACGCACCCAATCCATGATCCAGTTGTCTTCCCAGGTTTTCCCACCATCGCGGGAAGCCGCCTGCTGCCAGCGGCAAGTCGTGGCAGAGATGTTGTCCCAGATGCCCCGTACTTTGATGGATTTGCCTTCCTCTTCTTCATCTGAAACAAATAAGCCTACACCATTCTCAAAACCACCGATGACACCAGGTGGCGTGAGTACGCCAGCGCGCCCATTGACCCAAAAGTCTGACCATTGTTTGTTTTCCACATCCAGCGTGCGCAAGCCCATGCCGCTGAAATTGCGTGCCGGTATGCGCAACTCTTCAACACTGACGACCCCGCCCAGGATGCTCCAGCAAGTGGCTTCACCTTCAAACACATCCCATTCTTTGGTGACACGGTTCTTCAAGCGCCTGTGACTGATTTTCCATGAGCCGCTGAGGAAATCGAATTCACCTGGCTTGCCATTGTGCTGTTTCTTGCTCATAGGTTTTGTGTTTTCTGTGGCTGCTGCTTCATTGGTGGCTAATTGAGAGACGGCTATTCCTGCTGCGGTTTGCAGCAAAACTCTTCTTTGTTGATCGTGGTTTGTTGCACTCATGGCGTATCTCCTTGATTGAGCTTGTGAATTGAGCTTGTTCGGAAAAGCGTAGCCATGATAGGCTGCAATTCTTGACAAAGAATGTCAGGAATTATTCAGGAGTTGTAATTTATGCGTGCCAGCCGTTTGCTTTCTATCCTGATCTTGCTGCAATTGCGCGGCAGAGTGGCTGCAGAGACATTGGCTGCCGAGTTTGAAGTCTCTGTCCGCACCATCTATCGCGATATTGATGAACTCAGTGCGGCAGGTATCCCGGTGCAAAGCGACCGGGGGCCACATGGCGGCTTTCAATTGATGGCAGGTTATCGCAGCCAGTTTACCGGCCTGGAAAACGATGAGGCCGAAGCCCTGTTCATGATAGGCCTGCCTGGGCCAGCCATTGCCTTAGGGCTGGGGAATGCTGCTACAAGGGCAAGCCGCAAGCTCATGGCATCGTTGCCACCCAGCTTGCGTGAAGGCTCGCGCCGCATCGCTGACTGCTTTTATCTGGATACCAATGACTGGTATCGCAGTGAGCAAAGCGCTATAGAATTGCCGCGTATCGCGCGTGCCGTACTGGCACAGCAGAAATTGAAGACTAGTTATGAAAGCTGGTCGGCAGTACGGCAATGGCAAATGGAACCTTTGGGGCTGGTGCTTAAGGCGGGAGCATGGTACCTGGTGGCGAAGAGCCAGAGCCGTGCCAGTAGCTCAAAAAAAATCCGCATCTTCAAAGTTGTGCATATCACCGATATGCAAGTACTGGATGAACATTTTGACAGACCAGATGATTTTGATTTACCAGATTTCTGGAATGAAGCGACAGCCAAGTTTGAAGCAGAACTGAGGTCAAACACTGCGCATCTGCGAGTGTCAGCGACAGGTCTGGACAGGATAAGCAAACTGGGCGCCTTCGCAGCACAGGCAGTAGAGGCGCAACGAGATACGATAGTCAATGGTCCGGATCAAGCTTGGCAAACCATCACCTTGCCAATAGAAACCATAGACCATGCTGCGCAAATGCTATTGGGAATAGGCCCTGAACTGGAAGTGATTGCGCCACCAGAATTGCGTCAGCGCGTACGTGAACTGGCTTTCCAGTGTTGTCAATTGCATGGGGATAAATGCGATCAGGATTAGTGTGAGTTTTAGCGGTACAGCTATGATGGGCAGTAGCTTATCCTGCTGCCCATCAGGGGCTCACTGAAGATCAGGCAAAATGACAAACGTAATCAAGAGTCTCCAGAGTTTCGATCTCGAACTTTGCATTCGCTGGCACATTGAATTGTTGACCACCTTCATAAGTGGACCATTCTGTTTCGCCATTGATGCGTACGCGGCATTTGCCAGCGTTCAGTTCCATGATTTCCGCGACGCCGGTATTGAATACCAGACTGGACGGGAAAATGATGCCCACGGTTTTTTTGCTGCCATCAGCAAACAGCACAGTGTGGGAAACGCATTTGCCGTCAAAAAACAGATTGGCTTTTTTGACGACGCTGACTTGATCAAATTGAGTAGACATGCAGAATGACTCCGAAAAAAAGACCCGCGCAAAGCTATGGGCGGGGTCTGAAATAGTTTAAGTATTCAGATAATTACTGACCGCGTTTTGCGCGGGCATTGGCTGCAATACGCATGCGCAATGCATTCAGTTTGATAAAGCCGCCAGCGTCGGCCTGGTTGTAGGCGCCGCCATCTTCGTCAAAGGTAGCGATGTTCATGTCGAACAGCGAATCGGTTTTGGAATCGCGCGATACCGTGATGACATTGCCCTTGTACAGTTTCAGACGTACCCAGCCATTGACTGTGTGTTGGGTATGATCAATCAGGGTTTGCAGCGCGACACGCTCTGGTGCCCACCAGTAGCCGTTATAAATCAGGCTGGCGTAACGTGGCATCAGGTCATCTTTCAGATGGGCGACTTCACGGTCCAGGGTAATGGATTCTATTGCACGGTGGGCGCGCAGCATGATGGTGCCGCCGGGTGTTTCATAGCAGCCGCGGGATTTCATGCCAACGTAACGGTTTTCCACCAGATCCAGACGGCCTATGCCGTGCTTGCCACCCAGACGGTTCAATTCCGTCAGTACGGTTGCTGGCGACATCCGTACGCCATTCAGGGCGACGATATCACCGCGCTCAAATTCTACATCCAGATATTCTGCCTGGTCTGGTGCAGCTTCTGGGCTGACCGTCCAGCGCCACATGGATTCTTCAGCTTCGGCACTTGGGTTTTCCAGGTGACGGCCTTCAAAGCTGATGTGCAACAGGTTGGCATCCATGGAGTAGGGTGCGCCACCGTTCTTATGTTTCTGGTCGATTTCTATGCCTGCGTCTTCAGCATATTTCATCAGTTTTTCACGGGACAGCAAATCCCATTCACGCCATGGGGCAATGATCTTGATGCCTGGCATCAGCGCATAGGCACCCAGCTCGAAACGCACCTGATCATTACCCTTGCCGGTCGCACCATGAGAAATGGTGTCGGCACCAGTTTCCTTGGCGATCTCGATCAGTCGTTTGGCGATCAGTGGGCGGGCGATGGAGGTACCCAGCAGGTATTCACCTTCATACACGGTATTGGCGCGGAACATAGGGAAGACGAAGTCACGTACGAATTCTTCACGTACATCATCGATATAAATATTTTCAGGCTTGATACCAAACTTGATGGCCTTGGCACGCGCCGGCTCCAGCTCTTCACCCTGGCCCAGATCGGCAGTAAAAGTGACAATTTCGCACTGATAATTATCTTGCAGCCATTTCAAAATGACAGAGGTATCCAGACCGCCGGAATAGGCGAGGACGACTTTTTTAGTATCGCTCATGATGTGCTTTCAAAAATAAACTAACTTTATGCTGAAGACCTAAAAGCTCACCACAGAGACACAGAGAAAGGAGAACATTCTGGTAGGAATCTTCCGTTTCGCAGGCGAATGGCATGCCATTCGAATTCCCTGCTACACCACAGAGTAACGCATGAGAAAAACATCACACATTTATCTGCTTCTGTATTTCGATGACATAGATTTATTTGATCTTAGCTTTCCAATACAAATACGATTTAGCAGAGACAACAATTCATACGCACAGGTTTAACTGATTAAAGAGTAATCGTCTTTCAACAAGATTTTCTCCGGTTTTTCCTCTGTGTCTCTGTGTTGAGAGGTCTTTCCCAAAAATTACCGTATCAACGAATCTCGCCAACTACCAAAAATTCCAGCAAGGCCTTTTGCACGTGCAGGCGGTTTTCGGCTTCGTCCCATACCACTGATTGCGGGCCATCGATGACACCAGCAGATACTTCTTCGCCACGGTGCGCTGGCAGGCAGTGCATGAACAGGGCATCGGGATGCGCGCGGGCCATCTTGGCTTCATCGACTATCCAGCCATCAAAGGCTTTCAGGCGGGCCTGGTTTTCATCTTCATAACCCATGCTGGTCCAGACATCAGTATTCACCAGGTCAACACCGGCACAAGCGTCGGACGGGCTGTCAAATACCGTGTATTGCGACTTGTCTGCCGTCACCTGGGCCATATCGATGTCATAGCCCTTGGGCGTAGAGATGTGCAGGTGGAAGTTGAATACCTGGGCAGCCTGCAGCCAAGAGTACAACATATTATTGGCGTCACCGATCCATGCCACCTTTTTACCGGTGATGGAACCACGGTGCTCAATATAAGTGAACACGTCGGCCAGTACCTGGCAGGGGTGATGTTGATTCGTCAGGCCATTGATGACTGGCACGCGCGAGTTTGCGGCGAAGCGTTCTATCATTTCCTGCTCAAAGGTGCGGATCATGATGATGTCGCACATGCGTGACATGACCTGGCCTGCATCTTCTACCGGTTCACCACGGCCCAACTGGCTGTCGCGGGTGTTGAGGTAAATTGCAGCGCCGCCCAGTTGATGCATGCCTGCTTCAAACGACAATCGGGTACGGGTGGAATTTTTTTCGAACACCATCACCAGGGTTCTATCCAGTAATGGGTGATAGGTCTGATAAGCCTTGAAGCGTTGTTTGATGATGCGGGCGCGCTGCATCACATATTCAAACTCGGACAGGGAGAAATCGGAAAACTGCAGGAAATGTTTGATAGCCATAAATAAAACGGGCAGCAAGTTAAGCTTGCCGCCGCTTGTCATAACTGCTTAATTATAAGGGATTAATCGGGGCTGCCCATATTAAATTCTGGGAGCTGGCAAGTTTGACCCTTTTTACTTGGGATTCACCTGCCAATGAAGCTGCCGGACTTCTAATTATTGCCCAGCCTAAGCTTAGCATTATTTGCGTCAGTTTGGATGTGCAGGGCTTTTAATTGTGGGGATATTGCAATTTATTCAAAGTTTCCCAGAGAAAATTGCATTTGTGAACTTTCGTCAACTAGCTGGAATTTCATATTGGTTTGTTTAAACTAGATTTCATTGCTGTATTTGCATAAATGTTAGTGATAAGCGCCGAGGTTGGGCGACATTCGCAGTAAATTGTAAGCAAATGCAACCAAGTGTTAATAAATGCAAAATCCAAAACTGGAATTCGCCAGCGTGTCGGCCTAAAAGATGACATGCAAAAAAGCGAATATTTTTAAAATGAATTTGTAAAGTGAACAAAATATGAGCGCACTGTTAGCCGGACTGACCGTCCTTATCATTGGCGATAGTCACATGTCCACTCCAGACTACCTGATTACCACTTTGCACGACGACCTCATGAGCAAGGGTGCCGTGGTGTATTCCTTTGGCGCCTGTGGTGTCGCAGCCGGTGACTGGATGGTAAAGAGTCAATCACCTTGCGGTGGCGCTACGCGCTTCAAGGATGGCCCGGTAGAAGTAAAAACTGGTCAGGATGCCATGACCCGTCCCTTTAATGAACTGGTTAAAACCTATAAACCGAATCTGGTTGTCGTTGTCAACGGCGACACCATGGCTTCGTATGCTGCGCCTGAATTGCCCAAGACCTGGATCTGGCAGCAAGTGTCACGTCTGACCAAGGGCGTCAAAAACAATGCGGTAGGCTGTGTCTGGGTTGGCCCTGCATGGGGTACTGAAGGCGGCAAGTTCAACAAGACTTTTGCCCGTGCTAAAGAAATGTCGGGTTATTTGTCCGAGATCGTTGCTCCTTGTACTTATATTGATTCCCTGACCATGTCCAAACCAGGTGAATGGGCATCGTCTGATGGCCAGCATTTTGATCTGGCTGGCTACAAAGCCTGGGGTACAGCAATTGGCAATGCCATTTCTTCTCCTGCTGTTTTGCAAACCATCAAAAAATAATTAAAAAATCATAAAAAATAAATACGGACTCTGACCCACATGAAAAAGATTATCTTTGCTTGCCTGACTTCAGCCTTGACTCTGGCGGCGCATGCTGACAACCCTTTGTATGAAACCGGGCCTGCCCAGGATTCATCCTTTGTCAGGTTCCTCAATGCGAGCGAAGATAAGGCCAGTGTGGTCAATGGCGCAGCCAAAGTGGCTTTGGCTGCCCAGGGCGATGGCAGGGTTTCCCGTTTTTATCCAGTCAAGGCAGGTGCCAAACTGGCTGCCAATGTGCAAGTCGGCAATGCAAAAACAGCTGTGGAAGTTGTCGCCAAGCCAGGTGAATTTGTCACCATCGCCATTGTCAGCAATGGCACAGGGATAGCAACAGTGGTGGTCAAAGACTCGCCTACGGATTTCAATGCCAGCAAAGCTTCTGTGGCCTTGCTCAATCTGGATAGCGCTTGCAGTGCCGCCGGTTTGAATGTGGCAGAAAAAAACACTGCAATACTGGAAGCGGTTAAACCAGCCAGCTTGCAGCGTCGCCTGGTCAACCCCATCAGCCTGAAAACACAGGTGATGTGTGATGCCAAGGATGCTGGCAAAACTGTGGACCTGGGACAATTGCAGCCAGGTGAACGTTATAGCGTGGTTCTCATGCCTGGCAAAAAAGCGCGTCAGACATTCTTTGTACGCGACAGTACGTCCTGATCTGAATACGGGGTCTGGCTATGGTATTTGCGTCTTTGGAGTTCCTTACACTCTTCCTCCCCTTATTTTTTGCGCTTTATCTCGTCACGCCCCAGCGTTTTCGTAACCATACTTTATTGGTCGGCAGTTGGCTGTTTTATGCGTGGTGGACTCCCAAGTTCTTATTGCTGATCATCGCTTTGACGGTACTGGCATGGGGCGCAGCAATATTGATAGACAAGAGCCAGAGTGAACAGCGCAAAACCCGTTTGATGGTGATCGCCATCGTCCTCAATCTGTCTTCGCTGGTCTGGTATAAATACACCAATATGCTGGTGTATTCACTCAATACCATTTTGACTGGCCGTGACATGCCCACGATACCGTGGGAAAACCTGATGTTGCCTATAGGCTTGTCCTTTACGGTTTTGCATGCGATTTCTTATATTGTCGATGTGCGCCGCAAAACTGTGGAGGCGCAGTACAGCATTATTTCTTTCAGCGCCTATATGGCGATGTTCCCGCATTTGATCGCCGGCCCGATTGTTCGTTACAAAGTCATTGATACAGAATTGCGCGAACGGGTTTTTTCCATAGACAAATTCGCAGCCGGTGTGCGTCGCTTCATGGTCGGTTTTTCGATGAAAGTCTTGATCGCTGATACCTTGTCACCCGTCGTGACTCTGGCATTCGGCTTGCACAATCCAACTTTGATAGATGCCTGGACTGGTTGTGCTGCCTATACCCTGCAACTGTATTTTGACTTTGCCGGTTATAGCGCCATGGCCATAGGCCTGGGCCTGATGCTGGGTTTTGACTTCCAGGAAAATTTCAATAATCCCTATCTGGCGGTATCGATACAGGATTTCTGGCGGCGCTGGCACATGACACTGTCGTCTTGGCTGCGTGACTATCTGTACATCAGTCTGGGTGGTAATCGTGGCGGCCCGGCCCGCACTTACATCAACCTCTTGCTGACCATGGCAATTGGTGGTTTGTGGCATGGCGGTGAGAATTGGAATTACCTGATCTGGGGCATTATCCAGGGTACTGCCCTGTGCTGTGACCGTGCGTTTACCCAACGTGGTTTGTCCATGCCCAATTACATGTCGCGGACGCTGACCTTATTTGTCGTCATGCTGGCATGGACAGTGTTCCGTGCCGACAGCTTTGCTACCGCCACTGATATTTGGGCTGGTCAGTTTGGTCTGCATGGTGTTGCCATGGGCGATGCGATAGCTCAGGCACTGCGCCCCAGTATCATTGTGACCTTTGTGCTTGGCCTGATCTGTGTTGTTTATCCAGCCACCAAAATAGGTAAGCAAGGTGGCCTGGGTTTTGCCGGCTGGAGCATGACCTGGCCAGTGCTGACTTTTGCTTATGCCGTCGTGGTTCTGGCCGGGCAAAAAGCGATTCCCTTTCTGTATTTCCAGTTTTAGGAGATCATCATGAGTGAGTGTATTAATTTTGATCCCAACAAAGCAGGCTGGACACGCTTTATCCCTGTCGCTGCTTTTAGCGTCATCATGTTGGGTGGTTTTGCCGTTACCCAGACCTCCTTGCGCAACGTGCCTGAGGAAAAATGGGATGGCATGGCTAAGATTAGTCGTCTGCTGGATGGTGAGGCGACACGGCAGTTTTCAACCCAGTTGAATGACCATTTCCTGCTGAGTAAAGTTTTTGCAAAAATTGAACGTGGTGTGACCTGGGCAATAGCTGGCGATACCGGCGCATCTGTACGCCGTGGTTGTGACGACTGGTTGTTTTTGTCGGATGAACTGACGCCATATGCTCATGCTACCGAAAATGCTGCAGCCAGAGCCAGAATCATTACCCAGACTGCCAGCGACCTGCAAATGCAAGGCATCAAGCTGGTTGTTGCTGTGGTGCCCGACAAAACCCGCATAGAAGAAAACCATTTATGTGGCCTGCATCGCCCAGCAGGATTCGCCAATCGTTTAAATGACTGGGTAAGTACGCTGGCAAATAATAAGGTCGAAGTGCTGAGTTTTGCACCAGCCCTGTCTGCCATGAAAGAAGAGCGTTACTACCGCAGTGATTCACACTGGAATGAACGCGGTGCCAACGTGGCCGCAATGACCCTGGCAGAACACCTGCAATCCTTGAAGCTGGTCGACAAACCAGCAGCACCACTTGATCCCAAGTCCATACAAAGCAATACGACTGAACGTTCTGGCGATTTGATGCGCGTCTCCAATCTTGAAGGCTTACCTGCATGGATGCGCCCTGCCACAGAAGTCACCCAGGTCAGCAAGGTTGCCCCCGTGGCAGTTGCCAGTGATGATTTGTTTGGTGATGCAGGCTTGCCAACCGTGGCATTGGTTGGTACATCTTTCAGCCGCGCTGCAAATTTCGTTCCTTTCCTGAGCCAGCATCTGGGTGCCCCGGTCGCCAACCTGGCCAAAGACGGTGGTGATTTTGATGGCGCTGCCTTCGCCTATCTGAACAGCAAAGAATTCAAGTCTCAGCCACCTAAAGTCGTGGTCTGGGAAGTGCCAGAGCGCATGCTGCAAAAAACGCTGACGACATCAGAAAAAAAATGGCTGGATACCTTGAAATCCAGGTCTTGAATTATTTCTGAAGTTTTGGGATAGTGGCGGATAGAGGTCCGTTTTTTCATTCAAGATATTTGCTCTGAGTGCGAATTAGGACTAAGACCTCCACTTGTGAATTAAAAAGCTGAGCAATGCTCACTATCCGCCAACAACTCAGCATGTTTGTTCCACCGCAGTCAGCTACTGATTTGGAACGCGTGCGCCATATCGTCGACCCTATACAAAGCAACTTGATCCCTGCGCACATCACACTGTGCCGAGAAGACGAATTGACGGATTTTTCGACAATCAGAGACAGACTGAAAAATCTGCAAATGCCAGCCATTACCTTGAATTTTGGCCCGGCGCAGGTATTTTATGAGCATGGATTGATCCTGCATTGCATCTCTGGCGAAGAAGTATTTCTTCAATTGCGTGAATATGTGCTCGGCACAAACGAGATAAGAAAGCAGTATCCTCATTTGACGCTGGCGCATCCCAGAAATCCCAAAGATACTGGCAATTCCCTGGCATTGGCTGCCAGCTTGTCTCATCCCTTGAAAATCAGTTTCACAGACATTCACCTGATTGAGCAAGAGGGTAGTGCTCCTTGGCGGGTATTACAATCCTTCCCTTTGTCGCAATAAGTTTGAAGTTCAAAACATAGTTTTTGGTATGGTATGCTCAACGTGCTTGTGCCTGCCAGGCCCATTTTTGTGTGAAATTACTCAATGAATATTTGAAATGAAACCCGAAATCCAGGTAAATAAAATAGTGATCTTATCAGGCTCCGGCATCAGTGCCGAGAGCGGCATTCCAACTTTTCGTGATGCAAATGGTTTGTGGCATAACTACTCTTGGGAAGCGGTAGCCAGCCCCGCTGGATGGCGCGCGCATCCAGAAGTCGTACTGGAATTTTATAATGAGAGACGCAAACACGCCGCAGAAGCGCAACCGAATATAGCGCATTGCGCAATTGCTGCCCTTGAGTCAGCCTACGAAGTAGTCGTGATCACTCAAAATGTCGATGATCTGCATGAAAGAGCAGGTTCCACCAATGTCATTCATGTCCATGGTCAGTTGAACTATGCGCGCGGTACTTCTGAAGGGCGTAAGCGTTATCGTATTAATGATGCGCCCATATCCATGGGACAGTTATGTGAAGACGGCACACAACTCCGCCCTGATATTGTCTGGTTTGGTGAAGATGTCGAGTACTTGACAGCATCACGGCGGCATATTGAGACTGCGGCTAAAGTGCTGGTGGTCGGTACTTCACTTTCTGTTTTTCCGGCTGCATCTCTGGTCAAGGCTGCGCGGGGCAGCGCAGAGAAAATAGTGGTTGCACTGGAGATGGATAAGTTGCCCTTCGGTTTCAAATTCTTGCGTGGCAAGGCTGGCAGTATTATTCCTTTTCTATGTGAGCGTTGGATGGAGGAAGCAGGCAAGGAAAAAACAACTTAGCTGCAAATGGAGTTAATAATTGAATAGATATCACATAAAAAAACGGAGACTGAATAAACCAGCCTCCGTTTTCATGATGAAGATACCCGATATTACCAGAGCACAGTCTTGCAACTCAGCTTGTTCAAATCCAGATTACCCAAACTTAAAAAGTAAGAGCCCGGATCAAGCACCTTGGCTTTGCAGGCCAGAGCTTGCTGTTTCTTTTTATCTTTTTCCAATGCTACCTGCATACTGTATACCCATCCATAATAAGGAAAGACCAGTTCATAGGCGCGCAGGAACTGCAAAGCCTCGGTTCTGTATGCGTCATTTCCCGTTTTCTTGAACATCAGGTAAGCGGCAACCGCATATTGATAAGATGCGGGAATGGCTCTTTCTGTCATCTCCGGTTTTCCTGATTCAGACAGTGCATAACGCGCTGCTTTCAGATATTGCAGTGACTCACGTGACTTGCCTTCAAGCGCGAATATCATCGATTTGGCGAGTACGTGATCAAAGCTTTCATGCAAGTCAGCATTCCTGACGGTATCCAGATTTGCGTCCTTGCCATCGGTGGCCTGCCATGCTACCCAGGCAAAAAATGGTAAAACGAACTGGCCACGTTTGTTGCCGTCGTCAGGCGTCAGGTTGGCAATGGCAAATTCATAGGCTTCTTTTGTGCCACTTTGTTCAAGCGCACTTTTAGCCAGTCTTGCTGATACTGCGAAAGTCTTGTTTTTATACTTGTTTGGCGCTAATGGTTCCAGCAAAAGTTTGATGTCATCATCGCCAGGAACCCGGTCTGTGACTGCATGCATGAGCAAATAGAGATCGTTCACATTCTGAAAATCAACCTGTACCGAGTCATATTTTTCTGTTTTCAGCCAATCATTGATCTGGTTCAGGTTCTTTCCCTCCATTCTTTGCGCTACATAGGTGGCAACCCATAACTGGAAAGTTTCTGAAGTAGCGGCACGCGGCCTTGTAACCTTCCACCCCATATCAGCCTGATTTTCCATGAACAGGAAGCTGGCCAGGTCGCGTCTGGTAAAGTCAGAATTGTAGCGAGCCAGTGCCTGTATGGACGATTGCATGGCTTCGCCCAGTCGGCGATCCATCAGTTTCAGCCTGGTTTGCGCATGAAATTCTGACGAACTGCCGGTGCCCATGGCCAGACTGCGTTGATAAAACTGTTTGGCCGCGTCAGCCTCTCCAGAGAAAAAGAAATAGTGGGCTGGTGTTGCCCAGTCATGCGATTCTTTCAAGCGGTCATTGATCTGTGCACTTTTAGGGTATGCGTTAATGATGCTGATTGCTTCCTGCAAAGGCTTGCCTTCTTTTAAGTGACGGAATGCCAATGCGGCCCTGGCATTCATATCGCCCGCGTCTGCCGCTATCTTGCTACGCAATTGTTCATCACTCTGAGTTTTGAATAAATGAAAACTCAGTGGAAATAATTCTTGTTTTCTTGCACCTGTTTTTGGTGCCGCCTGAATAGCTGCTGCCATCATGTTCTGCTGAGGCGTAGGTACACTGGGAGTAAGAAATTGATCCGCTTTTAATATCTTGAGCAATTGCGCTTCTTTTACGGTAGCGTCTTGAATTTGTTTATCGCCATTGATTTGTTGGCTACCGCCAATTCCACTATGTTCAGACAAGGAGTAAGCAGCAAGCCAGATATCGTAACTTTGCAAATTGACAGTCGCTTGCAAGAACGGCTTTACCATCGCCTGGCTATATGACAGGAAATCTCCGGTGCTACCTGTAAATTTTACTGACGCCTGCGCTACATACTTTACTTGTTGCAGGTAAGGGTGGTTGACAACATCTTCTGGCAATCGTGCGAACAGTTTCAACGCTTGTTCGGGGGCACTCAAATTTATTGCGTATCGTGCAATTTCTTTGTAATACGAAGCCAGACGCCAGTCTTGATAGAGTGCTACTTCAGGGCCAGTGTAGGTTTTTGCTTGTGCAGGCTGACTCTGAACTGCAGGTGCCGGACATGCATTTGGCGTTGTGATTCCCGGGAAATGTCCTGCAATAGCGCAAAAATCTATCGGTTTGAAAGGATCTTCGACATTCAGGCGTTCAACCATCAGTGACTGCGTCAGAGCAGGTAGTTTCTGCAGAGATTTGGCATAGTTCGCGACAAATTCTGCGCTGTTCTTGACCTGAGACTTGGATTGACTGCCACTTGCGAACAAGAGCTTCGTTACTTGTGAAACTACAGGGTCCATGGAACTAATCAGCATGGGGGATAATTCGCTGTTGTTACTTAGTCCTAACTGAAACAATGCCAGATCACGAATAGCCTGCGCAGTCGAAGAGCCAAATGGTAATTGCGCTGCTTGCGCATAGGCTTTCGCCAGCCATGCCTGTTTGACGGGTGAAATCAAATTGCCATTCGTGGGAAACTGACTCTTGGTACCGTCGTAAACTGGCAGTAACGTACCTAAGGCCAAGGCATGACAAGCCTGCTGCAAACCATTTTGAGTTGGGGTGGCCAATGAAAAATCCCAGTTTTTATCGGTGCAGTTAGTATCAGGGGCAGCAGCGTTCGCTGTGGTATCTATCTTGGTGAGCCCAGCTTCCTTTAACAGAGCGGGCAGGGCTTTGGAAAAGAGTTCCAGTGCCTGTTGCGGGTCCTTGCTTAATTCCAGGGTTTGGTGGGCCCTGGTGCTCGCATCCGGGCCACGCACGACTAGTGTGACAAAGCTATTCGCTCTGTCCTGGCCCACATAAAGCATGATCAATTTCTGCTGCTTATGTTGCTTCAATAATGCTTGCAGGGTGTCTTCATCAAACCTGCGGACAAAAGGGCCATTACTATCAATTAAATCCGTCTGGCGTGTCGTATTAAGGCCATTGCTTTTTAATGCTGTTTCCAGTTGTGCACTGACTGCTGCACGAAATGGAGGGGCATATCCCATTGCCTGAGTTTGAACAGGCACAACTATGTATTGAGTGTCAGTTGATATTGCATGTGGCGGGACTTTGATACCGCGAAATACTGGTTCAGGTGACATTCCTGCTGCTGATAGCGCAGCAGCAAGTCTGTCAGCTTGTGGCCATGCATCAAGTTGATTATTTGCAGATGCAGGGGTAGTAGCAGTGTTGGCTGTTTGGGGCGGCGATGGCCTGCTGCATGAGATTGACGAAATGCATAGCAAGCCCAGACAAATAAGGTTTTTTACTTGAGTTCTTTGGTGCATATGGATACTCCGGGCAAATTGATTGCAGGGAATATCCTTCAAGCCTTACATGCTGTCAATAAAAATTGTGATTAAGTGTTAATTACAGATTCTTTTATCGCGTTTGTCCAAAATTTTTGCCTGCGTAAGCAAGATTTGAAAGATCGGATGGGGCCAGTGTTCTAAGAGTGAAAGTTTTTCAGGGACAGGGCAACTGGTGGTTCCATAAATCTTGCTGGAGTCCACTTTCATGAATCCCATTTTAAATTTGATCACCTCGGGAAATGGATTACTCACTTCCAGCATCATGTCTTTTTGTTTATCCACCTGTGTAAATTTAAAAACCAGCGTGCGTTCTGGGTGTTCATTGATTGCTACTGCCCGCTCAAGTTTGATTTCTTTGCCCGTCACGCTCGCTTCTATAAATACAGTTTCTCCCGGAAAAACTGAAATGAGCTTATTGTTGACCAGGACAGGAAGCGGAGTCTCAACATCACTCTCAAATACATCTTGATTATCAAGCCGGAGTTTGAAGTTTGGTGTGCGGCATAAAACCTGTTTGCATAGTTCCTTCACATCCACTTGAGAGTCGGTAGATTGCGCGAAGGATGAATTTGCATGCAGGAAGAGTAGTGCCGCTATGAGGCCTGTTCTGAGACTAGTTCGTATCAAATTCATGCGTTTCAATACCCAATCGTCTGCTTCGATTCATGCACCAGTTGTTCAAACATATCATGTCGCATGGTGGATATTTCCCCATCTTTGACTGCTGCCAGAATCGCGCATCCAGGTTCGGTATGGTGGTGGCAATTGTAGAATTTGCATTTGCCCAGGTGCGGCAAAAATTCTGGGAAGGCGCGTTCAAGCATGCCTTCGCTGAGGTGATGCAAACCAAATTCCTGGAAGCCTGGTGAATCGATCACGTAGGAATTCGCATCCATGTGATACAGACGGGTGAAGGTGGTGGTGTGTTTGCCGGTGTCCAGCGCAGCCGAGATTTCGCGGGTGGCGATTTCTGCATCGGGGATCAGCAAATTGATCAGTGACGATTTACCCATGCCAGACTGGCCGATGAGGATAGTGCTTTGACCCTGCATCAGATTGTGCATGAGCTGGCGTGTGCCTTCTGGATCTGTTCTGACCGATACTTCATGTACTGGATAGCCCAGCTTGGCATACAGACCAACGCGCTCCCTGGCCTTGGGCAGAGAGGCGGTGACGTCCACCTTGTTCAAGATCAGGTGTGGTTTGATGCCTGACGATTCCGCCGCCACCAGGGCGCGGGATACCAGGTCATCGGTGAAGCTGGGTTCAGTCGCAACGACGATCAGCAATTGCGTCAGGTTGGCCGCCAGCATCTTGGATTTGTACTGGTCAGAGCGATACAGCAAAGTCTTGCGCGTGGTGATGGCTTCAATCACGCCCTGGTTTTTGGATGTCAGGGCGTATTCAACGATGTCGCCAACCGAGACATCGCTTTTCTTGCCACGTGTGACGCAATGGAGCTTGACTTGCACGCCATCGATCTCTGCCTGTACCAGATAATGGCGGCCGTGGGCAGCAATGACTAAACCTTGTGAACGCGCCATCAGGAAAAACTCTGCTCGAAAATTGCATCTATCTTGGCAGCGCAGATAAAGTCATTTTCTGAAATGCCGCCTTTGCCATCATTGACGGTATGTGTATCAAACTTGATGACGCAACGGTTGTAGGTCACCACCAGTTCCGGGTGATGGTCTTCGGCATGGATTACATAGGCAATCGCATTGATGAAGGACAGGGTTTCATAATAATTCTTGAACTGGAAAGTCCTGACGATGCGCGGGCCATCTTGCGTCCACTGTGGTGTCGCTGCAAAGTAGGCGGGCAGGCTGGCGTCGTCGAGACCTGTTTCTGTGTGCTGGGACTTTTTCGCCAGCAAGTCTGTGGATTTGATCATGGTATCTCCGTTATTGTGCTGCCAGCAGGTGGTTGATACGCACCGATGCTGAGGGGTGTGAGTCATAAAACGCTGAATGCAGGGGATCAGGCGTCAGGGTAGATGAATTGTCGTCATACATTTTGACCAGCGCAGTGACCAGGTCATTGGCATTGGTGTGTTTGGCGGCAAAGGCGTCGGCTTCAAATTCATGTTTGCGTGAAGTGATTGCGCTCAGCGGTGAAAACAGGAAGGTAAACACCGGCAAGACCAGCATGAACAAGATCATAGCCATTGCATCATTTTGTGCCAGCAACATGGGATCAACGCCCAGGCCAGTGTAAAACCATATTTGTTCTTTAAAAAAGCCCAGCATGGCCATGAAAACCAGCGACAAGGCGAACATCACTGCCATGCGTTTGATGATGTGCTTGAGCTTGAAATGACCCAGTTCATGCGCCAGTACGGCTTCAATTTCATTTGGGGCGAGGCGTTCCAGCAGCGTGTCATAAAACACGATGCGCTTGGCACCACCAAAGCCGGAAAAGTAAGCATTGCCATGACCAGAACGCTTGGAGCCATCCATGACAAAGATGCCTTTCAGGGCAAAGCTGACGCGCTTGCTCAGGTTTTCTATGCGCTCACGTACTTCTTCATTATCCAATGGCCAGAATTTGTTGAACAAGGGGGCGATCACGACCGGGAAGATCAACATGATCAGCATCTGGAAGGCGATGAAGAATGCCCATGCATACAGCCACCACAGGCTGCCTGCTTTTTCCATTAGGGTCAGAATCACCCAGATCAGGGGCAGGCCCAACACTGCACCTATCAGTGCGTTCTTCACCATGTCAGTGAAAAACAGGCCCAGAGTCATCTTGTTGAAGCCAAATTTTTCTTCCAGCACGAATTGTGAGTAATAGCTAAAGGGGAATTCGATGACGCTGCTGATGATGGTAAATGCCACCAGCAGGCTGATCTGATACCACATGCCGGGGCCAGTAAGCTTCACCAGATGCACGGACAGCCATTGCAAACCACCAAACAGGGTAAAGCCTATCAGGACGACCGCATTCAATAGCAGCATGACCATGCCCAACTTGGTCTTGGCAATCGTGTAATCCGCCGCCTTTTGGTGGGAGGCCAGGCCTATCTTTTCTGCAAATTGTGCAGGTACCGCAGCACGGTTGCGCAGGATGTGGCGGATATGGCGGGAGGCCAGCCAGAACTGAATAATCAGCGTCAATAGCAGGAAGGAAACGAATAAAACCGAAAAAACGACTGAAATCATGGGAAAATGTGACATTCGATAAGTAATAGCCAAGGAAGAATTATGTCACAAGCGACCGACATTCAAACAAACACTGCAAATCCTGCCACGCCAGCCCGTCCAAATGAAATGAACCTGATCTGGCTGGACATGGAAATGACAGGCCTGGACCCGGATACTGATCGTATCATTGAGGTGGCCGTGGTGGTAACTGATTCACAATTGAATGTACTGGCAGAAGGCCCTGTATTTGCAATTCATCAGTCTGATGAAACCCTGGACAAGATGGACAACTGGAACAAGGGCACGCATGGCCGCTCCGGCCTGATCGACAAGGTCAAAGCCTCAACCGTGACTGAAGCAGACGCTGAAGCAGCCTTGATTGCCTTCCTGAAGCCCTATGTACCAGCAGGTAAATCACCTATGTGTGGCAATACCATATGCCAGGACCGCCGCTTCATGGCGCGTGGCATGCCCAAGCTGGAAGCTTTCTTCCACTACCGTAATCTGGATGTATCGACATTGAAAGAATTGTGCCGCCGCTGGAAGCCGGAACTGGCATCCGGCTTCAAGAAGCATCAAAAGCACACCGCACTGGCGGATATTCTGGAATCCATTGAAGAGCTGAAATACTATCGTGAACATTTCATTAAAGAATAAGCTGTATTCACCAAACTTGTAGCAAATGAGCAAAAGCCAGGCTGAGACCTGGCTTTTGTTTATTTTTTGCTTATTTGAACGATGTCAGAACAGCACCAACCCCTCATAAGCTGTGATTTTCAAACTCTCTAGTCGTGATTGCAAGTCACCGACATGCAATTCCAGTTTGTGTCCGTCAGGATCAAGCAGGTAAAGCGAATCACCTTCGCTTTTATTGATTTTCCACAGCCTCAATTCGCCTGCATCTGCCATTTGCTTAAAAATGGCAAAGGATGCAAGGCTTACAGAAAATGCAGTATGGGTGTATTCAGCGGGGACGCTGCTGCGGCAATCTTTATCCAGCGAGAGGCAGAGCCAGTCATTGCCAGCTTCCAGATAGGCACCGTTTTTCCAGTGGGCGACTGGTTTCAGTCCCAGTACATCGACATAAAAACGAAAAGAGCGCTCAAGGTCTGAAACCGAGAGTGTCAGATGATTCAAGCCCGTAACAACTGCCACGGGCTTGTTCAAATCAGGCATGCTGATCTTTGAGGTATTTTGCAGAGGGAGATTAAACGCCCAGCAATTCCACTTCAAATATCAAGGTTGCATTGCCAGGGATCACACCACCAGCGCCACGTGGGCCATAACCCAGGCTGGAAGGGATAGTCAAAAGACGGGTACCGCCGACTTTCATGCCTTGCACGCCTTCATCCCAGCCCTTGATCACATGACCAGCGCCCAATGGGAAAGAAAATGGCTGTCCACGGTCTTTGCTGGAGTCAAACTTTTTGCCTGCGCTGCCGTCAGGGTTTTGCAACCAGCCTGTGTAGTGAACGTCTACGTGGTTACCGGCTTCCGCTTCTGCGCCTTCGCCGATGACTTTATCTTCGTATTGCAAACCGCTTACTGTTGTAATAGTGCTCATTATTTTCCTTTGTTTCGCGTTCTGTAACGCTTTAAATTGGTTGCTGGTATTTAGTTCCAGATATGCCGTTTTCAAGTAAGCATTTCAGGGCTGTATTTCAAACTTGGATTTTCAGTTTGCATTTCAAGCCTGCACTTGAGCACGATATTTTGTACTTCTTTGATTTTTCACCATGCTTTCCGACATTGCTCTTGGGTAATTTTTTGCAATGTTTTTCAAAGAAGCCAATTATAAATCGCTGAAATCGTCGTCGCTGATCTTAAAAAGCTGGCGCAATTGTAGAGCAAAAGAAAAGATTTTGGTCACTTCCACTTGCTTTCTTGCTCTGACAGCAATAGGTTCAAGCTTGATTTTGGACAAATTAAGTGAAAAATCTGAAAAACAATTGAAGGAAAGCTCTTTCCTTATTGTCATGCGCTGTAAAATGCCAGTTCGATTTATTTTTTTGCGGTCTTTTTCATGCGTAGTCGTATCTTGTTGTCGTCTCTGGCGTTTTCTTTAGTTTCCGCATTCTCTGCATTTTCTGCTCAGGCCAATGTGGTCGTGGTGCTCAATTCGCGCGATGCCACCGTGAGCCTGCTTGATCAGGCCACTTATAAAGAAATCAGCACCTTTCCTGTAGGCAAGGAACCTCATCATTTGATGGCCACCCCAGACAACAAATCCCTGATAGTGGCAAATGCGGTTGGCAATGAGCTGGTATTCCTTGATCCCAAGACCGGCCAGATACAGCGCCGCTTGAAAGATATCGCTGATCCTTACCAAATTGGTTTTTCACCAGACCAGAAATGGTTTATCTCGAATTCCCTGCGTTTGGACCGTGTTGATTTCTATAAGTTTGATGGTCAGGAAATGAAGCTGGTACAACGTGTGCCGCTGGCGAAATTGCCTAGCCACATGGCTTTTGATGCGGCCAGTACCACGGTTTTTATTACCCAGCAGGGCAGTGACCAGATTTCTGCCATAGATCTGGCGACACAAAAAATTAAATGGACTATCCCTGTGGGCAAATTGCCCGCTGGTATATCCATGACACCCGATGATAAATACTTGCTGGTAGGCATCATGGGCAGTAATTATATTGAGGTCATAGACTGGCGCACGCAAAAAACCGTTAAGAAAATCAAGGCAGGCGAGGGTACGCATAATTTCCGTGCCCTGGGTGACAAACGCCATACCTTTGTCTCCAACCGCACTTCCAATGAAATCAATATCCTTGACCAGCAGACCCTGGAAATAGTGGGCACTATCCCTGTCCCAGGCGGTCCAGACTGCATGGAAGTCAGTGAAGATGGCAAAACCCTGTGGGCGACCCTGCGCTGGATCAAGAAAGTGGCCGTCATTGATATTGCCAGCCGCAAGGTCATCAAGATGATCCCGGTAGGCCGCTCCCCGCATGGCGTCTACTTTGCCAATCGTGCCGGCAATATGTAAATTGCTGCGGCCTACACATACGGCCGCTGCGGCCTTGCTGACCATGCTGGTTTTGCCTGTAGTTACTGCTGCCACGACTGCAGCAGGCAATTGCAAGGGAACCATCTACCTGACTTTTGATACTGGCAGTCAGTCACAGGCAGACCTGATAGCTGCGACCTTGCGCCGCCATCAAATCAAAGCAACATTTTTCCTGGCGAATGAAAAAACCGTACAAGGTGATTATTCGCTGGACATGAGTTGGTCACCCTACTGGAAAAAACTGGCCGACGAAGGTCATGCTTTTGGCACCCACAGCTTTGATCACGTGTACGTCGTTGGCGATTTGCCTGACGGACGTATTGCCGTCAAGCCTCAGTTTGGTGCACAGGCTGGCCAAACCCTGCAATGGACGGCAAAGGAGTATTGCCAGGAATTGCGCCGTGTGGACCAACGGTTTTTTGCCCTGACCGGTAAAAAGCTTGATACCCTGTGGCGCGCACCAGGTGGCAAACTGACCCCCAATTTGTTGAAAGCGGGGCAGGCATGTGGCTACATGCATGTGGGTTGGTCACCCGCCGGATTTTCTGGCGATGAATTGTCCAGCGAAAAATTCAGTAACCCCATGCTGCTGAGACGTGCTCTCGACAAACTCAGGGATGGCGATATTTTCATGGCACATCTGGGTATATGGTCACGCAAGCAGGCTTGGGCGCCAGAAAACCTGGAGCCGCTGATTAGCGGTCTTGAGCAAAAATCCTTTTGTTTTGCTACTCTACGCGAACACCCCGCTTATCAAAATTTAAATCAGCAGAAAAAATAATGACTATTTCCGATCTGTTCACAAATCTGCAAGCCTGGATTTTTGAAACGATAGTACAGCCCGCCATGTTTAACCTTGGGCTGGGTGAATTTGTGGAAGACTCCTATGAGGGCGTCGAATGGTTCATGCTCGGAATCTTGCAATTGATCGTGCTGTTCATCATCTTGCGCCCCCTTGAATCGTGGATACCCGTACATGAAATCAAGAACCGCTATGCGCGCTGGAATGATTTTATCTATACCGCCTTGCACAGGCTGGGGGCGTTTTCCATACTGGTGTTTTTCGTGCTGGACCCTTTGCTGGATCAGTTGACGGCTATCTTGCATCTGCAGGGTGTCAATCCCTTCAACCTGGAAAACATCTGGCCAGACATGTTGCAATATCCAGTCTTGCTGTTCTTCGTATATTTGTTTGTACTGGATTTTTTTGATTACTGGTATCACCGCGCAGAGCATCAATTCAACTGGTGGTGGGCTTTGCATAGCCTGCACCATAGCCAGCGTGACATGAATTTGTGGAGTGATAACCGCAATCACTTGCTGGACGATTTTATTCGCGATATTTATATGGGGTTGATTGCCATCGCCATCGGCGTCGAGCCAGGGCAATATGTCATGCTGGTCATGGCATCGCAAATGCTGCAAAGCCTGCAACATGCAAATGTACGCATACATTTTGGCCGTATTGGTGAATACCTGCTGGTGTCGCCACGTTATCACCGCACCCATCATGCCATAGGAATAGGTCATGAGACCCATGGTAAGGGCACTCTCGGCGGGCATAACTTTGCGGTTCTTTTCCCCATCTGGGATGTATTGTTTGGCACCGCCCTGTTCGCCAAAGAATTTGCATTGACCGGCATACGTGACCAGTTAGCCGCACCTGAAGGCAGCGCCCGCAACTATGGCGAAGGATTCTGGTCACAACAATGGCTGGGTTTGAAGCGCATGTTTGGATTTGACAAGGAAAAGGTATCATGAATATCGCATCCGTGATGCGGGCATGGGGCAGGGCAGTAGCGGCGCAATTACATTATCGTATGTTGCTGCTGACTTTTTTGCCTTTTATGGTCACCCTCATTTTATGGGGCATTGCCATGTGGTGGGGTTTGCAAGGCATGATGGATTTTATCCAGGCATGGCTGGGCGAACATGATGGTTTTGCAAGAGTAAGCAGTGTCCTCAGCATGGTCGGCCTGATCGCCCTGAAGATGGTGGTCGTACCGCTGGTGGCCATGTGGGTACTGCTGCCGCTGATGGTATTTACCTCATTGATGTGTATTGCCGTGTTTGCCATGCCCGCCATCAGCAAACATGTGGGCACGCGTGACTACCCTGAGCTCGAACAAAAGAATGGTGGTAGCTTCATGGGTAGCATGGGGCATTCCTTATCGTCTTTCCTCATTTTTGCGCTGATCTGGTTTCTGACCTTACCGCTGAACTTGATCCCTTTCGTCGGCCTGGTGCTGCAACCGCTTTTATGGGGCTGGCTGACTTACAGAGTCATGGTGTACGATGCATTAGCGCTGCATGCTGATGCTGATGAGCGTGCCAGCCTGGTGCAGGAACATCGCTGGTCTTTGCTGTCTATAGGCATCGTAGCTGGCCTGTTTGGCGCAGCGCCTGGTTTGTTGTGGCTGGGCGGGGTTGTATCTACCCTGTTCTTGCCTGTGATAGCGGGTGTGGCAATCTGGGTTTATGTGCTGGTGTTTGTATTCACTGGACTATGGTTCCAGCATTACTGCCTGGAAGCCTTGCAGCGTCACCGTAGCGTAGCGCCCCAGGCAGGCGCGCCAGTTCTGCAAACGCTGCCCAGTCTAAAATAAAAAAAGGAGAAATCGTGGCAATCGGTCTGATTATCGTTGGCGATGAAATTTTATCCGGCAAACGCGAAGACAAGCACATGTCCAAAGTCATCGCCTTGCTGAAGGCGCGTGGCATGCAGCTTGACTGGGTTGAATATATAGGCGACAACCGCGAACGCATTACGGCGACCTTGAAACGCAGCTTTACCAGCGGCGATATTGTGTTTTCTACGGGCGGCATAGGTGCGACACCAGACGACCATACACGCCAATGCGCGGCAGCCGCGCTGGACTTGCCTGTCGTCCTTCATCCTGAAGCCAAACTCTTAATACAAGAGCGCATCATGGATATCGCCAAAGAAAAAGGTGAAGTCGCTGACCTGACCACGCCAGATCATTTGCACAGATTGAAGATGGGTGAGTTCCCGCTTGGGGCCGATATCATTCCCAATCCTTTCAACAAGATCGCCGGTTTTTCCATACGCAATCATTTCTTTGTTCCTGGCTTTCCGGTCATGGCCTGGCCCATGCTGGAGTGGGTGCTGGATACGCATTTTTCTCATCTGTTCAATCAACATGCACAGTTTGAACAATCAGTACTCGTGTATGAAATTGCCGAATCCATCGTTACCCCTTTGATGGAGCAACTGGAAGCTGATTTCCCGCTGATCAAAGTCTTCAGCCTGCCCACGGTTGGCAGCGAAACCGAGCGCAGGCATATAGAGCTGGGTGTCAAGGGGGACGAGCAGCAAGTCCCTGCTGCCTATGAAAAAATGCTGATAGGCTTGCAGCAGTTGAAGGCGGAATACATTCCCACTCCGGCCAAGTCCAGTTGAACATGCAAAAGATCAAATTCACCCTTTTCAATTTGCGTGATCTGCTGGTCGCATTTGGCCCGATCACGCTGATGGTGGTGATAGTCTGTGGCGTTGGCTACTGGCTGGTAGACCCGGCACCACCGCGTGTAATTGATATTTCCAGCGGACAGGAAAATGGTTCTTATGAACGCTTTGCCAAACGCTATGCGCAAGAACTGCAAAAAAATCAGATCACCTTACGCCAGCAATCTTCACAAGGATCAGAAGAAAACCTGAGCCGCATCAGTGATCCTGATTCTGAAATTGAAGTGGGTTTCGTGCGTAGCGGTTCTACCGATGAAGCACAAGCCCATGAGCGCGGCCTGATTTCACTGGGCAGCCTTTTTTACGAACCTATCTGGGTGTTTTACCGCAGCCCAAAAGAGTTCACTACCATCAGTCAGTTCAAGGGCAAGATAGTCAATGTAGGCCCTGACGGTAACGGCGTCGCCAAACTGTTCAGCCAGATTTTGAGCGTCAACAGCATGTCGGAAGAAGACGTGACGATAAAGAAACTAGCTGACACGCCGGGCACCGTCGCCTTACTGGATAACAAGGTCGATGTACTGATCTTCAGCTCTGCCAGTGATTCACCGCTAGTACAAATGCTATTGCAGACGCCCGGCATACGCCTGTTTGATTTTGTGCAGGCAGAAGCTTACACCCGGCGCTTTCCGTTTTTGTCGCATGTCGTACTGCCGCGTGGCATCGTAGACATAGGCAAGGATATTCCTGCCCATGATTATCACTTGATTGCACCGACAGCGACCCTGGTCGCCCATGAAAGCCTGCATCCGGCATTGATGGGTTTGCTGTTGCAGGCAGCACACAGGATACATAGCGGCACGGACTGGTTCAGCCGTCAGGGTGAATTTCCATCCGATAAATATACAGAAATCCCAGTGGCACATGAGGCTGAGAAGTTCTATAAAAATGGCCCACCCATGTTGCAACGTTACCTGAGCTTCTGGATTGCCAATTTTATAGAACGCATGTGGGTTGTTATCGTCGCCCTTGGTGCCTTGTTCTTGCCGCTGTCGAAGATTATCCCACCCTTGTATGTCTGGCGCATACGCTCACGCATTTACCGCTGGTATGGGCAATTGCGGCTGGTAGAGCAGGCGATAGAAGAAGTCGCCGCTGCCGACAAACAGAGCGTCGCAGAGAAACAGTTGCGCCACCTCGATGAGATAGAAGAAAAAGTCAATCGCATCACCATACCCTTGTCCTATGCAGAAGAATTATATGGCTTGCGTAGTCATATCCACTTTGTGCGTTCAAGAGTCCAAACCATGCTGACCGCATCCATGGTGCAGGCAGCGCAATAACGGATCGCTATTCCCATTAAGGATTTTCAACGCAAATTTATGCTTACGCACGAATCTACTGTTGAAAGCAAATTGGCCGCGCCTTGCTTATACAGACTAATCTTTAAAAGCCTGGTAGTACTGTCAGGCCTGATACTGTTGATATTGCTGAGTGGCCCATGGGTCTTGTACACATACGGTTTATCAAACATCTCAGGTAGACCCGAGCACGCGAAAATCGCTGCGATCGACCCTGAGAATAAAGCGCTGATCTGGAAAGAATTGAAAGAGCAGGGAGCTATACAAGTAGAGGTCTTAACGCCCTATGAAATATATTCTCTGTTGCTGGATAAGTCTGACCCTGCTGGCTTACGCTTAGCCTGGTATGTCGCCAGAAACTATAATCACGATCATCTGCAAGACCGCCGTATGGTGAATTGGCATATCTCTGGCGAGGCACTTACCGTGTGGCTGACGCGGCACTGGAGTACCGATGAATTGCTGGCCAAGGCACTGGAAATTCGTCAAAACAAAGCAAAGCCATAATTTATAATGCGTCGGCAGCGCAAACTATCTTGATGCGTTTGCATTCTGTGCATGGTAATTGGCAGTTCATCGCATTTAGTGAAGGGTGATGTCAGAATAATTTAGTATTGCAGGTACATTTAATTTCATCACTGGAAAAAACATGCTGCGATACGCAATGCTATTGGCCTTCCTTGTCCCTTGTTTGGCAAATGCCACAGATGAAGAACATTGGCTATTGCAAGTAGACAGATGGGGTAATCGCTCTTATCAGACTTTGAGCATTACAGTGGACGGTAGCAGCATCAGCGGCAAGCTCGATGGTGACCAGCTTGTTGGTACGCGTAATGCCAAAGACATTGCGTTCACGGTAACGGATGCAGACAAGGCAAGGTATTCTTATACTGGCACTGTCAGCAAGGACGCCATGCAGGGCATGGCTGATTTCCCCGATACAAATAATCCGCAAGTGAGAGCCGCGCATACATTCAGCGCACGCAGGATACCTGATCGCCCTGCTGGAGCCGCAAGAAAATACGATTTCCAGCCCACGGATTACTCCAATGAATTCAGTCCACATCGCTTGCCGGTGCTGACTATCTGGCCGGGCGATACGGTACACACCAAGACGATAGACTCTGGCGGCGTCGATGAAAATGGGATCACCAAAGCCTTGTATGGCAATCCGCAGACTGGCCCGTTTTTTGTTGGCACTGCCGAACCTGGCGACACTCTGGTGATACACCTCAAGCGCTTGCGCCTTAACCGTGATTATGCTGACAGCCTCGATAGTATCGTCGGCAGGGCAATGGGCACGGCACTGGCAGCCAAAGCCACAAATCTTGGCAAGCCTATACGATGGAAGCTGGATAGAGAACATGGTTTGGCCAGTCCAGAGAAACCGACAGAAGGTTTGCGTAATTTGAGCCTGCCAGTGCGCCCTATGCTGGGTGGGCTGGCTGTTGCACCTGGCAATGGTTCCCCACCAATATCTACAGGTGACACTGGCCGCTTTGGTGGCAATATGGATTTCAATGAGGTCGTCGAAGGCAATACCGTCTACCTGACTGTGCAGCAACCCGGTGCCTTGCTCTATCTGGGCGATGCACACGCCTTGCAGGGCGATGGTGAGACTTCGCAATATGCATTGGAAACATCCATGGACGTGGAATTCACCGTGGATGTCATTAAAGGAAAATCTGTCAATGCACCAAGAGTGGAATCACCAACACAGATCATGGTACTGGGGCAGGCAGGTTCACTGGATGACGCCCTGCGGGCGGCAACTGGCGGCATGGTGCAGTGGCTACAACAGGATTACGGGCTCAGCCTGTCGGAATGCGCCCAGATATTGGGTAGCGCTATTCATTTCAGTATTCCCAATCTGGCGGGGCGCAGCGTAGGTGTGGCAGCAAAACTCGACAAGACGGTGCTGGCAAACTTGCGCCGTCAATGAGCAGACCAGATCAGTCCAAGCAATGGGCTGCCTCATTGACGAATGCATAGTCAGAGCCTGATTACGATTGATGTGTTGCCAGCATTTCACGCAGACCAGCGTCTGCAATAGCGAACACATCAAATATACCCAAGGCCTTTAAGGCTGGCAGGGCTTCCAGTACAGCCGTTTTTGCCTCAGAACGTTCGTCTGGCGAACTGTCTGTCTGCAAATAGGTCTTTGCATTGACCACGAAGGCAGCAACCGTACCTTTTCTGATCGTCAGGCCATTGATGGTAGTGGTGTTGATGTGGTCAGGGAGTATGTCTTCGGCTTTCATGTTTTTCCTTGTGGGTTGATGAAGGCTCTAGCATGCGCCTGATGCCGACAAACCACTTGCGACTTTGCGCCTATATATGTCGCGCCGAGGCCAGCACCATATTCACTCATTTCCATCCCAGAAATCATGCAAAGACTATTTGGGTTTTGACAGGCCGTGGCTGGGCAATGTGTTCCAGTGGAAGGCTGGAAGTTTGTTTGATTGTTTTCAGTGTCACAATGGATTTGACGCTGGCGACGCTGGGGAGGCGTAGTAATTTTTTCTCCATGAAGTCAGAGAAAGATGTCAAATCCGGTGCAGTAATACGAAGTATATAGTCGGCCTCACCAGTGACTGAATGGCATTCAAGCACTTCAGGCAAATCCATCATCGCCTTCTCGAACAAAGCCGCGTGTTCACCTTGTCTGCTTAAGGTGATGTGTGTGAAAGCTGAGACTCCTAATCCGATCACTTCAGGATTAAGCACCGCAACATAGTGAGAAATCACCTTTGTTTCTTCCAGGCGCTGCACACGGCGACTGACTTGCGATGTCGATAAATGTACTTTCTCCCCAAGAGCGCTATTCGTTGCTTTTCCATCACGCTGGAGGGCAGTCAGTAAATTGATGTCGTAACTATCAACTGTAACGGTGCTCATATTGTTCCCTTTATTAATATTTAATGCAAAAAATATGCATAAAACTACTTTAATAATGACTAATTTGCGCACATTTTGCAAATGATTCGCACTAAACTATTTTCGATTCAATGCTTGATGAAGATCAGGGAAAACTGAAAAAATTGATTGATTAGAGAAAAAATGATGAATCCAGACAGCATTTCGCAATTCCTGCAATCCCGGCCGATGTGGAAACTTGATCGCCAGCGTGAGGCAATAACACGTGAATATATTTTTACAGATTTTATGCAGTCATTTTCATTCATGACGCATATCGCTTTGCTTGCCGAGAAAAAAGACCATCATCCAGAATGGTTTAATGTCTATAACAAGGTCGTCATGACACTGACGACTCACGACGCTGGTGGCATCACGGATAAAGATATAGAACTTGCTCTCTATGCCGACCGGGTATTTTCAGCATGGGACTTTCCTGCCCAGTAACAACGCTGCAAATTTCTACATCCAACATTCAGGGAAAACCTCATGAGTACGAAAACTGAAACAGTCATGATTACAGGTGCGTGCGGTAATTTGGGGCGTGCACTCGCCAGGAAATTTTCTCAAAGCGGGAAAAACCTGATACTCGTTGACCGTCATCTTTATGATCTTGAAAGTGCATTTGGTCCGGGTAACGAGCGATGCCTGCTCCTGGCTGCGGATTTGTGCAATAGAGATCAGGTCGCTACATTGCTGGAAGTGAGTTTGAAAAAATATCCGGCTATCGACATACTTTGCAATGCCGCAGGGGGCTTTAGCATGGGATATTCGGTACATGAAACTGCAGATGAAGATTGGGATTTTTTATTCGATATCAATGTCCGCAGCATGTTGCAACTCATGCGTGCCGTTGTTCCCGGCATGATAGACAGGTCAGGCGGGAAAATTGTCAATGTCAGTGCGTATGCAGCACTGAGAGGGGTGGCAAAAATGGGGGCATATTGTGCTGCCAAGGATGTGCTCATCCGCCTGACTGAAGCGATGTCAGCAGAGTTACGTCAACATAATATCAATGTCAATTGCGTTCTCCCCAGCATTCTTGATACTCCACAAAACCGGCTCGCCATGCCGGATGCTGATCCAGATAAATGGGTTTCTCCTGACGCGCTTGCTGACGTGATCGCTTTTCTTGCATCTGATGAGGCGCGCGCAATTCATGGCGCTGCATTACCTGTCGTTGGCGGTAGTTGAGCTTTACGTCCCGGATGCATTCGTCGTTGCGCTATGATAAATATTGAACTATGGAGTTGCTGTAATGAAGAGTACTTTATTGATTTGCAGGGGTTTTTTGTCGATATGTGTTTTGCTGGTGGCGGCGATGCCTGGTTTGAGCAGCGCTGCAGACACATTGGCAAAGATCAGGGAAAATCAGGCGATTACGTTTGCCTACTTGCAGGCAGCCCCCTTTTCTTATACTACTGAAGATAACCGGGTCAATGGCTATGCGATTGATCTGTGTCTCAAAATTGCCAGTGCCGTTAAAAAAGAACTTAAACTGCCCAATTTAAAAATTCAATATCTTCCGGTAGATTCAGTGTCCCGCTTCTCCAGCATCATGGAAGGGAAGGCTGACATTGAATGTGGAGCAACCACCAATACGGCGGAACGGCGTAATCGCGTCAGCTTTACTATTCCGCATTTCTTTTCCAGCGTGCGCATGATAGTCAAAAAAAACAAAGGCATCAGAAATTGGCAGGACCTGAAGGGCAAGACTATCGTCACCACCAAGAATGCGACCACACTGGATTTGGTGAACGCCCGCAGTAATGTCAGAGCACTCAACATCAAATTATTGGAGGGACAGGACCACGAAGTATCATTTAATCTGGTTGAGAAAGAACAGGCTGACGCCTTTGCCATGGACGATGTTTTATTGTACAGCTTGCGGGCAAAAGCAAAAAATCCGGATGACTTTATCATTGTGGGAGACCCTTTGTCTGTAGAACCTTATTCACTCATGCTCCGTAAAGATGATGTTGCTTTTAAAAATCTGGTAGACCGCGAAATGATGAGATTGATCACTGACGGTGAGTTTGAAAAGCTTTATAAGGACTGGTTTACTAAGCCTATAAATAATAAACAAATGAATCTCGCGATGCCTATGGGCTTTCTATTGCGCGACTCTATCCGCTTTCCTTCAGATAAAACAGCAGATTGACATGTCGTGCATTACGGATTAAAACCGTCTGAGATATAATCCATGCATGTGTAGTACTGAGGCTAAACCGTTATCCTTGATTGATCCTGCCCGTGCCAACCAGGAGGGCGGGGCACTGGCCTATGCCGTTACCAGCAAGGCGCAAGTGCGGAAAACGCCCGAACATAGGCATGTGCGTGGCCAGATCCTGGCGGCAACGACTGGTGTGATCATGATCGCCACTAAGCGACAACAACTTGTCGTGCCCAGTGGCCATGCAATCTGGCTACCACCTTTACAACTTCACGCCTTGCATGCCAGCCAGGCCTTTACGGGATGGAGTGCTTACATCTCGCCATCTGAAAATCTGCCAACTCAAACACAAATATTGCAAGTATCTGGATTATTGCGGGAAGCGGTTTTGCGTGCGGCAAGTTGGGGTGTCAGTGAGCATTTAAATTCTGCTCAGGAGCGTGTGCTTGCCGTCATAGTCGATGAGATTGCAAACTCACCATCGCAGGATTTTGTGCTGGCCATGCCGGTTGATCGTCGGTTATTGAAAATTGCCAAAGCACTGGTAGAAACGCCAGGTGATCCACGCTCCATGCAAGAGTGGGCGACGTGGGCAGGCATTGCACCTCGGACTATGACCCGCCATTTTGCTGAGGAGACAGGAATGAGTTTTTCTGACTGGCGACAACGCGCCAGACTCATGCGGGCACTGGAATTGCTGACCGCCGGGACTGCAATAACCAGCATTGCACTTGAATTGGGTTACGATAGTCTGAGTGCTTTCATCGCCATGTTCAAGCGGTACTTTGGTGCGCCGCCCAGCCAGTTTTCGGTAGACGAAAAATAGTATCCCTTATGTCAAAATCACGGAGCAATTAATATGTTGATCAAACATGAATTTGAGGTAAAGGCCAGTGCCAAGTATCTGTTTGACCTGACGCAGGATTATACCCTCAGGCAAGAATGGGATACATTGACTACCGAGTCCTATCTGCTGAACGCAAAACAGGCCGCGGTAGGTGCGCAGGCACGCTGCATAGACGGCAATGGCCTGGCAATGGATATCGAATATGTCTCATATAAGCAAAATGAAGTGGCCGCCGTCAAAATGATCAGCGGCCCCTATATCTTTGACCAGTTCGCTGGCGGCTGGCACTTCAAGGCATTGTCTGATGATCTTACACGCGTGCGTTTTTCCTACAACATCACGGCAAAACCACGCTGGCTTTCGTGGCTATTGACGCCCATCTTGTGCCTGAAATTCAAACGCGAGACAGAAAAACGTATCGTTGCACTGACAGCTTATGCAGAGCGCCAATTTGCCAGTTTTCCGTCTCTATCTTCATAAAGCATTCATGAAAGCCTTGCGTATCTGGCGACCGCATTTGACTGACTCAACATAAGCGCCCACCTCTTTGTCATGGCGCGAGAGAATGCCATAGTATTTTTTGTCAGCAGAAATCCAGGGATAGAAGCCCCATTTTCCCGGACTGGAATAGGCGTCTATGCTGCCATTGCCTTTCTCGGATTCTACCCAGTGGTTGTAAGAGTAAGTCCAGGGTTCGTTCATCAATAGTATTGGTGAATATACGACTTTACCCGGACAGGCAGACGGCAGTGCGCAGACGGCCTGGTCACCCAGATAGCTACCTATCACCAATTCCTGTTTCATGATTTTTTTGAGGAACAGTGCATAATCTGTCGCAGTTCCCATCATGCCACCTGCCATCAATGGGTCTAGCGCTGCCATATTGAAACCCCTGCTCAGGCCTATGATATTTTGATATTCCGTATCAAGCTGGGCGGCCGTGAAATTGCCCAGACCCAAATCCACGCTGGCCAGCTTTTGATCATGCCCGCTGTCGTAGTCGAATTTGTTGACGGTATCTGAATTCGCTTGGCCAGTATTACCATTCATACCGGCGATATAGCATGCAGTAATGTTCAGCTTGCCTACACAAGCGTCCTCATTGAAGCCGGTATAGCCAGACATGAAACGTAAGCCATCTTTTAAAGAGCTATTGCTACGCACCTGGTCTATGCCTTTCTTCTCCAGTACATAGGCTCCAAATATCCATTTTGAGGCTGAGGCGATATTGAAATAACTGGTGGAAGTTACGCTGCCAGCACCTTGCGAGCCGGACACTATCGGCGCGTTATCACTGGCATTGCCAATTTCCCAGTAAAAATCACCCACCTTGTCGGTAGTACACAGGGGGTCTGTATTGGCCGCATTTTTTGCCGCTACGATGGCTGCCGCAAGGCGGTTGCTGCTGACCCCAGGGTTTGTGCTGCTTGTGGTGGTCGTGCTGCTAGTACTGGAAACAGGTGGCGAGGCGTCAGATGGGCCACCAGAGCCGCCGCCGCAGGCGCTGAGTATGCTGCTGACAGCTGCAATGGCCGCAACAGTCAGTATGGGTGAAGTGTAAGACATGTGATCTCCAGTATAGGGACAGATAATGTATAGACTTGCGATAGACACTAAGAGGTAGCAAGCCCGCTGTCAGAAACTGTAAACATGAATTATGTAATTTTGATGGAAGAAGTCTTCCTTGTCGGCAGTATGGCAAAATGAAGGCATATTCTTTGTTACTACATGTTTCAATGCCCATGAGCTCTGCAATTTCAGTTCTTTTAGTCGAAGACGATCCCATGATCGCCCGTACTTTAAGCATGGGTTTGCGCTATGAGGGTTTTGTACTCAATCATGCGGACAGCATCGCGGCTGCGATGCAAGTGCTGATGCATCAGACATTTGAATTGATATTGCTGGATGTTAGCTTGCCTGATGGGGATGGCATAAGTCTGTGCAGACAATTGCGTGTACTACATCCGGCAACTCCCATTTTGATGTTATCAGCCAGAACAGATGAAAGTGTGGTTGTGGCTAGTATAGAAGGTGGTGCCGACGATTACATACGCAAACCTTGTGGCTTGCGGGAACTTAGTGCGCGCATGCGTCGTCTATTGGGACGGGTGCAGGCAGACTATCAGAATCTGACAGTGATCAGTTTTGGTGATATTCAAATGGATGTTCAGCGTCGTAATGCCAGTATTGCCGGAACTGCTCTGCAATTGGGCAAGAAGGAATATGAAGTGCTGATGTTGCTGATAAAAGCAAATGGAGGAGCCATCACCCGGGAACAGATATTGAATCAGTTTGAGGACACTAATCTTATCTACGACCGCACCATAGACTCACATTTGAGTCATCTGCGTCGCAAATTAAAGGATGCCGGCGCGACTGAGCGTATTATCGCCATTTATGGCATTGGTTACAAACTGGAGCATGCATGAGTCGTTCACTATGGTTGCGGTTTTTTGCGATCAGCATATTTTTTGCTCTGGTGCTGAGTCTGTTTTATCTCTGGATGATCAGGGAGGTGACTACACGCCCAGGAGACGAAGTACAGCGCAGCATGTATCTGTTTATCGCCCGCATTGTTGAAGAGCATGATTACGCAGAAGGCTTGCGTCGTGTGCAGGCTTACCGTAGCGAATCACCGGCAATCCCACTGGAAATGTGGATAGTGAATGCAGACAATAAAATCCTTGCCAGTAATCCAGGTGATGCCGTGCCGCCAGCTGCGCTCTTGCAACGTGCCAAGCCTGCAGTGATTCATGGGGTAGTGGCGCGCGGGCGCTTTTTTTCAGGGAGCGCAGCTTCTGCAATTGTGCGTCTACAGTCAGATGAACCACGCTATTTACTGATACATAATCCGGGCACACCAGCCCGTGGCGCATTTTTTACCATGGCGACATTGTTTGTAGTGACGCTGATTACCGCAATTTTGTTGGGTCTATTATTGCTCACTCTGTATTTGCGTGGGCGTTCTGCCGAAGCGCGGGGCGTTATTAAAAGCATGGAAGCTGGTGATCTGGGCGCTCGTTTTACCTCAGGCAGGCTGGATGCCATAGGCGGGCTGATGCAACATTTCAATGCCATGGCCGATGAAATACAGCGACTGGTCATGCAATTGCAAGCTATAGAAAAAACGCGGCGTGAACTTTTGCAAGAACTGGGGCATGATTTGCGTACACCCTTGACCAGTTTGCGTACCGCGATCGATACCTTGTCAGTGCATGGCGAAGCCATGGAGCAGCAAGAGCGTGAAGAATTCTTTACCGTCGTCAGCAGCGAGCTTGATTATTTCACCAGGCTGATTGATGACTTGTTTTTTATCGCCAATATTGATGAGCCGCGTTACCGTAACCAGGCCACCAGCGTGGATTTATGTGATTTGTTGAAAATAGAAACCGGTCACGCGGTCCATATGCAGCAGCAATCGGATCAAGTTATAGAATTTTTATTACAGATAGACGCTAGCTGTCAACAAGGCGGTGAGCAGGGCGGGACTATCACAGGCGACACTTATCTCATATCCAGGCTTTTGCGTAATGTGTTTGACAATGCCGCCAGATATGCGCAAAGCAGGGTACGTATACGACTGTCAGTTGTTGCTGATATGCTGGAATTGATTATTGAAGATGATGGTCCCGGTTTGTCAGCAGATGCCATGTTTCGCTTTGGGCAAAGGCGTGACACACGCCTGTTATTTTCAGGTTTGCCAAATAAGAAAGCCGGAATTTCATTGGGCCTTGGATCAGTTATCATCAAGGCGATAGTCGAACTGCACTGCGGTCATTACGATATAGGTAATGGAGCGATGCACAGCGAATATTCCGGTGCACGCCTGAGCTTGACTTTTCCCAGGCGATGATCACGATCGCAAACTTTAATACTGCTGACTCATAGTTCGCTCTTTGCTTTTGGGACGTGACTTGGCCAGAATGGGTTTTAACTGCGAATCAGTAATCCGGAAGGTCTCTCTTTTGTCACCCATCAGGGCACGCAATTCCTTGATGCTGAGGTCACTGATTTCATGCATGGTTATCATCAGTGATGCTCCTATCGGCAAGCGCAGATGACGGATTTTACTGATCACCGGCGGTGCCACGTCCAGCATTTTAGCCAGTGCTGCATCGTTTTTTAAATGCAGGCGTTTGATCAGGGTATCAAACAAATGGTTAGGGTCATACTTGACTTTATCTGACTGCAGATTGAGCAGGCTTATCATTATTTCTCCTTTGCGTTTCTTGAAATGATGAAACGATGGAAGGTAGCTTAATGAATCCCAAAAGGCTTGTATGTGCGATAACTCACATAACATGCTGGAAAGCCGGTTTAACGATATATATTTTATAAGGCATTAGCCAGCAAACCCAATGCCTGCCTGAGTTTTTCGTCTGCCATGTTCAGTAAGTTATCACCGACATACCATTCAAACATGCATTGCCCAGGCAGGGCAGTGTGTGCAGCATTATTGAATAACCATATGCCATGCTCCTGCGCAATGCGGTTGCGGATGGCGATGGCAGTATCCCGGTCTGTGGGCAGGTACAGATGCAACATATTGCATTGAGGCCTAGCCGGATTGGTTTTGAATTCAGGATAGGCGCACAATTCTTCAAATAACCATCGTGTGCGGGCGAAGCAGGCAGGCATGGCAGCAAGTCTTTCATCAAACTGCATGGCAGCGGCCACCACATAAGGGCTGCGACGGAATACACTGCCACCTTGCCTGTGCATCCAGACCCGCGCTTTGGTGATGAATTCGGCGTTACCCAACAGCATGGCTCCACCCAGACCACCTATGCCTTTGTAAAACGATACATAGGCAGTGTCAAAGTCTGAGGCCATCTCTGCAAGACTACGGCCGTAACCGGCCGCTGCTTCCCAAAGGCGGGCACCATCCATGTGCAGGTGTATATCTTGGAGGCGGCAATAAGCCTTGATGGCATTCAGTTCTTCCCACTCAGGCAATTGCCCCCCTATTTCACGCATGGGCAATTCATAGAGTGCAGCGGCAATTTTTTCTGGATGGGCTTGTAAGTCCTTCATTGTCCATGGCCGGTGTGGATTACCGATTTGCAAAGCTTTGAAATGATCGAGCAATTGATAATTGCTTCTTTCATGAACAAGAATATGGGAACTCGCATGCAGGGCAACCAGCGGATTGCCCCTTTCTTCGCAAGCGAGACGCAATGCAGTAACCTGGGTCAGGGTACCGGTAATGCAGAACAGCCCGGCTTCCATGCCTAGTAAAGCAGCGATCTTGTTTTCGAAAGACTGCAGCAATTCGCCGTCGCCATAGGTGTCATGCTGCACCTGATGGGCTTCTGACCAGGTCGCCATGCGCGCAAAGGTTTCTGCGGGCGTGATGGTACGGTGCCCAGGCAAGGTCGTATGGCAGTTCTGGCGCAGGGCGCTTATCTCAGCATCAGTCACGAAAATCTCCCGCAATATATTAGAACTCACTAATTCTGATGAAATGAGTTTTGGCAATAGAAATCAATATCTGATTTGTTTCAATCAAGCATCAGTATGCCATGCGAATTTGATGACTTGTACGCTAAAATTGTGGGATACATTTACTTTCAACTGGTGTAACGCATGTCATCACATACAGACCATACCACCAGCTTCATCACACCCTATGAAGCGGGTAACCAAAACCAGACTACCACCTGGGAAGCTTGCATACAGTTTTATCAAAATCTTGCGACACAATTTCCTGCTATTTTGCAATTCAGCCAGATCGGTGTTTCTGACAATGGCAAGCCCATCCATGCCGGTATCGTGACGGCTGATGGTGTATTTGAGCGCGAGCGCATCAAGCAAGAGCAGCGGCCAGTGTTTTTCAATAATAACGGTATCCATCCAGGTGAACCAGAAGGCATTGATGCCTGCATGGCGCTCGTGCGTGATTTCTGCACTCAGCCTGAGAGACTTGCCGCACTGGGTAAAACAGTGTTTCTGTTCATTCCCGTCTATAACGTTGATGGTTGCCTGAACCGTCAGGATACTTCACGCGTGAATCAGGATGGCCCTGAGCAATTCGGTTTCCGCGGTAATAGCCTGCACCTGGATCTGAACCGCGATTTCATCAAATGTGATAGTGAAAATGCCCAGGTCTTCAATCGCTTTTTCAGCGATTGGAGCCCGGATGTGATGGTCGATACGCATACCTCAAACGGGGCTGACTATCATTACACCATGACCCTGATACAAACCCAGGCCGACAAGCTGGGCTACGGTCTGGGGCCATTTTTGCGTGACAACATGCTGCCAGCGATTTATGCAGAAATGCAGGCACGCGGCTGGCCGACTTGCCCCTACGTAAATCCAGTCAAGGACAGCCCTGATCATGGCATAGAAGATTTTCTGGAGACGCCGCGTTTCTCTACTGGCTATGCAGCCTTGCATCACACCATAGGTTTCATGCCAGAAACCCATATGTTGAAACCCTTTGCTGACCGCTATGCATCCATGCGTGCATTGGTGGAAACGGTGCTGTCCTTTACAGTTGCCCATGGTGCTGAGATACAGGCATTGCGTGCACAAGCGCGTCAGACTGCCAGCCAGCAACAGCAAGTTGCTGTTCATTGGGTGGCAGATCATAGCCAGTCTTCCAGCTTTATGTTCAAGGGTTATCAGGCGGTTTATAGCCCCAGTGTGCTGGGTAATTACACGCGTCTGTCCTACGACCGTAGCCAGCCATGGGAAAAAGCAATCGCTTATTACGACCACTTTGTTGCTGATATCAATGTCGCCCAGCCCAAAGCCTATTTGATACCGCAAGCCTGGCGTGCGGTGATAGAGCGCCTGCAATGGAATGGCGTGCAGATGCAAAGGCTGGAAAGTGATACAACCATGCAGGCGCAGCTGTATCGCATACAGTCTGTGCAATCGCGTTCGCATGCTTATGAGGGTCACATGTTTCATGACGATGTGCAATTGCTGCAGATAAATGATCGTGTCACAGTTCATGCAGGTGATTATCTGGTTTCGCTGGATCAGCCGCGAGCGCGTTACATCGTTGAAACTCTGGAGCCGCAGGCGCATGACAGTTTCTTCCGTTGGGGGTTCTTTAATAGCGTACTGGAAAAGAAAGAAGCTTATTCAGATTATGTGTTTGAAGACACCGCAGCAGATATCTTGAATACTGAGCCAGGAGTCAGGCAAGCTTTTGAGCAATGGAAGCAGGAAAACCCAGCTTTGCTCAATGACCAGCAAGCGGTGCTGGACTTTATTTTCAGTCGGTGCGCCAGATTTAAGGAGCCTGAATGGCTTCGCTATCCAGTGTTGCGCATAATGCATTGATTTTTTGAAATTTGTTACAAGTTTTTACAGAAACATAATAGAATCTTCCATGGTATTACCTCGTGTTTTATACAACAGAAGTCTATTGAAAGGTTAAAAATCATGTCTAAATTGCTTGAATATTTGAATACACTGGATAAAGATGCTGACGCTCTGACTTCGCACAGAAGCGACCCTGACGCAGCAATGACCAGTTTTGGTTTGACAGCAGCGGAGCAGGCAGCTGTTTTGTCTGGTGATAAGGCCGCTGTTGCTGGTATTGTTGGGATTTCGGCAGATGAATTGCCAGCGATTGATTCCATTGAAACTACGCCCAATCCATAAGTCATATTTAGTGTATCTGATGAACTTCCGGCACTTTAAAAGTACTGTATTAGCCATATTACTTTTTGCCGGAAGTGCAGTGTCATTGCATGTGCATGGTGCAGATGAGAAAACTATAGATGAATTGTTTGTACAGGCATCAAAGGAGATCAAGATATCTCCTGAAAAGACGTGGGAAACTCTGAGCAAACTCGAAGAATATCGTGCATCGTTTAGCAGTACACAAAAAAATCGGCACCTGCTTCTTAGTGCTTCTGCCTTGGGTTATCGAGGGCGGCACAAAGAGCGGGTTGAGTTAGTACGTGCAAACATTGAGCAAGTGACAGATCCAGATTACCGCGTTCGCCTCTTGTATCAGCTTTCAGCGGGTTATACCCAACTGGGTGAGTTTGAAAATGCGCTGTTGGCGATGAATCAGGGTATCTTACTGTTACCCAAACTCACCAATCAGATTGCTAAGATGGATACCTTGCAGGCAGCGATTACTCTACATAATTCTCTGCGTGCGTATGATGAAGCATTTGCTTATTCGGAGCGCTTGGTTGAAATTGGCAAAGAAGACGAACGAACAGGTGTGAAATGTATAGGTATTGCTGATCAGGTGGAAATCAATTTGCTACGTGGGGAGCGGCAGCGTGCCCGTTCCATATTGCCCGAAGCAATAAAAATATGTGAAGATAGTGGTGCAACAGTAATTGTGCAGATTTTGCGCTCTCTTGCCGCTGTTGATTTGATTGATTCGGGAAATTACCTCCAAGGGAAAGGTGCCGGAATCCAACTGCTGGCAGAGTTTTTGGAAGTAAATAAAAGCTCTGACTACCGTACCCAACTAGAAGAGGCTTTGGCAAGAGCTTTTTTAAACTCCGGTAATCTTGAGCAGGCAGAGCATTATGGCTTGCTAGCATATCATCATGCAAAAAGTGGCAATGCCGTTCAGTTGTTGGAAAAAACTGCCGAAACGATGGCCAGTATCAAACGTGCGCAGTCACAGTTTGCTACTGCACTGGAATACTATGAGACTGCACTGGTACTGAAAAACCGTGTGCTTGACGATCAGTTGCATAAGAACCTCGCTTACCAACGTGTGAGATTTGATACGCAAGACAAAGCCATACAATTAAGTTTGCTGGAACAGAAAAATAAAATTCTTGCAGTTGAGCGAGAGCTAGAAAAAAGAAACAACCAAAATCTAATATTGGCAATTGCACTGGTAGCTGCGATTTTGGTGCTGTTGTCACTCTGGCTGATCAAAACCTTACAGCAAAAAAATCAGTTCCGCCAGTTCTCACAAACGGATGGCCTTACCCAGGCAGCCAATCGCATGCATTTCATCAGCTTCGCCAATGAAGCATTCAAATTGCGCACTGGTAGTGTGAGCATTATCCTGTTTGACATGGATTTGTTTAAAAATATTAATGACACATATGGTCATGCTACGGGTGACTGGGTATTAAAAAGTGTCAGTGAAACCGTGAAAACACATTTACGCAAGGTTGATTTGTTTGGGCGACTCGGTGGTGAAGAGTTTGGTATTTGCATGCCAGACTCAAGCCAGGCCTCAGCCCTTCAATTGGCTGAGCGCTGTCGTATGGCAATCACAATGATAGATACAGAACCTAGTGCTCATAAATTCTCACTGTCTGCCAGTTTTGGTGTGGCTACAGTAGATGGAAACGGGCTTAAGAATTTTGATGAAACCCTGGAAGCCGCCGACAAGGCACTTTACATCTCTAAAGCTGAAGGCAGAAACTGCGTTAGCGTTTACAGGCAAGTTCCATAGACTTGCTGATGATAATTTGTCAAAAATAGTTTTGCTTTAGTTGTCACAAGAGCATAGAATCATTCTTGGTATTGCACCTGAAAGTTTTGCCGACCAAGGAGAAAATATGACTAAGTTGTTAGATTATTTGAATGCTCTTGATACTAATGCTGTTCTTATCCAGGCGCACAAAAAAGACCCGCAACAGGCCGCACGTGAATTTGGTTTGTCCGTAGATGAGCAAGTTCTGATGCTGAGCCAGGACAGGCGTGAAATATCAGCTTTCCTTGATCTACCGTTCAGGGATTTTGATGCTATTGATGCTACGGAGACTCACTTCGGGTCATGGGAAATTGCCGGTGATGAGCAAGCCCCATTTGAGCAAGAAATTGTCGCGTAATACTCGTTTTGTGAAAAACGCTTTTTACAAACGCAATGAAGATAGAAGTTGTTGATAGTAATACGATGTAGAGCCAGATCATATTTGTTTCTGGCTCTATTTCATTGCATTTGCTGCAGCCTCTCTTATGATATTTAATCCTGATAATCTATGACAAGTCAAAAACAAGGATCACTCGTCTGCGTTGGTACTGGTATGCGCATGGGGGGGCAATTGACGCCAATCGCGCAAAGCTATATCGAATCTTTTGATATCGTCGTCGCGGCTGTGCCGAATATCTTTACTCGCAAATGGTTGCAAGGTGTCGCAAAAGAATATATTTGTCTGAATTCATATTACGAAGACATGAATATCGAGGGCAAGAATCGTCGCGATACCTACAGACGCATGGCTGATACTATACTTGCAGAGATGCGCTCTGGAAAACGAGTTTGCGCTGCCTTTTATGGGCACCCCGGAATTTTCGCCTGTATTTCTCATATGGCTATTGCAGACGCCAGAGCAGAAGGATACCAGGCACATATGGAGCCTGGTATTTCAGCTCTAGATTGCCTGGTTGCCGACCTGGGTATAGATCCGGGTACCTATGGCATGCAATCGATGGAATCAACACAATTCATGATTTACAATCGCGCCATTGATACCTCCGCATTGTTGATACTGTGGCAGCCAGGCATTGCCGGTGAGCTCGCATTAAAGAAATTAGAGACAAATCAAGAGTATTTGCAAGTATTGGTCAACAAGCTGGCACGTAGCTATCCGCTGGATCATGAAGTGATTTTATATGAGGCTGCGACTGATCCTCTTGAAAAAACACGTATAGACAAGATTCGTCTTGGAGATTTGCCGCAGATGCAATTGAAACAAATCACGACTCTGGTCATACCTCCTGCAAAAGCACTGGAAAGAGACCAGTCAATTATTGATCAGCTTAATGCCATTGCCGCGCAAAGAGGGCAAGTTCAGCAGGCCGCCTAAAAGGGAGCAGTAGCAAGGGTTTTGTTGTTGTTCGGCATTATTATGGGTGAAGCTGATAAGCACAAACTTGCTATTGACTGCATACCAGTGGCAAAATCCTTTAAAAGTGGTTAAATGCTAATTCGATCAATTTCATGACCTGAGCCCGCAGGTTACAATTATCTGCTTTCAATTTGATTTACACTTAATTAGAATCATTTGCGTGAGACAAAATGGTTTGTCAACAAGTTGGAGGATACTGATGAAAAAATTGATAAAAAACACATTATTAGGGCTGGCTTTGGCTGGTGGTCTGTCGGTAGCCTGCGCTGAAGGCGTGGACACTTCTGTTGACGGCATCTTCAATGCACTGACAACGACAAGCAATTTGCAGGCAACTGTGGATAATCTGGTTGCCAGCGGTGCAAATCCACAATCCATCGTTTCTGTCGCAGCGGCTGCTGGTATTCCACTGGATACTGTCAAGGATTTACAAGTCTGTGTGAACTCTGCTGCACCTGATGCCACCGTACTCAGCGCTTCTTGCATGAGACAGCGTAGCCTGGTTACTGCGTATGCTGCAGGCGTGAATGACCCTATGAAATTCCTGCCAGCAACTGCTGCAGGCAAGCGTCAAAGCAAAGAAGTCAAAACTAATTAATTAGTCCCGGCTGGTAAAAAAGGCAGGCATGTTGAACATGTCTGCCTTTTGTCGTTTTGAGCCTGTAAATGGTGTACGTGTCGGTGTACGTGCCAGTGTACTCGCCTTGCTCAGTCCTGAAAGCCAGCTTTCTCAGGACTTCTTTCTGAGTGGCGCCAGCAGCTCACCCAAATCATTGTGATCAATCTCATACATTAATTCCAGCAAACGGCCAATTTCGCCCTTAGGAAAACCTTCCCGCGCGAACCAGCCAAGGTAGTTCCCGGGCAGATCTGCGATGACGGTATCTTTGTATTTACCATAAGGCATTTTGAAATTCAGGAGTCTTTGCAGATCGTCAGCTTGCATGGGCTTAGTCCTCAGTTTTTTTGCCAGACTCGACTGGCGGCAGTGCATTTGCTGCTGGCTGGCTCGCTGATGTTGCCGTGGTTGTTGGCGAGGTGGGTGCCGCCACTGTTTTCTTTTCTTCTTCCGTTTCTTGAATATACGGCACGCTATCCAGGTAGCGATCTAGCAATTCAAAGAATTGTTCATAGAACTGGCCGGTAGGAATAGTTTCACTGGCAACCTTGACCAGGGCATCATCTGTAGAGCCAAATGGCAGGGACACTGAACCCAGGGCGCTGACACCGATACTGGCTGAAGTGTTGCTCTTTTTTAAGGAGTAGCGGTCACGTACCGCATTCGCAAAAACGGTCGTGCTATTGCTGCCTTTGCTGTCTGCTACGCAGACGACATTGAATTCAATCTCTGCATGGACATCTGCTTCTGGCTGGTATTTCCTGCGGCCTTTGAGGACCGAAGGTTTCCAGTCACTGATGACATAACCCTGGCTCAGCAGTGCGCGACGTGCAGCTTCGCAGGCACTTTTTTCAGTGCCAGGGAAGCCGCGCGTAAATACGCCGGTAGCACCAAATTCCTCATGCTGCATACCAGCATGTTTGGTGGTGGTACAGGCGCTTAATAAGCCAAGAGCAAGGGAGAAGGTGAGTGGTACTAAAAATTTTCGGTGAATCATCTTTATTTCAATATACTTTAGAGGTGAGCTTACTCGGACACTCAGGCCAGTGCTTCTTTGGCTGCCTCTTCCGGTGTTAATCCGTCAAAAAACAGATCTGTGAACCACTCTATCTGCTCTTCTATATGGTCTTGCGCCTGGTTGACGGTGGCACCGCCTGCAACCAGGAAGCCTTCTACTTCCGTACACCAGGCAATCAGCGCCTCGGTTTCCGGGTCCAGTTCATTCTTTTTAGCCATGATGTTTCTTTCTTGCTTATTTGGGCGTAACCAGTATTTTAACTTGTCAGGCGCTTACTGGTGTTACAAGTACATTAGCTTACAAAGCCGCAGGTGCCAGATTGTTAAGATATAACGCAGTGAGGGATGATTTGGGTGACAGATACCGTAGAAAATTTTAAGACCAAAGAGATCACTACCGGGGAAGGAGTGATTTTTTGCAAAAGATCATCGTTTGGTAAGCAAGCAACATGTTGCTTGAGTTCCTGACTACTGATGTAGGAGCGGCTTTAGCCGCGAATGCCTGGCGCAACCGGAAATAACGGATACGGCCAGATGTTCGCGGTTAAAGCCGCTCCTACGAAATTGAAGCAGACCAAAAAGAATTTCTCTGTACTCCTCTGCTCCTCTGTGCAACTTCTGTGTCTCTGTGTTGAGATGCCTTAAAAACTACCCGCAAACTGATAACGCTTACCCGGATGCCACATGGTCACGCTGGTGGCGATCATGTCGCGCGAGCGGGTGGTCCTGTGCAAGACCAGGCAGGCTTCCTTGGCTGAGATATGCAGCATCTCGGCTATCTGTTTTGGTGGCAGCACGGCTTCTATGCTGTAGTCGACACCCTGCAAAGGGGCGACGGCCACCAGATATTCATTTGGGGTCATGACACTGAAGTCTTGCTGCAAGTATTCTGGTGTCACACTGGAGTTAACCCAGCGGTCTTCTACCTGTATTGCTACTTCGTTTTCGAAGTGGACAATCACCGAATGAAATAAGGGATGCCCCGCCTGGACCTGGAATTCTGCAGCCCGTTGCTCAGTCGCGACTTCTGCCTTCAGCTCATGTAATTCGCTGCGGTGGGCATGGCCGCGAGAACGGATTTCTTCAGCGATACTTTTGATCGCCACCAGCGTTGCCTGGTATTTTTGTTGTGCCACATACGTGCCAGAACCCTGTATGCGCGTCAGGATTTGTTCGCTGGTGAGCTCGCGCACAGCGCGGTTGACTGTCATGCGTGATACACCAAACTGACTCGCAAGTGCAGTTTCAGCAGGGATGGCAGCGCCTTCTTTCCATTTGCCTGACTGGATTTCCTGGAGCAGGGTATCTTTGATGACTTGAAAGGCTGGAATATCTGGCTTGCTGGGTTTCACAGGATAAGTAGCTTAGAGTGATGGGTGCCTGCATTTTCTCATAGCGGGCCAGTGATAGCGAATATATCGGCTGCCATTGTCATTTTTTGCGCGGCAATGCAGAAAACTTACCAGCAATATCCAGCTCACGAAAACGCATGAGGATGAAATCGACAAACAGCCTGGTCTTGGCAGGCATGAGTTTGCTGCTGGTATAGTAGAGAGCAATGGGGCCGATATCGGCATACCAACTGGGTAGCAGACGCAGCAATGCACCGCTTTCCAGATAGGGCAGCGCATGTAGCCTCGGTACCATGGCCACACCCAGATCCAGTAAAGCCGCACGGCACATGGCTTCGGGGTCATCCATGATGATACGTGTCTTGAGTTCCATCGCGGCTTCTTCACCAGCGGCATTGCGCAGCGTCCATGAACGCAGCCTGCCGCTTTGTGGTGAGCGCCGGATGATGCCATCCAGATCTGCCAGGTCTGCAGGTATTGTTGGCGTCTTGTGACTAGAGGTATAGGCAGGCGATGCAACCGGTATTACGTGAGCACGCCCGATCTCCCTGGCGATCACACCGGGGACCAGTTCTATGCCACCGCCGATGGCGACATCAAAACCTTCAGCGATCAGGTCTACGCTGCGGTTATCAAAATGCAGGTCGGGAATCACATCTGGGTAGGTGTTAATAAAATCATTCACCGCAGGCAAAACATAATCACGCCCAAAAGCCAGTGCCAGGCTGATCTTCAATACGCCAGCGGGTTTGCCTGCGACGTTTTCTACATTCGCCAATGCGGCCTGTATGCTATCCAGCCCACCTCTGATCTGTGCCAGGAATACTTCTCCTGCTTCCGTCAGCATCAGGCTGCGCGTGCTGCGCTGGAACAAGCGTATCCCCAGCCGCGACTCAAGCTTGGCGACATTTTTGCTGACAGCCGCTGGCGTCAAGCCCAGGTTGCGTGCTGCCTGCGAAAAACTGCCTGCTTCTGCACTGCGCACGAAGGATTCGATACTGGAGAGGGTTTCCATAATGAGTTTTCAATTTTCAACTTTTAGTTGAAAGTAATGTAATCGATTATGGACTACTTGTAATCATTTAAAAAGCACAAAATAGCTTCATCCAATCACGGATTAGAGAAATTAAACCGAATCAAGCTTAACCAGGCTTAACTAAACAGGAGACGACATGACACAAACACTCAACGCCCAAACAAACAACTCATCCAAAACAAATCTGGCTGGTAAAACAGCATTGGTCACTGGTGGTTCACGCGGTATAGGTGCGGCAATTGCGCGTAAACTGGCAACAGATGGCGCAGCAGTTGCCATTACCTATTCAAGCAGTGCACAACAGGCAGAACAACTGGTCGCAGATATACGCGCTACTGGCGGCAAGGCACTGGCAATTCGTGCCGATGCACAAGATGCAGATGCCGTCAGGCAGGCTGTTGCAAAAACGATCGCGGAATTTGGCACCCTCGATATCCTGGTCAACAATGCGGGTGCACTGGTCGCCGGTGACATAGCCGATATAAGCATGGAAGATTATCAACGTCTGATCGCTGTCAACGTGACGGGTGTGTTTGTTGCCTCGCAAGAAGCGCAGCGTCATATGAAAGAAGGTGGCCGCATCATTAATATAGGCAGCGTCAACAGTGATTATGTGCCCGTACCTGGCCTGTCGCTGTATGCGCTGACCAAAGGTGCGGTTGCCTCTTTCACCCGCGGTCTGGCACGTGACCTGGGTGCACGTGGCATCACCGTCAATAATGTACAGCCCGGCCCGGTTGATACAGAAATGAATCCAGCCAACAGTGCTTTTGCTGACACCATGCGCGGCTATATGGCGACCGGTAAATACGGCACAGGTGTACAAATCGCCAGTCTGGTTGCTTACCTGGCGAGTGAAGATGCCGCGTTCATTACAGGTGCCAATCTCAAGGCTGATGGCGGCTTTGATGCCTGATGCAGGCAGCGTTGTTGAGCAGTTGGGCCGCTAGTGGACTGTAACAGTAAAAACAGAAGTGAAAAACGCTTGCCTGGCGATCAGGACAAGGCGCAAAGCACAGTGATAGTAAGCTATCACGAGCATTTGCAACGCAGTCATGATCGTCGCGCAAGTGGGAGGCACTCTGCTTTCCACTGTTACAGTCCACTAATAACGGCCCGGCTTTTTTTGTGTGACAATGATGGCCGAATCCGGCGGGATATATTCTGCCGCATTGCGTAAGATTTCGATGTTTTTTAATGAATTAACATTTGGAGTTTTTCATGACAGCCACAAGCTTCAGTACATTCAAAGAATTGCACGAGGGCAGTACACCCTTGTTGTTGCCTAATGCCTGGGATGCCGCCAGTGCTATCCTGTTTGAACGTGATGGTGCCAGGGCGATTGCCACCTCCAGTGCCTCGCTGGCCTGGGCGCTAGGCTATGCTGACGGCGGCACAGTGCCGCGTGATGAATTGCTGGCAGCCGTACGACGTATCATGCGTGTCGTCAAAGTGCCTTTGTCGGTGGATATTGAAGATGGCTACAGCGACGATGCCGCCACCGTTGCCGGGCTGGTAGCAGACCTGCAGCAGTATGGTGTGGCTGGTATCAATCTTGAAGATGGTGATGGTACGCCGGAATTGCTGGTCGCAAAAATCAAGGCTATACGCAATAAGCTCAATGGTGCAGGATTTTTCATCAACGCCAGGACGGATGTTTATTTGCGTGAACTGGCGAGTGGTGAAGCTGCCGTAAAAATGGCGATTAGCCGTATGCAGGCCTACCAGTCTGCCGGAGCCAGCGCTGCCTTTTTGCCAGGGCTTTGCGATGCTGCAACAATTTCTGCAATTGCCCAGGCACTCGATATCCCGGTCAATATCATGGCCGTGCCTTGCATGCCGGACATCAAACAATTGTTTGCTGCCGGTTGTCGCCGTTTTTCACTGGGGCCTGTTCCTTTCCAGCTCGCTTATCACCATGGCAGGGAAGGGGTGCACCAGTTTTTGCATCAGGGTCAGACAGCTTCATTATTCAATCACGAACTGAGCTATCCATATATGAATACGGCCTTGAATGTTGATGCTTGAAATGTATTGGTGACACCGGGCGGGAAAAACCAGATCATCCACGCAGGATGATCTGAAAAAATATTTCTAAATTTGACCGGTAACTTAGGGTGCAAGCTGCAATATCCACGCTTCCCAGTCCTTTACCGGTTCACCACCAAGCTGCCTGTAAAACTGCTTTGCATTGCTATTGTCTGGCAACACATCCCACTTTAACCTGCCGCAACCATGCTGTCTGGCATCGGTTATCACGGTTTCCATCAATGTCCGGCCTACGCCAAGCTGGCGTGCAGTTGCGGTGACATACAATTCTTTTAGTCGCCAGTCAGGACGCAGATCGTAGGTGAAAGCGACTTCGACAAGGACTGCGTAGCCCAGCAAGGCACCTGTTGGTGTCGCTGCCACGTGGGCTCTGAATTGTGGTCGTTCTGCACCCAGGCCACGTGCCAGCAAATCCTCTGCGGTGATGCGAAATTCAGCCAGGTAGCCTTCAAATGCCGCCAGTTCGCGCATCAGTTGCAACAAGCCTGCCGCGTCAGCGGCGAGGGCAGGGCGTACTCTGAATTTTGCTTGTGAAGCTATTGCGCTCATGTCAGCTCAGTGACTTCTGTCGTCAGGCTGAAACCTTCATCCAGCCAGCCGGTGATGCCACCTATCATGATTTTGACCGGGCGATCCAGTTGCGCCAGCCTGATCGCCGCTTTGGTCGCGCCATTGCAATGTGGGCCAGCGCAGTAAGTCACAAACAGGGTATCCGCCGGATAGCTGGCCAGTTTGGAGGCGATGATCTTGCCCCTGAGCAGGTTGATGGCGCCTGGCACATGGCCCTTGGCATAAGACTCTTGGCTGCGCACATCCAGCAAGACAAAATCGGCCTTGCCTTCGGACAATGCGTGGTGGGTATCCCAGCAATCGGTCTCAAAACGCAGGCTGTTTGCAAAATGGGCGATGGCTTCCTGGCTGCTGGCTGCGGCGACTTCAGTAACGACGGACATGGTTTTTGCCTTTCATGATTGGATTGAACATGTGACTATTGTCTGCCTCTTGGTTTGAAACGCATAGTGGCGTTAACGGCATGATCCGGTAATATCGCGCCAAAATTTCAAGCAAGCAAAATTTTTGCAAAAACCCTTAAGTATTCGCTTGCAAAAGTTGTATATACAACTTAAACTTTCTCTCAATGATTCAGCTTTGTCCGGTTTTATGCATTTTGTTTGCTTGCCGGATCTTTATATTTGGGCGGTATTTCTGTGAATTGCCGCTATCCTGTATTTAACTGATGGAGAGAGACGATGAACAACGATCCACGCTGGGATGCTAGCCGCGTAATCCACGCACCGCATGGCGCAGAAAAAACCTGCAAGACCTGGGTAGCCGAAGCGGCTTACCGCATGATCCAGAATAATCTTGACCCTGCCGTCGCAGAAAATCCCAAGCATTTGGTCGTCTACGGCGGCATAGGACGCGCAGCCCGCAACTGGGAATGCTATGACCAGATCCTGGCATCGCTGAAAGAACTCAATGAAGATGAAACCCTGTTGATACAGTCCGGCAAACCGGTAGGTGTGTTCAAGACCCACGAAGATGCACCTCGCGTGCTGATCGCCAATTCCAACCTGGTACCAAAATGGGCTAACTGGGAACATTTCAATGAACTCGACCGCAAGGGCCTGTTCATGTATGGCCAGATGACTGC
>JAZJXP010000041.1:0-19763 GCA_040390835.1 Pseudomonadota bacterium
GTACCCGCAACCCTTTTAGACCTTGTCAATGGTTTTATTCCGGACAGCAGTGGGACTTGATCCGGCATCCAGCGGCTTTGTTTGTGCACTGATAGCGTATTTGTTCACCGTGCGTCAATACACTATCCTGCGGCTGTCTTCGCAATAAAACATTGCACGACTTAAGGACTAACGACACTGGATGCCGGATCAAGTCCGGCATGACGATTGTGAGGTTATGCGCATTGCCGACATTGTCCGTCATTGCCCTGCCATACAATTCAAAATGCGATCATTGAATTCAATTGCGAAATCAAGAATATGGTAATGCATGTGGTGCGGACGGCGCACCCTACCCTGAGTACTCACTTGCTAATCACCGGACAAATCTTACTCCGCTACACAAGCCTGTTTCGCTTTATCCGTGCGCAAGAAGCTGGCACCAGTCGCAAAACTGGCGCGTGCACCACAGCGTGAATTGCATCCATCACCCACGGCTGACAAGACGATCTGGTGTTGCTTGACGGTCAGCTTGATCTGGCAGTTCTGGATATCGTTTTCGCCTTTGCCAGGCAGATAGCTATACACATTGCCAGCCAGCGCAAACTTGCCATTGAGGCTGCAATTGTGGCCATTGGATAGTGCGAGTACGGTATTCACCTGTGCCTGGGCATTGCCTGTGCTTTTGATGGTCAGACAGTCTTGCACTATCGTATGTGTGCCATTGGCAAATTCCATGTCATGGCTGAATTCGTAGTTACCATCGACCTTGCCATCGATCTTGCTATTTGCCGGTGCGTCTTCATTCCATTGCACGAGCAAAGCGATGCGGCCTACATAGGCATTTGCCAGGCATTGCACATTCTTGCAGGCATCACGGGTCGTGCGCAGCCAGCGCTGCTGGCTGGATTTGAGTACCTCGGTGGTATTGGTGCCTGTGGTAGGGCTGGCCGCTTTCATTGCGGCCTTGTAGGCACCGGCCAGTTGCTCATCAAGGATAGACAAGTTATTTGTCTCACATATCAGACGTTCCACCGGCTTGGTGGGCTTGCTGCAGTCAAAGCTGGCGGCGTGGGATGTGCCAGTCAGGATAGCGAATAAAACGAGAATTAAAAGCAGGCGCATAAATGTCATGTCCAGGTTGGATTGTGCAGGGTGCGCATGGCGCAGTCTATTGATCATGTTGAGGCTTCAAATATGTAGCCCTTCAAATACTTAAGCCTTCAAATACAAGAGAATTCATCCCTGCAGCAATGTCAGTAAAAGCATAGTCGTAGCCGTAACGGGAGGTGCATTATAATGCGCCGCATGTGTGCGTTGTTCACGGCACAGATATTCTGCTGCGGACGTGGCAATCTCATACGGCGCATTGCAATGCACCCTACGCTTACGGCGATGTTTGCAATTGGATGGTGTACGCCGGGCGCGCCAGTTTAATATCGCCGGACTAAAAAGTATCACAGTCGTTTTTACATCACCGCAATCAGGCGCACTTGTGCGGCTTTGTTTTCTGCTTCGATACACCGCAACAGGATAATCTGCAATTCTTCCAGCACTTCATTGTTGTCGCCTGATTCTGTCAGGGCAGCTTCCAGTGCGCGTATGCTGATCAGCAGTTCGGTGGGATTGACCCATTTGGCGTTTTCAGCCAGCCAGCTTTCATCGAGATCGTCTTCGCTCATGTTGTATTCAACGTCTGAATAATCAACAAACTCACTCAATGGCTGCACGTCCAGTTCTTCGCAGTGGGCATCGATGTCTTCGAGTTCGTCGAGCAGGTAACCCAGGTCATCGGGTGCCATGTCGTCGCTGTCACTGTCGAGTTTTATCCATAAGACCATGCTCATGATTTGGTTTCTCCTGATTTTAAAGATTCTTTAAACAAAATTGGCAACACTGGTTGCCGGGAAAGCTTACACTATGCTCAACGGAATAGGTATCTGGATAATGCTATCAATTCAAGGTTTTTCAGAGAGCCTGTGAATCAGCCTGTCTCTTTAAAACGTCTTTTCATACGGAAACATCATGAACTAAGACAAGTTTTGGTGACTGTGGCATTATATTTTAAAACCAGTTCAAAACTGAGCTGAGAATCGGCTAAGAATTTAACTAGCGTTGAGTGAAACAGTCTGACCCTGCTAAGGCGAGAAGCATGAAAATCTATTCTGAAATCATCGTTCTGTATGACCACGTCGCCATGCCAGGCGAAGATGATTTTTGTCCGGCGTTCTGGCAGGCTGAAGAATTTGATTCAGATGGTGATTTTTATGGCGATGACGAGTCCAGGGAATGGACCACTCTGAAGCTGACCAAGCATTATGCCAATGGCCGCAATAGTGACTTTCATTTGTATGTACACCGCGAAAAAAGTGGTGATGCTACACATGAGTTGGCCCGCTATGTCCAATACCGCGCTGCAGGCCAGTACAAAGAAAAGAAGTGCGTGCAGGAAGCAAAAAACCTGTGCGTCGCCTCTTTTGAAATCAGGGCAGCGTCACTTGAAGACTACCGCGAGTTTTTACGCACCGTGCATTTTTTCCTGGAACACACGGGCGGCATTGCCGCCAATGTGGGTGGCTTTGATGCCTGGGATTTCAAGACGGAGTTTGTGGATTGATGCTGATTGAAGCTGATTGAAGCTTTAGAGGGTGCGCCATGCGCAGCCTGGCTGTCGCCAATTCGCGGGGAATTGTATATCCAGTCAAAGGCAAGTAGCGCGAATTTGGACATGATTCACAAGATCGGCTTCGTATGAAGCGCAACATGCGTGCGATTACGCTTTCGCTAATCGCACCTACGCACTACAGGTTTTTAATTCTCACCCTGCCATTATTGCTTCAGCAAATCCAGATAACTACCCTTGCGGACTTGCATCGGTTTCCCTTCTTTGGCGAGCGTGAAATCGCGCCGGTTTTTAACGAAAACTGTGTATCCCTCGGGTAGCGCCAAAAAATCAAGCATGTCCGGTCTATAGAGTATCGCTTCATATACAGACATGGCTTGCATTTTCTCAGTGGTGTTTGCGGGTTTTTTGGTCGCATCACTGAGCACCCAACCAGTGCCACCCAACCTTTTAGCGTTGTGTCTGCTCATGACCATGGCGGGTGCTTGGAGCGCATTTTCTTCAATCAGCAAGAATCCTGTCAAAGGTGAAAAGTCTGGCACTTCTGTTCCATCAAGACTGGCAACAGTTTCACGCTGCCGCCGTATGATTTTCAGGGTAGTAGCAATTGAATCGACAAACTTGATCGGCATCGACTTCATGTCAGGCTCAAGCAAACGGTATGTGCCATCTTTTGTCACAGCAATTTTCAATACCATGGACCCTACCAGGATGGTTTCTGCATCCTTGAATTTTTCGCCAGAGGCGACCATGTCTTCCAACACCTTCTTGAACCAGGCGACATCTGCAGCAATCAATTTTTGTGGGCCGGAAGAAAACACAAATTCTGGCTGCCCATATTGACTACAAGCCGTTGTTGCATAGTCTTCTGCCAGCGCACTATTGCCGATGAGCGCACTGGCAACAAGCAACGCATGGAGGGTCTTTTTTAACATGTAAATTTCCTGATGAATCACGAGTTATGCTGATTTTACTTGTCTTGAGAGTTGCCAGTGATATTTTCAGAAATTTGGTTCATCAGATATATTCTGAAAAACAGCACGATCGGGAGCAGTCTCCATATTGTGTAGGTGCGATTAGCGTAGCGTAATCGTACGCATGTTCGGCTATATAATTACAAAAACGCATAAAACAACCTTGCCCAAATCTACTGGAAGAACAAAAAATTTACTCTGCAATTTACGGGATAACCAGCTATAGAAAATAGCAGGCTCTTGCTGACATAAGTACGATTACGCTGCGCTAATCGTACCTACAGCAATGCCGCACCTAGCGCCCATTACCATGCGCTGCATGTGTACGGTGTGATACGGTGTGCACGGCACAGATGTTTTGCCAGTGTATTCAGCGCTCTCATACGGGGCATTATAATGCGCCCTGCATCACGGTGATGATGTTGCTCAGGGTGGATCAAAGTTCCCGCCTTGCTTTATCCGTCGCCTCAAATACTCCCCAGAGTTCCAGCCGCCGGAGCAGACTGCCTTGCCGCGGTGACGATCCAGTCCCTGAACACCTGCACATCAGCGCGTGGAGCGGATTCGACGATGAGCCAGTAAGCATAGTCGCTGTTGCCCCGGCGCGGGTCTTCCAGGGCGATCAGGCGGCCATCCTTGAGCATGGGTTGCAGCAGTGCGATGCGGCCCAGGGCGATGCCGTGGCCTTCGAGGGCGGCGTGGATGACCTGGTCGTACTGGTTCAGGTGCAGGTAGGCCTTGGGCTTGCCGTCGGATTTGCCGTCTGGCTTCCCATCAGGCTCCACATCGGGATTGCTATTTTTCAGACCGGTGGCGGTCAGCCAGTCTGACCAGCGTAACCAGGGCAGTGCGCGTTCATCAAGCTCAAGCAAGACTTCCTTGAGCAAGCCCTCGGGGCTGCCAAAGGCGCGGGCGGCGATGGCGGGGCAAGCTACAGGCATGATCTTTTCACCAAACAGCCTGATCGCATGCGCAGGCACGTCCGTCGCCCGGGCATAGCGTATGGCGAGGTCCAGACCTTCTTTTTTCAGGTCCAGCATGCGGTTGTCGGCGGAGACCCGCACGTCTATATTGGGGTGCGCCGCCTGGAAAGCGCCGAGCATGGGCAAGATCCACAGGCCAGTCACGCTGACAGCCGATGTCATGGTGACCGGGCGCGACTGCACCTGCTGCCGCAGCGCACCTGAAAATTCAGCGAGTTGATCGAGCCACGGTGAAGCCAGTTTTAGCAGTTGCTCACCCGCCGGGGTCAGGGCGATGGCGCGGTGTTTGCGGATAAGTAATTTGCTGCCCAGATGTTCTTCAAGGCTTTGTATCTGGCGGCTGACGGCAGATTGCGTCAGGCACAGGTCTTCTGCCGCCACGGTGATACTCATGCGCCGGGCAACGGCGACAAAACCACGGATGGCGTCCAGCGGCGGCAGGTGAAGTAAGGGGTTACTCATGATACTCATGAATATAGTTCATGCAAGACATGCACAAATTACGTTTGTACATCACTCTTCTACCTATAAAATGGACAGCATGATGTTTGATGAGATGCATTCTATCGCATGAGCATGAAACATGTTGGCTGCCGGGGCAGCCCCGATTTTGAGGTGCAGGTAATGCCAGGAATGTTCAGCCAGTTTCCGCAACAACGTCCCGTCCTGACCGCCCTGGCATTGTCGCTGGGGGCGGCAATAGCACTGGGCCTGTCGCGCTTTTCTTACGGCTTGCTGCTGCCGCCCATGCGCGCTGACCTGGGCTGGTCTTATCTGCTGGCAGGGGTGATGAATACCGGTAACGCGCTCGGCTATTTTTTGGGTGCGCTGATCACGCCCATGCTCATGCGGCGTTATCGTGCGCACAGCCTGCTGACTGGCGGTGCTGTGTTGACGGGCATATTCATGCTGGTGTCGGGTATGGTGACTGCCACCGGATTTTTGCTGTTGCAACGTATATTGGCGGGTATCTCCAGCGCCCTGATATTTATCGCGGGTGGCGTATTGATTTCGCGCCTGGGTGGCTTGCATGCAGCGCGGGCGGGTTTGCTGATAGGACTGTATTACGGCGGCACGGGCTTTGGCATTACCCTGTCTGCCCTGCTGGTTCCTGCCACGCTGGCGGTGGCACAGTCACAGCATGTCGAGCATGCCTGGCAATGGCCGTGGCTGGCGATGGGCGCAGCCTGCTTGCTGGCGACCATTGTCATGAGCCTGCCAGTCAGGGCCATACAGGATTTGCCTGGGCAGGCTGGTGCCAGAAGCGCGTTCAGCATCAGGGCCTTTGGCTTTGGCCTGGCGGGCTATTTCATGTTCGGAGCAGGCTACATAGGCTATATGACCTTCGTGGTCGCCCTGTTGAAAGAACAGGGCATGCCAGCGCCTGCCATCACCGGTTTTTATTCATTGCTGGGGCTGGCGGTGCTGGCCTCATCACGCATCTGGGCAGGCATGCTGGACCGCTACAAGGGCGGGCAGTCACTCGCTATTCTGACTTCGCTGGCAGGTCTGGCGGCCTTGCTGCCTGCACTGAGCAGCAATGTCTTCGCCGTGTTTGCGTCCGGCATTTTGTTTGGCGCAGTATTTTTATCCGCCGTGGCATCTACCACGGCGCTGGTGCGGCACAACGCCAGGCCAGAAGCATGGTCCGCCGGGATCAGTGCTTTCACCACTGTGTTTGCGCTCGGCCAGATCGTCGGCCCCACCATTGTAGGCTGGATCGCCGACGGCGCTGGCGGGCTGGAACGCGGCCTGATATTTTCTGGTCTGACGCTGTTTGTGGGCGGTATCCTCGCGTGGCAGCAAAAACCTTTGCAGAGCATGGATGCCTGAGCGTGGATATGACGGCTACGCAAGAAAAAAGCATAGTCGTAGGGCGCGTTATAACGCGCCCTACAAAAAAAGGGATGGCACACTATACGCGCACCATCCCTGCAAGCACTACCAATATTTTGCTATCTCAGCTATTCGCCACCCTCGCCAACACCGGTTCCGGTTCCTGATAAGCCTCATTGGCCGGTACGCCGCTGGCAACAGCTTCTTTGCCTTCTTCCCATTTCGCCACGACCGAGGTGGCAATGCTGTTACCCAGCACATTGGTGGCTGTCCTGCCCATGTCGAGGAACTGGTCCACGCCCATGATCAGCAAGAGGCCGGCCTCTGGCAGGTTGAACATGGGCAGCACTGCGGCCACTACCACGAGTGATGCGCGGGATACGCCTGCCATGCCCTTGCTTGACACCATCAGCACCAACAAGATGGTGATTTGCTGCGACAGACTCATTTCTATGCCATAGGCCTGTGCAATGAACATCACGGCAAAGGCCTGGTAGACCATGGAGCCATCGAGATTGAAGGAATAACCCAGCGGCAGCACAAAGCCGGTGATCTTGCTGTTGACGCCGAATTTTTCCAGCTGTTCTATGGTCTTGGGATAAGACGCTTCACTGCTGGCGGTAGAAAACGCAATGATCATCGGTTCCTTGATCAGGCCGATCAGGCGGAACACATCGCGTCCCAAAAACAAGAAACCTACAGCGATCAAAATCACCCACAACACTGCCAGCGCCAGGAAGAAAGTACCCAGGAACTTGCCATAGGTGACCAGCACTTCCAGACCCTGCACTGTAATCGCCGCAGCCACCGCAGCAAACACACCGATAGGTGCAAAGCGCATGACATAGTCAGTGATCTTGAGCATGGTATTGGCGGTTTCTTCTATCGCGCTGACCAGCACACGCGGGCCATTGCCTTTGAGTGAAGACAGGGCAAAACCAAAGAAGATGGAAAACACCAGAATCTGCAAGATCTCATTATTACCCATCGCCTCAAAGAAGCTGCGCGGGAATACATGCGTCAAAAAGTCCTTGAAGTTCAGTGACGAAGTCGCCAGCTTGGTGGTCGCATTCACATCAGGCAAAGTCAGTGCCAGCGAACGGCCAGGCTCGAAAATATTCGAGAACAGCAAGCCTATCGCCAGCGAAATCAGCGATGCGCTGATGAACCAGGTCATGGCCTTCAAACCCACCCGGCCTATCGAGCCAGAATCGCTATGCGCCATGCCCGCCACCAGGGTGGTGAACACCAGCGGCGCGATGATCATCTTGATGAGACGTAAAAAGATGTCGGTAACAATGCTAAAGTAACCGGCGATGGTCTTGGCGTGGGCGGCATCAGCCGCATAGCGGTGGCAGATGTAGCCAGTGATCAGCCCCAGCACCATGCCGGTGATGATCCATGTGGTTAGTCTGTTTTTTTTCATGTGTGTCTCCTAAGGTTTTTGTTTGGTCAATTCTGTCGCGGATATCCTTGCGCCCTATTTCGCAATCATGGTCTCGCCTATCTCGACCTGGCGCGGCATGGTCAGCCTTTGCGGTTGCAGGATTTCTTTCAATTGGGCTTCAGTCAGCAGTTTCTTTTCCAGCACAAGGCTGTAGACGCTCTTGCCGCTCAGCAGGGCTTGTTGTGCCACTTCGGTAGCGGCGCTGTAGCCGATATAGGGGTTGAGGGCGGTGACGATGCCTATGGAGTTTTCCACGATTTCACGCAAGCGTTCATGGTTGGCGGTGATGCCATCGACACAGCGTTCTGCCAGCACCATGCAACCATTACTGAGGTGCGAGACACTCTTGAACAGGCTGTGCGCAATAATCGGTTCAAAGGCATTCAACTGTAATTGCCCCGCCTCTGCGGCAAAGCTGATGGTAACGTCATTGCCTATCACCTCAAAGGCAATCTGGTTCACTACTTCCGGTATCACAGGGTTGACCTTGCCCGGCATGATGCTGGAACCAGCCTGCACTGCAGGCAGATTGATTTCACCAAAACCGGCACGTGGGCCGCTGGACAAAAGGCGCAAATCATTGCACATCTTCGACAGCTTAACGGCGACACGTTTCAACACGCCCGACAACTGCACAAACGAACCCACATCCTGCGTTGCTTCTATCAGGTTGGGTGAAGTGGAGAGCGGTATGCCGGTGATATCCTTCAAAGCCTGGCATACGAGGCGCGCATAATCAGGGTGGGTATTGATGCCTGTGCCTATCGCGGTTGCACCGAGGTTGACTTCACACATCAGCTTGGCAGCTTCGCGCAGGCGTTCCTGGTCTTCGTCTATCATCACTGCATAGGTGCTGAACTCCTGGCCCAGCGTCATCGGCACTGCATCCTGCAATTGCGTGCGGCCCATTTTCAGCACGTCCTTGAATTCCAGCGCCTTGTTGTGGAAGGAAGTCTTCAACACCTCCATCGCACTCACCAGCCGCAAGATGCCCTGGTAAGCCGCAATCCGCAAAGCCGTGGGATAAACGTCATTGGTACTCTGGCTCAGGTTGACTTGCTCATTCGGGTGCAAAATCTTGTAGCTGCCACGTGCGTAACCCAGCTCTTCGAGTGCGATGTTGGTGATGACTTCGTTCGCATTCATATTGGTGGAGGTACCCGCGCCACCCTGTATCACATCGACTACAAAATGCGCATGGAACTTGCCGGAGCGGATTTTTTCACAAGCGCTGGTGATGGCTTTGGCATGTTCATTGCTGACCAGGCCCAGACCATGGTTAGCCACCACCGCTGCCTGCTTGACACTGGCCAGCGCCGCGATCAACTCAGGGTAACTGGAGATGGGCGTGCCCGTAATAGGGAAGTTTTCAATTGCGCGCAAGGTGTGCACGCCATAATAAGCATCCGCCGGTACGGCACGGTCGCCGAGCAAATCGTGCTCTATCCTGGTCGCTGTTGTAGACAAAATAAACTCCTGGTGGTTGCGTGGGTTTGCTGTATGTGCATGCGGTTCATACTAGGAGGTATGGGCCATGAATTGGCTATGGGTGCACTACGCAACGCAGTGTAGGGAATTAGATTGTTCTAACTATTCTGATTACGCATACTTTGATGCGGTGACAGAATGTGTGGGGAAATGGCAGGGTTTGCTTCAGGGATGATGCTGGCGGTGGAAAATAATTTTCAAATTCGGTGGGATGTGGTGATGATTTTTTTTAGCGGTGTAAGACGGAAGATGGCGGTGCGCACGGCGCACTCCTTATTACGCGCCCGCCCGTTTCGCCTGAGACTATGTCGTGAGCTAATGCGACGATAAGAATGCGCCCGACCTTCGTGAAAGACTTGCGGGCACACTCAATTCAGCTTTCTTCAGTTATTCGCAAGCCCACACTATCAACTTGTAGCTGGCACTCACTTAACACTTAAATATTCCAATAGGGCTTGGGACCGAAACGCTCAACAAGGAAATCGATGAAGCTGCGCACCTTGGGCGGCAGAAACTTACGATTAGGATAAACGGCAAATACAGCGAGATCATCGGTTTCCCAATCCGGGAGAACGCGCACAAGCTTGCGTTCACGTAGCGTTTCATAGATCAGAAAGTCTGGTTGCAGAGTAACGCCAAGGCCTTCGATAGCGGCACTGCGCAGGATGTCGCCACTATTGCCGGATAGATTACCTGAAACCAGAATCTTTTTTTCCACACCTTCGCGTCTGAAGTGCCACTCGTTTGGTGAACTCACATAGGCGTAAGTAAGACATTTGTGGTTGGCGAGATCCTCAGGCACTTTAGGGACTCCGTACTTTTTTAAATAGCCAGGCGAGGCACAAACCACTAAGCGCGAGCTCGCGAGCTTGCGAGCAACCAGTCCTGGGTCAATTTTTGTTGCGACGCGGATTGCGACATCAAAACCTTCTTCAACCAAGTCGACCACCCGGTCGTTGAGTGTGACATCGACTTGAACGCCCGGATATTGCTGCAGGTACTCTGTGATCGCCAAGCCCAAATGACGGGCACCAAACGCATTCGAGGAACTGACCCTCAAAATTCCACGCGGAACAGAGGCCTCCTGTGCTACCGAACTCTCGGCCTCCGCGATCATGGTCAGTACCTGGATTGCACGCTCGTAATAGTCATTGCCGGCCTCCGTGAGCGAGAGCTTGCGCGTGGTCCGCTGGAGTAGCAGAACGCCCAAATGCTCTTCGAGGTGCGCCACATAACGCGTGGCCATGCCTCGTGATAGATCGAGTTTATCCGCTGCACCGGTAAAGCTCCCGGCATCCACTACTGCGGTAAAGACCCGCATGCTCACTACGACGTCGATGGTCATATTGTTTTATAAAATCAAATAATTAATTGATATTTTGTAGGTTTATCTTCCATTGTGCAACTGATTAAATACAGCCATCGCATACGGGATTGGCTCTGATTCAGGTCAAGCACAATCTTCAGGGTGCATAGGCAAGGACTCCGGCCGCAATTTTTTCCGGCATGCCTTGGGTAGAGCGCCGTAACCGCGGTGGGCATCCTCAATGCATTCCTAGTAGTCGTGGTCGAGCGCGCGCCTTTGCAGCTTGATAGAGCATATTTTAAAGTATCAACCAATCGGAGAATCACATGACGGACATAAAGCGTAGAGAGATGCTTGTTAGCGGCGCTGCAGTCGGCGCAGCAACATTGCTGACCACGTCCGCGACAGCGGCAAACAAAGCCGCCGCTGCTGCAGGCGGAGTACACAGTTCTAAAACCAAAGGAAATGACATGACAAACAAGTGGATGATTGACCCCAACGATGCTGTATTGCTGCTGATTGATCATCAGAGCGGCTTGTTCCAGCTGGTTCGTGATATGGAGTACAGGGAACTCCGTAACAACGTAATTGCTCTTGCGAAGGTAGCGAAGATCGCGAAGATTCCGACCGTTGTAACGGCATCAGTTCCCGACGGTGCTAATGGTCCGAGCATTCCCGAAATCCTTCAGAGCAATCCCGATGCGGTGTACGTTCCGCGCAATGGCCCGATCAACGCGTGGGATCACCGCCCATTTGTCGAAGCCGTCGAGAAGACCAAGCGGAAGACACTGCTCATCGCAGGCACGCTCACGAGCATTTGCATGGTATTTCCTGCACTGAGCGCCCTCGCAGAAGGATACAAAGTGTTCTGCATCGTGGATGCTTCGGGTAATTGGACGAAGATGGCAACCGACATCTCCATTGCCCGGGTCACGCAGGCGGGCGCAATGCCAATTGACACATTCGCGGCTATTACTGAGGTGATGCACACTTGGAATCGCCCAGACGCAATGGAATTCGCCAAAGTCTTTGTCGACCACGTCGAACCCGCATATGGGGCGTTGTTTGAAAGCTATTACGCGGCACAGAAAGCCGTGAAATAAGTTCAGACAAAAAAACTGGACTTGAGCCACCTGGCGACAGGTGGCCCCTCAGTCTCCAACGTAGGGGAAGTTGCAGAAAAGCTAGATGTCTCATTACGCGAGTGACGCCATGGACCAAAACGCGAAATTTTCCAGCACTGGCGAGACCTTGGGAGCAACGGTGGTCATCACCCATCGGGTGCGTGACGACAGGCAAGCTGACTACGAAAAGTGGATGAACGAAATCGGGCCGCTCTGCCGTTCAGCGGTTGGCAGTCTTGACTGGCAGATGATCCGACCCGTTCCAGGTTTCTCTTCGACCTACACGGTCATCGTTCGGTTTGACACCATAGCGCATCTGCGGGCCTGGACTGAGTCACCAATTCGCAGTCAGCTCATCGAAAGAGTCAAACCGCTTCTTGCCAGTGACGACGACTTCTTTATTCGCAGCGGTCTGGGTTTCTGGTTTACCCCGATGGAAGCCAAGACTCAGGTGCCCGCCCGCTGGCGGCAGAGTTTGGTGACGTGGTCCGTGATTTACCCCTTGGTCCTCGGTGTTCCCATGATCGTCTCACCGGCGCTGCGGTTCCTGGGGTTTCCCGACCATCGTTGGTTCACCACGTTTGTGGTGACGGGAACCATCGTGGTGCTCATGGTCTACATCATCATGCCGCGCTATACGAAGCTCGTGAAGCGGTGGCTGTTTGCCTGAGCGCTCTAAGGCGCAATGCCAATCTGCAGAACCCGATACCACGCCAACCGTAAGTGATTGATATTTTTTAAGAGAGAAGTAACCATGCAAACTGCCCCCAACTTGGAAATAGTCCATATGCCGCGCTCCGTCGAGCATCTGGTGACAGGTGAGTTGACTTCCGATGGCGCTGGCGTGCAATTGACGCGCGTGCTGGGCCATGAGTGGCAGCACCGGCTGGACCCTTTCCTGATGCTCGACACCATTGCCTCCAATGAAGCGGGGGATTACATCGGCGGCTTCCCCGAGCATCCGCACCGTGGCTTTGAAATTGCCACCTACATGATCGCTGGTCGCATGCGCCACCGCGACAGTGCCGGGCACGAAGGCCTGCTTGAGAGCGGAGGCATGCAGTGGATGACCGCCGGTCGTGGAGTAATTCACTCCGAAACGCCCGAACAGCAGCAAGGGCGCATGGAGAGTTTTCAGCTCTGGCTGAATTCGGCCGCCAAAGACAAAATGGTCCAGCCGTGGTACCGCGATTTCAAGAGTGCCGAGATTCCGGAATTTGTCACCGCAGAAGGTGTGACAGTGCGTGTCATTGCTGGAGCCAGCCACGGCGTGGCGGGCACCATGCAGCGCGACACCACGCAACCCATGTATCTTGACCTGCAACTGCCGGCTGGCGGGCGTTTTGCCCAGGCGCTGCCTCCGGAATTCAACGCATTTGTTTTCACCTTCCGTGGCGAATTGTCGATTGGCAATACAACCGTGCCCTTGCGCCATATGGCGGTATTGGAAAATGCTGCGGACAGCGATGGTATCGTTTTGCAGGCATCTGAACCCTGCCGTGCACTGTTGATCGCCGGACGTCCGCTACATCAACCGATCGTGCAACATGGGCCATTCATCATGAATACGCAGGAAGAAATTAACCAGGCCATCAGCGATTTCCGTAGTGGGCGCTTAGCGTAAATTTCTGACTACATAAAACGCGAAAGCATCATCATGATTCCTTCCCCTTTCGATGTGGGCGCTGAGGACGTTATCGTCAATTGCGTCTTGTGGCTCAAGCTTGTTGTCGAGAGTGTGGGTGCGCTCGTTATCGGGATCGGAATGGTGGCCTCTTTTGTTGAGTTCGCACGAACCTGTGTCACGGATCAGATTCGTGACAACAACTCGGTGAGGCAGACACTGGCGCGCTACATGGCACTCGCGTTGGAATTTCAGTTGGGTGCCGACATTCTCGCAACGTCCGTCGCGCCCAGTTGGGACATGCTGGGAAAGCTAGGCGCTATCGCCGTCCTTCGAACAGCGTTGAACTATTTTCTGACGCGTGAGATGGAGCAAGAGGAAAAAGCACACGGGCATGAATAAACTGATGTTCCTCATCGCATAGTGTCAACCGTGTCATCCAGAACCCGGCGTCCTATGTCGTCACCAGTTTGCGTTCTAAGCGGCTAAGCATGGACAACCTGGAGTTCGAGCTGCCAGTCCGGGGTCCCTGGCTTCAAGGGCGAGACCTTTACGCCCCCCAAGGCCTGGGCCGAACCTACCTATAAGAATCTCTATTACTGGAGCGAGATTCCGGAAGGTGACCATTTAGCGGTAATGGAGCAACCGGCGCAGTTCGTACGTGAATTGCGGAGTGCGCTATGCCTGTTCCGCTAAAGACTGCCAAGGCATCCGCATGTCGGCCGTCTTCTTTATGTGTGAAATGCGCACGGCAGAAGTTATTTATTTTTTGGAGCGCGTCAATGTTGCAAGTCCACACTGTAGAAGAAATCCCTGATCTACGTGAAGTCAATAATGAAATGGCGTCTCAGAGCAAGGTGCAGGCGAATACCGACAACATGGACTTAACGCCGTTGGTCGACGAGTACCTCACTACCGCGCGCGCACTCAGGTCCTGGCGTTTTATCCTCCGCGCATCCAAACTTGAATCTTTGTGATTTTATTCTGAGAGTTGTACGGATTCGGGCAATGGCCGTTTATACGAGCTCCACATCATCCCGGCAAGGATCGCGCGATAGATGAAATTTTCCTTGGCGTTATGATTTCCCGGATTTTAGTTCTCAAGTGGTATTTTATTTGCCCATCAACTGGCGATATAGGCGGCCAGCTCGTCTGGCGTCCCCATAGGAAAGGCATCCCGTAAATATCCCAAGAAGGCCGAAACACGAGCACTTAACAGCCGCCGGGACGGATAAAGAGCCCACAGTGCAGTATCGGGGCCGTCTATATCGCCCCAGGATACCAACGTGCCAGCGGCTAAATCATGAGTTACCAATGACAATGGGAGGCATGCTGCGCCGACACCTTGACGAACTGCATCCCGGACCATGAAGTGCGATGACAAGCGAAGGACCGTCTCGATGGTGATACTTGCTTTCCCGGTCGATGTGATTACATTCCAAGCCGTAGTCCGGTCGCTCATTCCACGTAAAACGGTGGGGACGGGTGAACTGTCGTTCGGACGCATCAAATCCCTGCGCGCGACAACCACCAATCTGTCTCGCAAAAAGATCCGTCCGACCAAATTTTCATCCGGATCTGGATTGACCCGGATCACCAAGTCATAACCCTCGTTGACCATGTCGACTAGGCGGTCTTCCGTTGTCACTTCCAGCCTGACCTCGGGATATTTCACCGCGAACCCAGCGGCCAGCTTCCCCATTGCGGCCTGTGAAAACAGCAGGGGCGCACTGATCCGCAACCTGCCCTGTGGCTTCTCACCACCTGAGGCAATAATGGCTGCCGTCTCCTCCACTTCAGCCAGCAGTGCCCATGTCCGCTCATAAAGCGCCCGGCCTTCTTCGGTTAATTTCAAGGAACTTGCTCCGCGCTCGAGCAGGCGCAATCCGCAAAGCCGTGGGATAGACATCATTGGTACTCTGGCTCAGGTTGACTTGCTCATTCGGGTGCAAAATCTTGTAGCTGCCACGTGCGTAACCCAGCTCTTCGAGTGCGATGTTGGTGATGACTTCGTTCGCATTCATATTGGTGGAGGTACCCGCGCCACCCTGTATCACATCGACTACAAAATGCGCATGGAACTTGCCGGAGCGGATTTTTTCACAAGCGCTGGTGATGGCTTTGGCATGTTCATTGCTGACCAGGCCCAGACCATGGTTAGCCACCACCGCTGCCTGCTTGACACTGGCCAGCGCCGCGATCAACTCAGGGTAACTGGAGATGGGCGTGCCCGTAATAGGGAAGTTTTCAATTGCGCGCAAGGTGTGCACGCCATAATAAGCATCCGCCGGTACGGCACGGTCGCCGAGCAAATCGTGCTCTATCCTGGTCGCTGTTGTAGACAAAATAAACTCCTGGTGGTTGCGTGGGTTTGCTGTATGTGCATGCGGTTCATACTAGGAGGTATGGGCCATGAATTGGCTATGGGTGCACTACGCAACGCAGTGTAGGGAATTAGATTGTTCTAACTATTCTGATTACGCATACTTTGATGCGGTGACAGAATGTGTGGGGAAATGGCAGGGTTTGCTTCAGGGATGGCCGTGGATGTGGAAAATAATTTTCAGATTTGGCTGAAGGCAGTGATGGGTGTCTGTAGCAGAATACGGCGAGAAGATGATGGTGCGCATGGCTTATTCTACTAGCGGGGAAATTTCCTTTCTCAAAATCTGGACGATGATTTCACGCTCTCATTTTCACCGCCTGCATTACTTGCTTATTGGCTTGCTTATTGACTTGCTTATTGGCCTACTTACCCCATATTTCAATGGCATCAATGCCAGGGGTGCTGCCGTTTGCCAGGGTGGCCATGGGGACGAAGATGATTGTAGCGGTGCATGTTCGCATGTGGCTGGAGATGAGTAGCTGTGGGTCAAACGGGATGCTGTAATCTCGCTGGCTGGTTTGGTCTATGCCATAGAAATTGAGATCGCCGATATGTTCTTTGCGCTGAGGATCTGGCTGGGCATCCTGCGGCAGGTTGAGGAAAATCCGGTAGGCAGTACCTGGGTTTTTATTGCTGCGTATCCCTTTGAGGTACAGGCTGGCATGTCGCAAGTGCCCTCGTTTGCAATGAGCTGGCTTGAGTGTGATGACGACGCTGGTGGCAGCCTGGCCGAGGCGGGACACCTGCTTGTGCGTCGCGCCAAGCAAGCCCAGTGCACTGGCCGGGCTGGAGGCAAGCACAGTCAGGGTGAACGGGGTGATCAAGCTGACCAAGATCCGCATCGCCTTCAATGAAAAGTTTCCCTGCATGTGCATGCTCCATCAACACTGACTAGCATACGGACTAACATACGGACTAGCATAGTGGGTCGAATGGATGTCATTGCAAAGACTGCTCCGCTTTGCAGCGCCATCCAATAACACCATTCTACCTATTTTAGCCTTTCATGCCAGCCTGGCTCAAGACGCGACCAGCGAGATGCGTGCAACACTGGGTGTTGCACCCTCGTTGACCAGGGCAGTCGGTATCAGAGTGACTTTAGGTGTATCGGTCTTGCTGTCCTTGAGCAGCTTTCTCGTCGCAGGCCGCAGCAGGAAACTGACGGCGTTGTCATCGACGGCACTGGCGTTGGCCGGGGCGTGGTTGCCATGATCATGCATTTCACCTGCACCAAAGAAATTGATTTGACCGACATAGGCAGGCCCGTACTTCTCCAGTTTCACGTTGTCTGCCCCATGCACATAGATGTCGAAGGCACCCTGCACCTTGCCGTTCGCGGCCAGGCCTTCTAACAGCAGGTGCATGGAAGTGGTCTCTTTCAATTTTTTTAATTGCAATGAAAACAGGCTATTGCTTTGGAGCAGGCCGACATTGGCCTTCTGGCCCTGCAGGTTCGTGCTGACTGGTTTTTTGCCAAGAACAATAGGGCCGGATTCCTGGACTGATCCAGTCGCTGCATGCAGCAAGAACAGGTTTTGCTGCGGTTTCTTAAGGACTTTGATAAAAGCAGGGCTGCCAGCAGGTCTGCTGAGATAGCGGTCATAGGTATTCTTGGGAATGGTGAGCACGTCTTTTACGGTTGCCATGACGATTCCGCCAGCGTCTGTTGCAAATACAAATTGCTTCGCAAGAAATTCGGGATCGGCAGGATTTTTGCCGCCAGCAAAATTCCAGCTGGCCCAGATCCTGTCGATATTACAGTGGTGCAGCCAAAAAATGGGGTCGTTGGCTGCCCAAGGCACCTCGCCCATACCTTGTTCATTTCCGACATCATCATGCAACGCGCCATGGGGTGCCTGATCCAGATTGGCGCAAAAGCCAGCGCCTTGGCCATCCGCCTTCGAATAGTTGATCGACTTCATGCATTCGAGATTGAGGTCACTGGCACCCTCGGTGACATTGCCCCCTGCATTGACCTTATCGTATCTGTTTGGACGGAAGAGCGGGCCCCAGACCGGGTCGTTTTCTTTGCGAAATTGCTCTGGCAGCGATTGTTGCGTTTTGTCGGTGTAATCCCAATACGGCAAAGTGAAACAATAGTTGCCGGAAACCCTGCGGATGATTTGCTCAAAGTAGGCCACATACATGCGATGCCATGGCAAAAAGAAATCCTTACGCTGGCCCGAATGGGAGTGGCAGGTGCTCCACATCTGCTCGGCAAGCTTTTTGTTGGCACTGTCGCTCGGGTAGACGCGCTTGATCTCATTATCTTTTTTGATATCACTGCGCACCATGTGGGTGTACCACTGAAACAACCAGGACCGGGGGTCACCTTCAGGATACAGTGTGGCATCCATCATCTTGCGCACGGCACCGGCATAGATCTCCAGCATGGCCAGGCCTTGTGGCGAATTGACGTTGTAGCGGGTCTTGACGGCACAACTGCCAGTGTCAAGCGCATACACCCAGGATGGAAGTGTCGCGCTGGCACCGATGATGGCGCAGCTCTGGAGCAGTTTGCGGCGATTGATTTGTGACATGAATGATCCTTTATTTTATCTGTTATGCCCGGGCAGGTGTTTGTTGTCTTGCTGCAGCAGCCAATATCGACGCTGACGCTTTCGCTTGTTTTTGAATCTGCATCTGTTTCATCCTGGCATGCCCGTTCTTAGACCAACCCATCACGCCGTATGCCACTGCTGGCCTGATCTGCATGGATAAAACACATGGACAGGACAACATCAGCAGAACGACATGAGCAGGCGCGTATGCCGAACGGGCGTGTCAGTTTAAAGAGGATAGGAATAAATTAAAAAACAATCAACAAATTATCTTTTTATTATTGATTTTGTCGCGGGCTTGCAACGGCGCTGGGAAGGGATAACCGTGGGGTGCATTGCAATGCGCCTTATGTGACGTCAATGTCACGTCAATGTCACGGCAATGTTTGAATGAGCCAAGTAGGCGATTATTGCATTGCAATCGCACACATGACAAGCTTTGAAATGACGGCTGGTACTCGAAATCCATGTATCCATGGCAGGCTGCCGGTGAAGACTTTCGCGGCAGGGAAATCACTTCGCCAGGATGCCAGCGCTCATGGCACCGGCATCCTGGGACAACGCAGTTTTATGGATAGATCGGATCAGTCGTCCAGTTTGACCAAGGGCTTGCACCCACGGTGGTAATAGTTTTCACCTCACAGAACAATGGCGTGCCGCTGGGCAGGCCCGTTACCGTGATAGGTGACGCAAGGCCAGTGGCGAAGTAGCCACCGCAACTGGCGGTGTAATTGACCAGGCTACCTGACCCCAAGGCACCCGGAGTAAAGTACACAGTGCCGCGACCTGGGGCACCTACGGCTGTGCCTATGGTAGGGGCAGTTGGCAAAACTGGTGGAAGCGTTGGCGTTACCGAGCCGGACAAGGCTGACCAGGCACCGGTACCCACACTGCTGGTGGTCTGCACGCGGCAAGTGTAGGCAGTACCATTCGTCAGGCCAGTGACAACGATAGGTGATGCACTGCCATTGACAGTAACACTACCGCAAGAAGCCGTATACCTGACCAGCGTGCCCGACCCCAGTGCACCGGGGTTGAATGCCACCGTCACAGCGCCATTACCAGCCACCACAGAACTGATGGCAGGTGCTGCCGGCAATATGACGGCCGTTGGTGTCACTGAAGCAGACAAGGCCGACCAGGCGCTGCTGCCAACACTGCTGGTAGTCTGCACGCGACAGGTGTAAGCAGTGCCATTTGTCAGGCCAGTGACAGTGATGGGTGAGGCACTACCCGTGACCGAAATGCTGCCGCAGGATGCTGTATACCTGACCAGTGTGCCCGATCCCAAAGCACCGGGACTGAACGTCACTTTGATATTGGCATTACCAGCGACAACAGAACTGATGGCTGGTGCAGCCGGCAAAATGGGTGCTGCCGTTGGCGTCACCGAACCTGATACCGCCGACCAGGAACTGCTGCCCACGCTGCT
>JAZJXP010000042.1:0-62210 GCA_040390835.1 Pseudomonadota bacterium
GGCCAGGCCATATAGCGCTCTGTGGCCTGACGGGAGGCTGCTTCGCTATAACCCAGAGTGGATTGCTGGTATTGGATAGCCTGTTCACGCGTCCAGCCCTTGGAATGCAAACCGGTGTCCACCACGAGCCGGGTGGCACGCAAGAGTTCATCCGTCAGATGACCAAGGTAGGCGCTGGGGTCGTTTTCAAACAAGCCCATTTCTTTACCCAGGGTTTCAGCGTACAGGGCCCAGCCTTCGGTATAGGCATTATTGCCACCGAACTTACGGAATTTAGGTATGTCGAGTTCCTGTGATGTTGCCAAATGGAAATGATGACCAGGCTGGCCTTCATGCAGGTACAGGGTTTTCATGCCAGTGGTACTGTAGTCGGCAGGATTATTAATGACAGCCCAGAATACGCCCGGACGCGAACCATCAAAGGCAGGCTGGGTGTAATGGTCAGATGCTGTCTGGCGGCTGATTTCCGGTTCGGCACGGATATCCAATGCTGCCTTTGGCATTTTATTAAACAGTTCTGGCAATTTGGCCTTGACCATTTTTTCTATCTGGCGGTAGCCATCCAGCACCTCCGCCTCAGTCTTGTAAGGACGATACTGGTTTTGCGTATCTATCCAGGCTGGCAAGCCCACCGGGTCGCCGGTGTAGCCCAGTTTTGGCCCCAGGGCGACAAATTCACTTTGTATGCGCGCCACTTCTTTCAAACCTAAGGCGTGGATAGTGTCCGGGTCCAGATTGGTTGTGGTCTGGTCGCGCACCAGTGCGCGATACCAGGCATCGCCACCTGGCAGGGCACTGAAGCCACTGCTGCCACGGCTGGCAGCCAGATAATCCTGAGACAGGAATTGATTGAACTGGCGCAAGGCAGGCAAGACTTTCGTTGTTAATACCTGCCTGTATTCCTTGCTCAGGCGTTGCTTGCCTGTCGCACTGAAGCTGTCCGGGAAATTTTTAACCGGCGCAAAGTAGGCATGATCTTCCACCTTGTCGGTCACCAGTTGCGCAAACTGGGGCAGGGCAGAGCTGACCAGCGTCTTTGGCAAGACAATGCCGCGTTTCATGCCTTCCCGCATATTGTCAGTGGCCTGGTTTATCCATAGTGGCAATTGCGCAAGACGGCGTAAAAAGACTTCGTATTGTTTAACCGTCTTCAAGGGTTGCGCACTTTGTCCCGAGGCAAAATGGGCCAGGATGACAGGCAGGCTGTCCATTTGATTGACGGGTAACAGGTGACCGTCAAATTTGGCCATTTCCAGACTGGCCTTGAGTTCATAGTCCAGACAGTCGTAGGTGACAGTATCAGTCGCTGATAATTGTTCACGTTTGATACTCGCCAATTTGCTGGTGACATCCTTCCACATGGCGATCTGTTTCGCCCGGACCGGCGCTGACAGCGTCATAGGCAGTTTGTCATCATAACGGGTGTCACCGTTATAAGTAGCACCTATGGGGTCAAAGGCGGTTTGTTTTTCATAGTATTCATCAGCCAGCTTGTTTAACTGTTGGCTCAGTTGCTGACTCAACTGCGTATTTCCTTGCTGCCCGGATTGCGCAACTGCAGCATGCTTATTTGTCGTCTTGGCAGTATCATTCGCGGCCATGGCGGTGGCGCAACTGATTAGACCAGCAGAAATAAGAACACTTGTTAATAAGCGCAACTTGAACATAAGAGTTTCCCAAAGAAGATAGAAATAAAATAGTTTGCAAGCATACCACTGTGCGTGCGCAAGTTTGCTAAGACCTTGGTGAGCGTATGGCAGTTCCCGTGAGCGCGATCTTCTTCGAATAAAAAATCAGTTTATCCGGCATTTTTTCATAAAGCTTTTTGAACTTTGACCGTTAAACCTTTAGATCACGCATATTCCATTTGATGGTTCACCAATTCCGATGTGCGTGCGGATGGAACTGATATCGGGCTGGCAAGCCATGCGTGGTCGCGTTTTTTTGTGCGCGAGGGGCAGGATTTTGCATGTGAAAGTGCATAGACTTTTGATATACGTTCCAGGTTTTTCTAATTGGCAGCTCAAGGCTGGAGCGCATCATGAAAATTGCTTCCTCGGATATTTCCCTTTCTTCACAACACGCTGCCACCACGACTCTGGAAACGCAGGAAAAATTACGCGCCTGGATAGGCAAGGAGCGCCCTGATTTTGAGGGCAGGAATGCCAATGGCCCGGCGAATTTCAGAAATGCATCCAGTAATGTACAAATTTCTGATGCTGGCAAGGCTGCGCAGTTTGCACCACCTCTGCCACCCGCAGTTCCGGCGAGCTCTGCTGCGCCAACTGATGCGGTGCAGCAAGCCAGCGATGAAGCTGAAAATGATCCGCGCATACAACTGATCAAGTACATCATAGAACTCATGACAGGCAGAAAAATCAATTCCCTGAGTAGCGCTGACATACAGTCCGATGCCGCCGCACCCGCAACACAGGCAACGGCTCAGCCTGCCCAACCTCCTGCAGATGCCGCAGCGCAAAATGCTCCGCCAGCACAAAAAGGCTGGGGTGTAGAGATAGACAGACATCAATCCTATACCGAGACAGAGCAGACTACTTTCCACTCTACCGGAAAAATAGTCACAGCAGATAATAAGGAAATCAGTTTCGATTTGTCGTTTGAGCTAAGTCGCAGCTATCACGAAGAAAGTAGTAGCAGTGTGCGGCTTGGCGACGCCAAAAAAGTCGATCCTCTGGTAATCAATTTCTCTGGTAACTCTGCACAATTGACGTCGCAAAAATTTGCATTTGATCTGGATGCCGATGGCAAGAAAGAAAATGTCTCTTTCGTTCAGGGAGCAGGCTTTCTCGCTCTGGATAAAAACAATGATGGCAAGATCAATAATGGCAGTGAATTGTTTGGGCCGGGTACCGGGAATGGTTTTTCTGAGTTGGCAGCCTATGACAGCGACGGTAATCACTGGATAGATGAAAGCGATGCGATTTACCAGAAATTGAAAGTATGGACCAAGGATGGTGCAGGTCATGATCAATTGCAGACTTTGAAACAGGCCAATGTAGGAGCACTGTATCTTGGTAATGCCACTACTGAATTCGATTTAAAAAATACACAAAATCAGTCTGACGGACAAATCCGCGCTTCTGGTATCTGGTTAAGTGAGGATGGCAAGGCGCATAGTTTGCAGCAAGTGGATTTGTCGGTGTAAATAACTGCTTAATCAAGGCATATCAAGACAAGTAAAAACAGCTCCACATGTGGAGCTGTTTTTGTGTGGGCAATACAAATCAATACAAATAATGCTTAAAACTCTTCCCAGTCATTATTAGTAGCAGCAGTTGGTTTTTCCATGCTGGATGTCCTCTTGACAGGTTTTTCTGCTGCTTTAGCAGGTGCCCTGCTGATTTTTAAAGGAGTAGTTGCAGCCTTGCTTGTTTTGCTTTTTGCCTTGCTGACCACGGGCGCAGCTTGATTACTCACTACAGCATCCAGCTTGAAGACACTCACAGCCTGCGCCAGTGCACCTGCCTGTTCCTGCATACTCTCGGCAGCCGCTGCCGCTTGTTCAACCAGAGCAGAGTTTTGCTGCGTCATTTCATCCATCTGGGTAATTGCAAGATTCACTTGTTCTATACCCGCACTTTGTTCCTGGCTGGCCGCAGTGATTTCACTCATGATGTCGGCCACATGCTTGATGGAAGTGACGATCTCATCCATGGTCAGCCCGGCTTCATCAACCAGCTTGTTACCGAGATTGACTTTTTCGACCGAGTCATCAATCAGGGTCTTGATTTCCTTGGCGGCGCTGGCGCTACGTTGTGCCAGGTTCCTGACTTCGGCTGCCACAACGGCAAAGCCACGACCCTGTTCACCAGCGCGGGCAGCTTCTACGGCGGCATTCAATGCCAGGATATTGGTCTGGAAGGCAATGCCATCAATAACGCCGATGATGTCAACGATCTTGCCCGAGCTATCCTTGATAGACCCCATGGTATTGACGACCTGGCCAACGATTTGCCCACCCTTGGTGGCGACTTCGGTGGCCGAGATCGCCAATTGATTGGCCTGGCGTGCATTGTCTGCATTTTGTTTGACAGTGGAAGTCAGTTCTTCCATAGAAGACGCGGTTTCTTCCAGTGAGCTGGCTTGCGACTCTGTCCTGTTGGATAAATCGGCATTGCCGGAAGCAATTTCGCCAGAAGCCGTGGAGATCATGGCAGTACTGCTATGTACCTGGGTGATGGTCATGACCAGGCTATTATTCATATCAGCCAGGGCACTTAGCAATTGGCCGGTTTCATCGCGTGAACGCACTTCTATGCGGCCAGTCAAATCACCATTGGCGACCTTGGTGGCTACTTTGACGGCTTCGTCAAGAGGATTGGTAATCGAACGCGAAATCCAGGCAGCGAAGGCCGCACTGATGATGAAGGCAATAATGCCCAGGACGATCATCAGATTGCGCGAAAACATGATGATGCCTTTGATTGCTTCGCCATTGGCACTCATATCGCTTTTTTGTATGGCACTGAGCTTATCTATGTCGATCAGAGATTGTTTTAGCGCAGGGAAGGTGGATTTTCCCATCATGGCGGTGGCTTCATCCTTTTGATCGAGTTCGATCAGGTCACCCGTTTTGCTGAATGCGGCCACAAATGCTGCATTGGATGCGATTAATTTTTCAACCGCTTCTTTTTCCTGGGGCGACAGAGCCAGTTTTTTGGATACTTCAAGCAGAGCGTTAATTTTTTTCTTATTCGCATCAATGGCAGCATACTGACTCGTACGGGCTTTCTGATCAGGTGTAATAAACAACTCCAGCGTACGGCTGCCATTTTCCTGTATCAGGGCTGAAACCTCCAGCGCACTGATGACGCCTACCGCATCATCTTCGAGAATTTCTCTATTCCGGTCAGCGATTTCATTCAGCCTTACCACGCTGATGACTACCATGAGCAACATGGTAAGCAAGGTCAGGCCGAAACCAAAGCTGAGACGTACCCTGATTTTAAAGTTACTGAAGTTCATGGTTGGTATTCCTGTACAGATCAGTTTTGAGGGGGACTCGCAAAGCAGTTTGAGGTTTTAGCATACCTAAAATTGCATCGTTCTGCTAAGTAAATTGCTTGTTAGTCGTCGCGGTTGTCAGTTTCCTGACAAATTAGACAGACCCTTCAGGTAAAATCGTAAAATACTTGATCAAAACAGAGGAATTATGAAGCTTGCAACACTGAAGGATGGCTCCCGGGATGGGCAATTGCTGGTGGTTGCCCGTGATTTGAAGACGGCAGCCATCGCGGATGGCATAGCCCCGACTCTGCAGCGTGCCCTGGATGACTGGAATTTTATCCAGCCCCAGTTAGAAGAATTGTATAACCGCCTGAATTCTGGCCGGGCAGCCTATAGTTTTGAGTTTGAGCCAAAAAACTGCATGGCACCCTTGCCGCGTGCATTTCAATGGGCGGATGGTTCATCTTATGTCAATCACGTAGAACTCGTGCGCAAAGCCAGAAATGCCGAGATGCCAGATAGCTTCTGGCACGACCCGCTGATGTATCAGGGCGGCAGTGATGATTTTATTGGCCCTTGTGATGATATCGTCATGACTTCTGAAGAATGGGGCATCGACTTTGAAAGCGAAATCGCGGTTGTTACTGGCGATGTGCCCATGGGTGTCAAGGTGCAGCATGCACGCGACCACATACTCCTGCTCATGCTGGTTAATGATGTATCCCTGCGCAATCTGATCCCCGCAGAGCTGGCCAAAGGCTTTGGCTTCTTCCAGTCCAAACCGGCGTCCAGCTTTTCCCCGGTTGCGGTGACGCCTGACGAATTGGGCGAAGCCTGGAAAGATGGCAAGGTCAATCTGGCACTGCGCTCCAGCATGAATGGCATGCTGGTCGGCCAGCCAAATGCGGGTGTGGATATGGTGTTTTCTTTCCCGCAACTGATCACGCACCTGTGCAAGACCAGGAATGCCAGGGCAGGCACTATCATTGGTTCTGGCACGGTATCCAATAAAGATGCCAGCAAGGGTTATAGCTGCATCGCTGAAAAACGCGCGCTGGAAATGATCGCCGTCGGCGAACCGGTGACACCGTATATGAAATTTGGTGACAGCATCAAGATAGAAATGCTGGATAAAAATGGTAAATCCATTTTTGGTGCGATTGATCAAAGCGTGGTTGAGTCACATCTTTAAGCGTATTCAGTGAGTGAATGTTGTATTTGGCTGTAATTTTTGGGGAGTCACCGCATGTCCTTGATTTTTTCGTATTCCCTGCGTGGCGCTGTTGTCGCAGCTTTGACCCTGGGTAGCGCTATAGCGCAGGCGCAGATCAGGGTAGGTATCAATTTGTCGACCACAGGTCCGGCAGCGGCGATCGGTGCTTCATCCAAAAATGCCATTATGTTATGGCCGAAAGAAATTGGCGGCAAAAAAATTGAGTATATCCTGCTTGATGATGCCAGCGACCCCGGCAATGCAGTCAAGAATGCCCGCAAGCTCATCACCGAAGAAAAGGTCGATGTCATCGTTGGTCCGAATACCACGCCCAGTGCATTGGCAATGCTGGAAACCGTGGCAGAAAACGAGACGCCCATGATCACTCTTGCTGCATCTGCCAGCATCGTTGAACCCATGGATGCCAAACGTGCCTGGGCTTTCAAGATGCCACAGAATGATACCCATATGACGACGATTCTGACTCAGCATATGGCTGATCATGGCGTAAAGACTGTGGCCTTCATCGGTTTTGCTGATGCTTATGGTGAAGGTTGGTGGCGTGAATTTTCCAAACTGGCTGAACTGCGGCATATCAAAATCGTCGCCAATGAGCGTTTTGCCCGCACTGACACCAGCGTTACAGGACAGGTCTTGAAAATGATGTCTGCCAAACCTGATGCAGTGCTGATCGCTGGTTCTGGCACGCCCGCAGTCTTGCCACAAAAAACATTGATGGAACGTGGTTATAAAGCGCAGATTTACCAGACTCATGGTATCGCTAGCCAGGAATTTTTGAAGCTTGGTGGCAAGGATGTGGAAGGTACTTTATTCCCTACCGGGCCAGCAGTAGTGGCACTGCAACTTCCTGAAAAGCATGCAGTCAAAAAAATCGCTGCAGAGTTTGTACGCAAGTATGAAGCGATCTATGGAGCAGGCACAACCACACAATTTGCCGGGGATGCCTGGGGCGCATATATGTTACTGGCGAGTGCAATTCCTGTCGCCTTGAAAACCGCGCAGCCAGGCAGCAAGTCTTTCAGACAGGCTTTGCGCACTGCTTTGGAAAACACCAAGGACCTGATTGTGCCTCAGGGCGTCATCAATATGAATGCAACAGACCATGTAGGCCTGGACCAGCGTTCACGTGTCATGGGCAAAATCCAGGGTGGAAAATTTGTCTATGCCTACGGCGGTTAAAATCCATTTCTGAATGCATGGTGTGAATACAAAGGCGCGCTCAATTTATAAAGAATTGAGCGTGCTTTTTTATTGCCTGCCTAACTGAAAGAAGACATTTTTTGCACCACCTTGCCCAACCGCAAAACCAAGATAGATAGGCCCGATAAAACTGTTGAAACCGGCAAACAGGCTGGCGCTCTTGCGCAGGGACTTGAATGAAATGTCTTCTCCCCTGTTCCAGACATTGCCCGCTTCCAGCGAAGTACCAAGGAACAGGCTTTGTCCCGCCAGATCAAACTTCACTGCACGCAGCAAATACGTCACACTGCCATACACCATAAAGTCGCCGGTGAACTGGTCGGGCTGGTAGGCAGATAACTGCTGGAAACCGCCCAGGGTAGAACCTATGCCGCGTACATCTGTTCCTTTCTGGAACAGACCTGCCGCATTCAACTTCAGGTTGATGCTGTGGTTATTGATGCTATTGGCCCAGGTAGTATTGATGGCCACTTCCTGGAAATTTTTACGGGTATCGCTGGTGCCCAGAAAGGCGCTGGCATCTAGCTTGTAGCCGTAGCGCGGAAAGCTGGCGTCGCTGAGCTGGTCGATGACGACTGCCGACTTCAGTCCAAACTGTTGCAAGTCTGCGCTGGGCAGGGATTCGACTTTCGTGCTGCCGTCTTCATTCAATAGCAAGAATCCGCCTATCTTGGGGCGCACGCGGTAGTGATTGAAATTCAAACCCAGTTTGGCTTCACCGAGTGTGCTTTGTTCGCCTATGCGAAAACCCAGATCAAGTCCCAGTTTGTCGCTGCGGAAATTGTATTCGGCAATACGGGTATTGCCGCTATACAGGTTCCTGGTGTTCTGGCCTATTTCTGCAAATGGTGCGAGGTACATGCCTTCGCGTTCAAACACTGGCTGGCGTAATTCGGTGTGATATTTGATGCTGTTACCAAATTCCAGGTCATTACGCCATTCCAGCCCGCCATCTGTCAGCCAGGGGCGGCGGTGGCCGACTTGCAGCTTGAAGCCGCCAGCGCCTTCAAAACCGCTGGACAAGGCCAGGCCAAAACGCAGGAAATGCGGGCCCCAGTTGCGGCCATTGGCATTCACCCGTATGCCATACTCACCATCACGCTCGACAAGTTCATGGTTGACACTATCAAACTCGCGGGCATTATTCAATATGGTCAGTTTGCGGTTGATGTCTTCGGCTTTATATTCAGTCCCCATGGAGATATTTAACTGACGGCGTATATCGCTTTCAGGTACGGCTCCATTGGTGGTGATATCGATAAATTGAATTTTGATTGGTGGTAATTGCGGGTTCAAACGTATTTCATGCCTGATGGCATACATTTCTGGTGACAGGCTTAAGGCAAGCAGCTTGGCATCCAGTTCATGGGTGGCTTTTTCACCTATCTTGACGGCTTCTTTCGATCTGGCGAAATCCATGAAAGTGATGTTGCCAAGAGCAGGTTCTATCAATACATCATTCGGACCTAGCAGGGCTTTTTGTGCTTCCACATTTTGCTCAGTCAGAATGTTGACCATTTGCTGGCTGACATTGAACAGGGTGAGTAACTGGTCACGCGGCATCAAGGGCGTGCCTATGTTGACGGCGATCACCACGTCTGCACCCATTTGCCTGGCGATATCCACGGGCAGGTTCTTGACCAGGCCACCGTCGGACAATAATTTGCCGTCTATCTCTACAGGTGCAAACACGCCTGGCGCTGCCATGCTGGCACGTATGGCTTTATGCAAGGGACCTTTGGTAAACAGCACCATCTTGCCGGTTTCCATATCCGTTGCCAGTGTGCGGAAAGGGATGGGCAGGCGGTCAAAATCGATGTCGGGCTGCAGGTGGGCTGTCCAGTTTTGCAAAATTTCCAGAAATTGGCTGGCCTGCACTACGCCTGCGGGCAGGCGCACGCCATTGGCACTCAAGCCCAGCGTGGCACCAAGGGGGTATTGTTCATCTTCTTCTCTGATACTTTGGGGCAGGTAACGCCTTTCTACCCTGTCCAGTGCGATATCGTTAAGTTTCAATGCATCCAGCCGTTTTTCAATTTCACTGGCAGAAAAACCCGCAGCATATAATCCACCGACCACCGCACCCATACTGGTGCCAGCAATGCAATCTATAGGGACATGTAGTTCTTCCAGGACCTTGAGCACGCCGACATGGGCAAAGCCCCGCGCACCACCACCAGACAGGGCCAGGCAAATCCTTGGTTTTTTTGCTTGTTCTCCTGGTACCGTAATACTTTCTGCCAAGGCAAGAGATGGTGTCAACAAGTAGCCTAAAAGACTAATAAAGATAGTAATAACTACCGGAAATAATGATTTGTACATGTTGTAATTGGTGGAAACATGGAATTCTTGGCTCAGGGTCTATATACTAGCGTATGCATATAAAACGATGCTAACCTAGGTCTAATTGCATAAGAACGTGTTTGCGATCTGTAGCGAGCGAGTGTCAGCGGGGTCAGGGTAACAAAAACGCAGCGCAAAAAGCGGAATGTACTGTAAGTACATGAGCATTTTGAGCAGCACATGAGCCCCATATAAGCCACAACCGCGCTCGCGCTTAAGATCGCAGACAGGTTCTACGAGATTATCCTCGCCTTTACAAAAAAACTACCCATGAACCTACATCAATTGCGCTTCTTACGCGAAGCTGTAAGACAGAATTTTAATCTGACTGAGGCTGCCAAGGCCTTATTTACATCGCAACCCGGTGTTTCCAAGGCAATTATTGAGCTTGAAGAGGAGTTGGGCGTCGATATTTTTACCCGCCATGGTAAACGCATACGTGGTCTAACTGAGCCGGGTAGGGCGGTGTTGAAGTCAGTTGAACTCATTATGCAAGAAATTGACGGACTTAAACGAATAGGTAAAGAATTTGCAGCACAAGACAGTGGCAGCTTCACCATTGCCACTACCCACACCCAGGCGCGCTATGCCTTGCCGAGGGTGGTACAGGCCTTCATGCAAAAATACCCCAAGGTGCGTTTATCCCTGTTGCAGGGTAATCCCAAACAAATTGCTGAAATGGTCATGCGTGACCAGGCCGATATTGCCATTGCGACTGAAGCTATTGCAGGCTTTGATGGTTTAATTTCCTTGCCATGTTATCAATGGGAGCATGTAGTCGTCGTGCCAGTTGAGCACCCATTATTGAAATTGAAGAACGTCAGCCTGGAAGAAATTGCCAATTATTCATTGATTACCTATGATGCTGCCTTTGCTGGTCGCAGCAAGATAGACCATGCCTTCCAGATACGGAATCTGAAGCCGGATATCTTGCTTGAAGCCATCGATGCCGATGTCATCAAGACTTATGTAGAACTGGGCATGGGAGTAGGGATTATTGCCGGCATGGCCTTTGATGCCGAGCGCGACAAGAATTTGCGCGCCATACCTGTGGGCCAATTGTTTGGCATGAATGTTTCGCGGGTCGCGATCAAGCAGGGCGCTTATCTGCGCAGCTATATCTATACCTTTATTGAGTTACTGAATCCTACCCTGAACCGTAAAATGATAGACAATGCCATGCAGGGCAATAAGGATACCTACGATTTATGAGCATGCGGGCACTGAGCAGCTGGCCAGCAGAGCAACGCAGGCAGGTGCGCGGCATATTGACAGATATTGACGATACTTTCACTAGCCACGGCAAGCTGACAATTGCTGCACTGGCTGCGCTGGACCGTGCAAAAACTGCAGGTTTGCGGCGCATTGCGGTAACGGGTCGGCCCACTTATTGGACTTTGCCCTTATTAAGACTATGTGATTTTGATGCCGTTATTGCGGAAAACGGTGCAAGTGCTTTCTGGATTGATGCAGACGGCAGGCAACAAGTCATATACTACGCTGATGACCAAACCCGGCTGCAACACAGGCAGCGCCTGTTGGACTTTGCTGACATCATGCGCCAGCATTTTCCGGACGTATTACCCGCTGCTGATGCCGCACAACGCTTAGGTGATTTGGCGTTTGATATAGCGGAAAATATTCCTGCGATACCGATGTCACAGTTGAATGAAGTCGTGGCCCTGATACGTGAACATGGTTTGTATGCCACTACCAGTAGCATCCATGCGCATGCATCAGTTGCACCCTTCAGCAAGCAAAGTATGAGCCAAAGGGTGTTGCAGGAAGTATTTGGCATCAGCGATGATGTCGCAAAAATGACTTATGTATTTATTGGTGATTCTGCCAATGATGCCAGTATGTTTGCCCATTACCCATACTCCGTTGGAGTGGCAAATGTCTACAAATACCTGGACAGATTTGAAGCCCACCCGGCCTATGCCTGTCAGGCCGAATACGGCGAGGGATTTGTAGAACTGGTTGATTTTCTGTTGAAAGATAAAAATGAGTGAAAATAAAATGCGCGAATACTATGCGCAACGTGCCCAGACCCTGGAAAAGGTCTATCAAAAACCTGAACGCCAGCAAGACTTGCGTGAAATCCAGGGCAAAGTGCTTGAAGTATTAAAAGACCAGCGTGTGCTGGAAGTTGCCTGCGGCACAGGCTACTGGACTGAGCGTTTTGCGCCTGTGGCGACCAGCGTCGTGGCAACTGACTATTGCCAGCCCATGCTGGATGTAGCGCAGGCAAAGACTTATCCTGAAGGCAAAGTCCAATTTAGTCTGGCTGACTTGCATGATTTACCAGCAGCGACAGCAGGCCAGTACACGACTTGCTTCGCCGGTTTTTTCTGGTCACATGTCATGCGCGATGATCAAACAGGCCTGCTGGGCCACCTGAGCAAGGTGACAGGTAAAGGCACTACACTTGTCCTTATCGACAATAATTATGTAGAAGGCAGCAGCACAGTGATTGCCCGCACTGACCTCGAAGGCAACACCTTCCAGTTGCGCAAGCAGGAAGATGGCAGCAGGGTAGAGATACTCAAGAACTTCCCTACCGATAGTGCACTGCGCAAAAAATTTGGCCCTGCCGTGCGCGATATCCGTATTTTCAGGAATACTTACTACTGGATGCTGACTTGCGTATTGAAGTAGGCTTTTGATGAGGGATTCTAGTATTGTCCCTCGAAAGCCTGCCGTGATACATTGCAAGTCGTTTAAATTTTTTTCTGGAGTAATTCATGGATCTGCAAGCTTGCACAGAAGCGATACGCGCTAAAGTTGGTGACGATAGTGGTTTGAATGCCACTCTGAAATTTGATTGCGGTGATGAAGGCGTGGTCTTCGTTGATGCGCTGGCGACACCAAACACAGTCAGCAATGAAAATAATGAAGCTGGTTGCACGATCACGATTTCCCTGGAAAACCTGGCCGCTTTGCTGACCGGCCAATTGAATCCCATGAATGGCTTCATGATGGGTAAACTGAAAGTTTCTGGCGACATGAGCGTTGCCATGCGCTTGCAGACTGTGGTGTAAATCTGGTCTGACAGATAAGCTTTAATAAAGCGGCATTTCCTTTAGCGATGGCGAGGAAATGCCGTTTTCATTTTGGATTTGCTATATTGCTTTCCTCAAGGTATTTCCTTAAACCAGCGACATCGCACTCAATGCCAATGCCGAAGTACCGTCTGGGTACAGGGCATCATAGCAGCGTGTGCAACTGCTGCAAAACAGGTGGGAACGCTTGACGAATTTATAGCGCAGTATCAGTTGCAGTTGTACGCCACTGCAATGGGGGCAATGCTCACGCATATTACCTGCTGAGGGCGCGTCCTCAGATTGAAAACCTTCTTCTAACAATACTCCTTCTATGACATCACGGGGATCAAGCTGCATCAGGATAAAATCTGGTGCGCGGTCATTACGCCTTTCTGAGTAACTATCTTGCTGTTGGGAAAGTAGATGTGCACTGGCTGTCATCATGTTTAGCTCCTGAAATGAGTTCTGCCGCTGCTGACAGTCAACAGGAGGGCAGACTTTCAATCTAGTAAAATTCAGGCATGAAGACAAGGACGATAGCGAGAAAAAATGAATACGCCGAATGTATTAGTGAATAAGGTATGGACGCTGACCGTGCAGCCCCAGGGCTGGACCTGCAACACCGTTGATGAGCTCAGTTTGCTGGAGGCCGCTTTGCTGGAAGGCATACGCATCCCCAATTCATGCCGTAACGGCACCTGCCGCACTTGTATGTGCCAAATGCTGTCAGGGGAAATTAGCTACCAGATAGACTGGCCTGGCCTGAGCCTCGAAGAAAAGCAGGAGGGCTGGATATTGCCCTGCGTCGCCCAGGCCTGCTCGGATGTGGTGCTGGATGTGCCGGCCGCTGTCAAAGTATTTAACGAAGAAACTTAATCACCTGCATTACTGTCACCCGCATTACTGCATTGCTTAAGCTGTCCATCCTTGCGGTTCCAGCAAGCGGTGCTGGCTTCAGGCACAGGATGGGGCACACCAACATTATCGATCTTGGCCAAACGCGTATCCCAGGCCTTCACGCCTTTTTTATCCAGTTGCAGACGTATGACCCAGCCTCGGGTTTGCGGTTCATTGTCGAGTTCATCCATGACAAAATTACCCAGGCTGTAAATGACAGGTTTTCCCTTGTAATGCTCAACATCCTGTATCACATGGGGATGACCACCTATGACTGCATCTGCACCTGCATCTATCATGACCCTGGCTAACTGACGCTGCCTGTCGACGGCAAGTTTGTCATTTTCCCAGCCCCAGTGCATGAAGGGTATCACCAGATCTGCGTGGTATTGCTGACGTGCCTTGCGTATATCCAGTGCTACCTGCTCGTCTTCACTCCAGGCCACACCTGCTGCCTGCGCTTCCGCTTCAAAACTGCGGGGCATGTATTCGTTATAACCCAGCAGGGCAATGCGCAAACCCTTCTTTTCGATGATCAGTGGCGTATGCGCCTCACGCAGGTTATTGCCACCACCAAAGCGTTTGATTTGCTGCTGGTCCAGCAAACCCAGCATTTCCTGGAATGCTGCACGGCCAAAATCACCGGAATGATTATTTGCAATCGACACTGCATCCACATGCTGCTTCAGTGTGGCTAATGTGCGGGGATGGGCGCGGAAGGTAAAATTCTTGTCGGCCGCTTCGCCGGTCGTGGCGACTACGCATTCCAGATTGACGACGCGAATGTCGGCGTTCTTGAATAAAGCGGCAAAGGCAAAAAATGGGTCTTTGCCATCAGCGATCATCTTGCCTGGTTTGCCATCCAAAACCACGTCACCAGCAAACAGTATACTGACGCTGTCGTCTTGTGCCAGGGCTGTACCCGTAGCTATCATGGACAAGGCACAGGCGGCCAAGCAATGACCCAGAGTTTGTTTGACGGTTTTCATTGTTGCACCTCTTGCAGTGTGCAGCGGTATTGCAACTCACGTTCGACATCACCGGCATACACAGAATTTTGTGGTGTCAACGGGCTTTCCTTAGTGGTGACTTTGAAGGGGGGGCGGTAAGTCGCCTGATGGACAGGGACATCGCTGCGGCGGGTCTGGAAATAGGCGTACAGCTTGATATAGTCTATCTGCTGCGTCTTGCCAACCATGACAGCCTTGAATGTAAAGCGCTCACCTATGTCAGTGGTCTTCACGTCATAGGGGTCTTGCACGATCTGGCTCTCTATCGTCTGCATGCTGCCAGCATAACTGACATAGCAGCGCAATAGTGGCTTGGCGGCGCATGGCAGTTGGCTGCCTATCAGTAAAAGACTGCTGAATACAAAAAACCTGGTGTAACTTTTCTTTATCTCTGCACTTCTCAAGCATCTTTCAACTGACCACATAGCTTTGCCGCCCTTAATTAGTCGAGCGGTGATTATTACAGGATTCGGAAGTGCAGGGAAGTATAGATTTTGTCTTTTTTGTATGCCGCAGCAATCACGTCTTTATGCTGCTACGGCATGTACATCCTTAATATTGTTTGCTGTCTGCTGCAAACTCCAGGTAATTTGCTGGCAAGGCAAAACGCTCACCATAACTTGCTTGCAGCTCAGCGGCTCTCTCAGCAAATCGCTGCGTGCCCACATGATTGACGTATTGCACTGCACCGCCAGTCCAGGCCGGGAAGCCTATGCCAAAAATTGATCCTATGTTGGCATCGCGGGTCGATTCCAGTACGCCTTCATCCAGACAGCGCAGGGTTTCTATGGCTTGTATATAAAGGAACCTGTCTTGCAAATCGGCATAGGGCAGGCTGTATCCGGCCTTGCTAAACAATGTATTTAGCTCAGGCCACAGGTATTTCTTGCCACCATCTGTGGGATATTCATAAAAGCCCGCACCAGTAGCTTTACCTGCACGCTGATGTTCATCAAGCATGGTATTGATAATGTCTGCAGATGCCGGGGCTTGCCAGTTTTTGCCTTCGGCTTCCAGATCGGCTTTGGTTTGCGCAGCAACATGGCGTGACAGGCTCAGCGATACTTCGTCTTGCACGGCCAGCGGACCAACCGGCATGCCGACAGAGAGTGCCGCATTTTCTATGAGCGTGGCTGGCAAACCTTCGGCCAGCATGCTCAAACCCTCGTTAACAAAACTGGCAAACACCCGGCTGGTAAAAAAGCCGCGTGAGTCATTGACGACGATGGGTGTCTTACCTATCTGCAGTACATAGTCATAAGCGCGCGCCAATGTCGTTTCGCTGGTTTGCTTGCCCTTGATGATTTCCACCAACTGCATTTTATCGACGGGTGAAAAGAAGTGTATGCCTATGAAGCGTTCAGGATTGCTGACTGCTTTTGCCAGGCCGCTGATCGGCAGGGTAGAGGTATTGCTGGCCATGATGCCGCCTGCTGCCAGCATGCTTTCAGCTTCACTGCTGACGCTGGCCTTGAGTTCACGGTTTTCAAACACTGCTTCAATGATGAGCTCACATCCTGAAAAATCACTGGCGCTTGCTGTAGGCTGTATCAGTTCCAGCTGACTCGTTGCTTTTTCGGCAGACAAGCGGCCTTGCCCCACTTTTTTATGCAGGCTATTGGCAATATTGGTTTTGCCCTGTTCTGCTTTTTCCAGTGTCTGCTCTTTCAATACCGTAGCAATGCCTCGCGCCGCGCTGACTGCCGCTATGCCAGCACCCATCATGCCAGCACCGATAACGCCAAGTTTGCTTACCTTGGATTTCGGGATATTTGAAGGGCGGCTTTTGCCAGAGCTGATTTCCTGCATCTGGAAGAACAGGGTGCCTATCATATTCTTGGCGACCTGGCCCGTGGCCAGATGGGTGAAGTAGCTGCCTTCAATTTTCAGGGCATTGTCAACATCGACTTGCGCACCTTCAACCATCGCTGCCAATATGGCTTCTGGCGCAGGATAATTGCCACGTGTTTTTTCGCGCAACATGGCAGGTGCCACCATGATCATAGGAAGCAGCTTGGCAGAATTCGCTGCACCACCCGGCAGTTTATAGGCTGCATCATCCCATGGCTGCTGCGCCTGTTGGTTAGCCAGTATCCATGTTGTAGCCTGTTGCAACATGTCTTCATGGCTGCTGGCGATGGCGTTTACCAGGCCAGCCTTTAAGGCGGTGGCTGGGGAGATCTGCTTGCCTTCTAGCAGATAAGGCATGGCTTCCTGCAAGCCCAGCATACGTACGCTGCGTACCACACCACCTGCACCCGGCAATAGTCCCAGCGTCACTTCAGGGAAACCGATTTTCGCTTTGGCATTATCCAGCGCTATACGGTAGTGGCAGGCCAGCGCTAATTCCAGGCCTCCGCCAAGGGCGCTGCCATTGATGGCGGCAACAACTGGCCTGCTCAGTTTTTCCAGGCGACGCAATACCGCCTTGTTTTTCTCTACCATCTCCAGGCAGGCTTTGGCGTTTCGTATGCTGATAAGTTCTCGCAAGTCGCCACCAGCAAAAAAACTGTCTTTTCCTGAAGTCAGGATGACGCCGCTGAGTTGTTCTTTTTCTTCTTCCAGCCTGGCGACGGCAGATGCCAATGCATCACGGAATGCCGCATTCATGGTATTCACTGACAAGCCCGGCATATCTATGCTGAGGGTGACAATCTGATGTTCGTCTTTGCTGTAATTGATCATGATTTTTATTTCCCCGAATTTTAAACGCGCTCTATGATTGTGGCGATGCCCATGCCGCCACCCACACACAGGGTGATGAGTCCACGCTTTAATTGACGCGCTTCCAGTTCATCAATCAAATTACCCAGCAACATGCAGCCGGTTGCCCCAAGCGGGTGGCCCAAGGCAATCGAGCCGCCATTCACATTCACTTTTTGTTCTGGCACCTTGAGGTCTTTCATGAACTTCATGACGACTGCTGAAAAGGCTTCATTGACTTCAAACAGATCGATATCTTCTATACGTAGCCCGGCTTTGTTTAATGCCTTCAAAGTGGCAGGGCCGGGTCCGGTCAGCATAATGGTTGGATCTGTGCCTGTGACTGCTGTTGCAACGATGCGGGCACGCGGGTTCAGACCCAGGCGCTTGCCCATGGCTTCAGTACCTATCAAGGCGAGGGCCGCACCATCGACAATGCCGGAAGAGTTACCTGCAGTATGCACATGGTTGATTCTTTCAATTTGTGGATACTTGCGTATGGCGACGCTATCAAAACCCATCTTGCCCGGCATTTCAAATGAAGCCTTGAGCGAAGCCAGTGCTGCCATGCTGGATTGTGGCTTGATGAATTCATCTTCGGCCAGTATCACCAGGCCATTCATGTCGCGTACAGGGCACAGGGATTTGAAACGGCCAGTCGCACGCGCCGCTGTGGCTTTTTCTTGCGAACGCAGGGCAAAGGCATCGACATCTTCACGGCTGAATCCTTCCAGCGTGGCGATCAGGTCTGCCCCTATGCCTTGCGGCAAAAAGTCAGTTTGCATGCTGGTTTGCGGGTCGGCTGCCCAGGCGCCGCCATCTGATCCCATGGTCACGCGCGACATGGATTCGACGCCGCCAGCAACCACCAGGTCTTCCCAGCCTGAGCGTACTTTTTGAGCGGCCAGGTTGACTGCCTCCAGGCCCGATGCACAAAAGCGGTTCAGTTGCACACCTGCCACTTGCCAATCCCAGCCTGCCGCCAGTGCTGCAGTCTTGGCAATGTCTGCACCCTGGTCACCAACGGGGGTGACGCAGCCCAGCACGACATCATCGATCAGCGCAGTATCGAGCGACAGGCGTTGCTGCATGTCTTGCATCAGGCCAGACAGCAAGGAGATGGGTTTGACACTATGCAGTGAACCATCTTTCTTGCCCTTGCCACGCGGCGTGCGCGGCGCATCAAAAAGATAGGCTTCAGTCATTTTATTCTCCTGTCTGCTGGTCTGTATAGTCTGTATATCAAGGGATATAGGGCTTTATTGGTGCTCAAGTGTATGATGATACAATTAATAAAGCAAATGCTTGATTAAATACTGTGTTTGTAATTTAGCCACAGGATATGAGGAAAACACGCAATGACACAAAACATCATTAATAACCCCGAGTTTCAAGCAATGCTCAAAATCGTTATAGAGGAAAAAATCCCGTTTTGCCATTTGCTGGGCATGAAGCTGGACAGTTTTGACCCGGATGCGCCACGCCTGAGCATAGGCATGCGGGACGAGTTACTGGGCAATTTTGCCCAGGGCATGCTGCATGGCGGCGTGATTGCATCTGTATTGGATAGCGTGGCAGGTTTTGCCATCTTGCTCAAAATGGCGCAACAAAGCCCGCAAGATGATGTGATGTCGCAGATCAAGGAATTTGGCAAGATGAGCACCATAGACTTGCGCATCGATTATCTGCAGCCAGGTCGCGGCAAGCATTTTGTTGCGACTGCTGAAGTCACCCGGCTGGGCAAACGTGTCGCCAATGTCCTCATGGACTTGCGCAATGAAAAAGCTGACAGAATTGCGACAGGTGCAGCTGCTTTCATGTTACATGGCCGTGCCTGATTGCCTTTCTGCCTACTTGTACTAGGATAGTAGATACAAACTACAACAAGGGGGAACAGCATGAGCATACGTCTGGAAAAAGCCAATGGACTGGCCACCATCATCTTTGATAATCCAAACTGCATGAATGTCATGGGTGCAGCAGAGATACGTGCCCTGAACCAGTTGACCGAATTGCTGGCAGAAGACCACAGCATACGCGTCGTCATTATCCGTGCCGAGGGCAAGGTATTTGGAGCGGGTGGCGACATTGCCAGCTTCAAGCCCGGCGCCCCGGCATCCCCTGAAGCCATACGTGAAATTGGCGCAGAATTGAACCAGGCGATATTGCGCCTGCATCAACTACCTGCGATAGTTATTGCCTCTGTCCACGGCGCGGTTGCCGGTGGCAGCATGGGTACCATGAATGCAGCTGACCTAGTGGTCGCAGCCAAGGGCACGCGTTTTAATATGGCCTATGCCAAGATAGGCGCCAGCCCGGATGTAGGCAACACCTGGTTCTTGCCGCGTCTGGTCGGTAACCGCAAAGCCCTGGAATGGTTATTGTTTTCAGAAAATTTCGATGCCGATGAAGCTTTGGCTTTTGGTCTGATTAACCTGGTCGTACCGCCTGAACAATTGAAAGACGTCACAGAAAAGCTGGCAATGCGGCTGCTCCGCGGCCCGCAAGAGAGCTATGCGCGGATGAAGCGTCTGGTTTATCAGTCAGATGCGACTTCACTGGAGCAGCAAGTCAATGATGAAATCGAGGCTTTTGCCTCTGTCACCATGACACCGGACTTTGCCGAAGGTGTATCTGCCTTTCTGGATAAGCGCACCGCCCATTTTGGCTGCAAGCTGAATTAGTCGCTATTCTTGGCAATTGCAAGGATATATGACAGTTTTGTGACGGATTTTGTGTCTCAACACCGGTTTTTCTCTCAGAAACTGCAAGATAAATCGAGTGTGTAGTGTTTTATTTTACTTTTCCCCGAAATTCTGCGTATAATCGTTCAGTCGTTGAGATTCAAAGTGGTAGTGCAGTATCAGTCTGTCATTTCTTACTTGGTTGAAACGATCTATCGGGCATATGCCCACATTAACTGAAATAGGAAATTGTAATGGCAACAGGTATTGTTAAATGGTTCAATGATTCAAAAGGTTTCGGCTTCATCACTCCAGATGAAGGCGGTGAAGATCTGTTTGCTCATTTCTCCGCTATCCAATCTAACGGCTTCAAATCTTTGAAAGAAAACCAACGCGTTTCTTTTGAAGTAACTACAGGCCCTAAAGGCAAGCAAGCTTCTAACATCCAAGCAATCTAATTGCTTCTTTGTTAGTCTAGTATTGCACTAGATTTGCGCTAAAAAATCCCCGATTTATCGGGGATTTTTTTTGCGTCAGCACAAAATTTTCCTCCCCGGATACTTGCAAATCTATTTATACTTAATTTGCAGCAGTTAGACTAAAGTTGTCCCTGATCAAGACTCTCATTAAGAATTTTTGTATTCTTGTTCCACATTTGCCAGGAACGTTACAAGGGGAAAATAAGATGCTCAATCTGACAATCAGGTTAAGACTGATAGGCGTAATGGCTTTCATGGCAATCATGCTGCTCATTGGTGGATTGATGGGGGTCTATGGCGTCAGGAACAGCAATGCCGTCATCAAGGAAATTTTTACCAATCAATTACCCTCGGTAGAGGCGCTGGGGCAATCCCGGGTCTTTATGTTGCGTGCCCGTACTGCTTTGGACAGAGCAATTGCTCATCCCGAATTCCCGGATAATGCCGAGACCATCAAACGCTCAGAAGATTTTTTTAACCAGTCTGAAACATACTGGAAAAAATACCTGGCCTTGCCGCAAGATGCTGAAGAAAAAAAGATTTCTGACGAATCCGCGGCCTTGCGTGACAAATACATTAAAGATGCACACCTGCCGATGTTCAATGCTGTCAAAGCTGGTAACAGGGAAGAAGCCGACAATATCAACATGAAGTTGGTACCACCTGCCTTTAACGCTTATGCCGACAAAATGGCCAAGCTCAGCGAATATCAATTTGCCGGTGCCGCCAGTTCGCTCAATGAAAGTGAGAAAGCTTTTACTACCTTTTTGTGGGTCGACATACTGGGCGTCATTGGTGGACTGGTCGCTGTATTTATCTCGGCTTACTTCTTACTCGCCGCTATCTCTCATCCTTTGAAGCAGGCGATCACCCAGTTTGAGGCCATAGGCAATGGCGATCTGACCCAGCAACTCAAACCTACCTCCAGAGATGAGATGGGGCAACTGGTTTCTGCCCTGGAAAACATGCGCCAAAGCCTGATGCAAACCGTCACCATGGTGCGAAATTCAAGCGGATCTATTGCCATCTCTTCTGAGGAAATTGCCACTGGCAATATGGACTTATCCAGCCGTACTGAGCAGCAAGCTGCCAGCCTGGAAGAAACTGCTTCTTCGATGGAAGAACTGACTTCGACCGTGCAACAGAATGCTGACAATGCACGTCAGGCTAATACCCTGGCATTAAATGCATCTGAAGTCGCCAGCAAGGGTGGCCAGGTGGTTGGTGATGTGGTGCATACCATGTCATCTATCAAGGAAAGCTCGAAGAAAATTGTCGATATTATTGGTGTCATTGATGGTATTGCCTTCCAGACCAATATTCTTGCCTTGAACGCGGCGGTAGAAGCAGCACGTGCAGGTGAACAGGGACGTGGTTTTGCCGTGGTGGCGACTGAAGTGCGCAACCTGGCACAACGTTCTGCCAATGCGGCGAAAGAAATCAAGGAGCTCATCAGCAGTTCTGTCGATAAAGTTGAGGTCGGTTCACGTCTGGTTGATGATGCTGGCAAGACTATGGGCGAGATCGTCGTCTCTATCAAAAATGTGGCAGACATCATGGCTGAAATTACTGCGGCCAGTGCCGAGCAAAGAGACGGCATTAACCAGGTCAGTATGGCAATAGGCAAGATGGATGAGGCCACCCAGCAAAATGCTGCCCTGGTAGAGCAAGCCGCCGCAGCAGCCAGCAGCATGCGGGATCAGGCGAATAATTTGAATAACGCTGTCAGCATCTTCAAGATTGATGTCAATGACGGCGGCAACAATGATGTTAACAACCGCAGCAAGGCACCTGTGGTTTCGCCAGCAAAAGCAGTGATCAGAGAAAACCCTGTCGCCAAACGGGCAGCAGTCAAATCGCTGCCTGCTGCAACTGCAGCAGCGCCGAAAAAGACCGCCAAACCAGCCCCATCATCTGCACAGGATGACTGGGAAGAGTTTTAAGAACGTGCAGAAATTTCTCTCCGCATCAGATGCATGGCCTTGATGCGGAGCAGCGACTCAGAAAAATTCAGAGAAATTCAGAAAAATCCAGCTCAGGATTTTTTCCAGTAATTTGGCTGACTGTAGGCATGACGCAAAAAGTCAATAAAGGCACGTATGCGCAAGGGCAGGTGGCGGCGTTGTGCAAATATCGCATAGATATCATTGCCCGGTGCATTGAATTCATCGAGCACAGTAATCAGCTTGCCGGATTCAATTTCAGCACCCACTTCCCACATTGAACGCCAGGCCAGCCCTTTGCCTGACAGCGCCCAGTCATGCAAGACCTCACCGTCATTGCAGACCATATTGCCTTCTACCTTCAGCGTGACATTCTTGCCGTTCTGGCGAAAAGTCCAGCCGCGCTGGCTGCCATCGGCACTGAAAGCCAGGCAATTATGCTTGCTGAGTTCGTCCAGGGTTTGCGGTGTGCCGTGGCGTTTGATATAAGCGGGGGAGGCGACCACAACACGTTTGTTATCCGCCAGCTTGACGCCGATGAGGTTGGAGTCAGTCAGTGCCGCTATACGTATCGCCACGTCTATGCCTTCACCGATTAAATCTACCACGCGGTCATTCAGACTCAACGTCAGTTTCACATCTCGGTGCTCACTAAGAAAGGAGGGCATCAGTGGTGCCACATGCTGGCGCCCAAAACCTGCCGGGGCTGAAATCGTCAAGGTGCCGCTGGCGCGGGCGCTGCGTTCTGATACCGCGCCTTCTGCTGCTTCCAGGTCAGCCAGTATGCGTTGGCAATCTTCCAGGAAGGCCTCGCCCTCATTGGTTAGCGCCAGCTTGCGGGTGGTGCGCTGCAGGAGCTTGACGCCCAGGCGTTCTTCGAGAGCATCCAGACGGCGGCCTATCATGGCAGGGGCCACGCCTTCAGCACGCGCCGCTGCCGACAGGCTGCCACGTGTTGCCACTTCGGCAAAGGTAGAGATTTGTTTGAACTGGTCCATAAGAGCCTGGTTTTTATCTTTTCATTTGCAACTAAAATGAAAAGATGTAGTGATGAAATTCGATGATTATAGTATTTTATATTGAATATACTGCTTTCATGATGATTACTATTCAATTTTCTACATTTACAGTTACCTGCATATTGTTCAGGTATTAAAGAAAACCATGACCTTCTCCGCCATTGCCTTTGACGCCTACGGTACCCTGTTCGATGTGTATTCCATCAACGAACAGGCAGACAAGCTGTTTCCCGGCAAGGGGAGGGCATTGGCTGAACTCTGGCGCGACAAACAAATTGAATACACCCGCCTGCGTACCATGTGCAGCATGTACAAGCCATTCTGGGAAGTGACACAGGACGCACTCATATTTTGCTGCCAGAAGCTGGGTCTGGAATTGACGCTGGATGCGCAAAATAGCCTGATGGGCCAGTATGCGCGGCTGAAAGCTTTTCCTGAAAATCTGTCTGCCCTGCAAGCCTTGCAGGCACAAGACATGAAAATGTCGATTTTATCGAACGGTAACCTGCACATGTTACAGTCAGCTGTAGATGCGGCTGGCATGCAGGGTATATTCAGCCATTTGCTATCGGTCGAAGTCGTCAAGAAATTCAAGACCGCGCCCGAAGCCTATCAAATGGCACCTGATGTATTTGGTGTGCCAGCCAAGAATATCCTGTTTGTATCCAGCAATTGCTGGGATGCCTGCTGTGCCACCTGGTTTGGCTACACCACTTTCTGGGTCAACCGGCAAAATGCACCGCTGGAACAACTGGGCGTGACGCCGCATGGCGAGGGGCGCACGCTGCAAGACCTGATTCCCTTTATAGCAAAACACCGCAACTGATTTCGTTTTAATTCATTTTTCTGGAGACCACAATGACACAACTGACTTTACCTGAAGGCATGCAAATCAGCGGCGAAATCAAGCCAGGCTTTGCCGAGATTTTGACACCGGAAGCCCTGGCCCTGGTCGCCAAGCTGAGCCGCGCATTCGAGCCACGCCGTCAGGAATTGCTGGCCGCCCGCGTAGAGCGTGCCAAGCGCCTGGATGCTGGTGAGACGCCAGACTTTTTGCCAGAAACGCTGCATATCCGCGAAGGCGACTGGAAGATCGCACCTATTCCTAAAGCGCTGGAATGCCGCCGTGTAGAAATTACTGGTCCGGTAGAACGCAAGATGGTCATCAACGCCTTCAACTCTGGCGCCGACAGTTACATGACGGACTTTGAAGATTCCAATACACCGAACTGGGATAACCAGATCACTGGCCAGATCAATATGCGCGACGCCGTGCGCCGCACCATCAGCCTGGAACAAAATGGTAAATCCTATAAACTGAACGACAAGATCGCTACCCTGGTCGTGCGTCCACGCGGCTGGCATCTCGATGAAAAACATGTGCTCGTCGATGGCAAACGCATCTCTGGCGGCATCTTTGATTTTGCCCTGTTCCTGTTCCATAACGCCAAGGAACAACTGGCACGCGGCGCTGGCCCTTACTTCTATCTGCCGAAGATGGAATCCCACCTGGAAGCGCGCCTGTGGAACGATATCTTCGTCATGGCACAAAATGAAATAGGCATGGCACAAGGCACCATCAAGGCGACAGTGCTGATCGAAACCATCGTCGCTGCTTTTGAGATGGATGAGATTCTGTATGAACTGCGTGAGCATAGCTCTGGCCTGAATGCCGGTCGCTGGGATTATATTTTCTCTTGCATCAAGAAGTTCAAGAACGATAAAGACTTCTGCCTGGCTGACCGTGCCAAGGTCACCATGACTGCGCCTTTCATGCGTTCTTATGCTTTGCTGTTGCTGAAGACCTGTCACAAACGCAATGCGCCAGCAATTGGCGGTATGGCGGCACTGATTCCTATCAAGAATGACCCTGAGAAAAACGATATCGCCATGGGTGGCGTACGCACTGACAAAGCTCGTGATGCCACAGATGGCTACGATGGCGGCTGGGTAGCACACCCTGGCCTGGTAGAACTGGCGATGACAGAATTTAAAAAAGTCTTGGGCGATGCCCCTAACCAGATTTCCAAGCAGCGCCCGGATATCGAAGTCAGCGCCAAGGACTTGCTGAACTTCCAGCCAGAAACACCGATCACTGAAGCTGGCCTGCGTTACAACATCAACGTCGGTATTCATTACCTGGGTGCATGGTTGGCTGGCAATGGTTGCGTACCTATCCATAACCTCATGGAAGATGCCGCCACCGCAGAAATCAGCCGTTCACAAGTCTGGCAATGGATACGCTCTGCCAAGGGCAATCTGGAAGATGGCCGCAAGGTCACGGCCGACATGGTGCGAGCCATGATCCCGGAAGAATTAGTCAAGGTAAAAGAAGTGGCAGGCAATGGCCCTACTTATGACCGCGCAGCGCAAATCTTTGAGGACATGTCGACTTCTGAAGACTTTGCTGAATTCCTGACTTTGCCTTTGTACGAAGAAATCTGATCTTGTAGCAGCATTGCAGTCAGCCCCAAGACTGCAGGCAGCCCAAAAGCGAACACGCAGGTGTTCGCTTTTTTTATTGCACTTTAGGAAAGTGCATCAATGATTTTTGAAAAACATGTTTAATTAATCAGTAAACCCAGACATAAATTGCCAATCCATCACACATTTTAACAATAAGGCAATATAAGTTTGATATATTGTTGCCACTGTGCTGGCGCAATTTGTGGTCCTTTGCACAGCAAATCCGGGCAACCCCATACCTTAGAAAAGTGAGTGAAAAAATGAAACAATATGGAGCTGAATTTTTGGGAACATTCTGGCTGGTGCTAGGCGGCTGCGGCAGTGCAGTGCTGGCGGCTGCTTTCCCCGGTGTAGGCATAGGCTTGCACGGCGTGTCACTGGCTTTTGGTTTGACCGTGCTTACCATGGCCTATGCGATAGGTCACATCTCGGGCTGCCATTTAAATCCCGCAGTCTCTATCGGCCTGTGGGCAGGAGGGCGCTTTCCAGCCAATAAATTACTGCCTTATATTGTCGCCCAGGTCTTGGGTGGCATCGTTGCCGGAGGTGTCTTGTACCTGATTGCCAGTGGCAAGGCAGGCTTTGATGTGTCTGGCGGTTTTGCTTCAAATGGTTTTGCCGAGCATTCACCTGGTGGTTACTCCATGGTGGCAGCACTGGTCACTGAAGTGGTCATGACGATGATGTTCCTGGTGATCATCCTTGGCGCTACAGATAGCCGCGCACCTCAAGGTTTTGCACCTATAGCCATTGGTCTGGGTTTGACACTGATACATCTGATCAGTATTCCTGTCACCAATACTTCAGTCAATCCGGCACGTAGCACTGGTGTGGCAATCTATGTTGGTGGCTGGGCTTTGCAGCAATTGTGGCTGTTCTGGGTTGCCCCTATCGTTGGTGCTGTATTGGGTGCTGTTAGCTACAAGGCGATTGCCGGTGAGGCGAAATAAGTAAGTTTATGTAGAGCAGGGTAGCAAGCACTGAAGGCTCGTAATTATCATGCAAAATTGTTGGATGTCATGCATCTGCAAATCTGCCATGTTATTCTCGGGCCTTCACTCTTTTTATGCACATCATGTCTAGTAATCTCATTAATACCGAAGATGTAATATCTGCGACCGCAACCTGGCTGGACAAAGCCGTCATCGGTTTGAATCTGTGCCCATTTGCCAAAGCCGTGCAGGTCAAGCAGCAGGTGCGCTATGTCGTCAGTGAAGCGAAGACACCAGACGCCTTGCTGGAAGACCTGGAACGCGAACTGGAATTGCTCGCAGAGGCCAATCCAGAGAAGATAGAAACCACCTTGCTGATTCATCCTCTGGCATTGAATGATTTTCTGGACTTCAATGATTTTCTGGATGTCGCTGATGGCATGCTGGAAGAAATGGAACTGGATGGTATCTTGCAGGTTGCCAGCTTCCACCCCGATTATCAGTTTGCCGGTACCGAGCAAGACGATATAGAAAACTATACCAATCGCTCACCATACCCGACCTTGCACTTGCTGCGCGAAGAAAGTATAGACAAGGCCGTTGAAGCTTTCCCTGAAGCCGAGCAAATCTATGAGAAAAATATGGACACCATGCGTGAGCTAGGTCATGAAGGCTGGCGTCGCCTGTTTTCCAATTACGCTAAAAAGTAAGTAATTCAAGCCCGTCCGCTGTGTGCGGATCAATCGAATTCTTATATCGATATGCAAATAAGTAATTTGCATTCTACGCACTGATGAATATTATTCAAAACCATATAAAATCAATATACTGGTAGGGGTATATTAATTTAAGTTATTGATTCAAAACAGAAAAATCATAATATTCCGTGTGGTTATTTCAATCATTCTGACCTGCCCGGAAAATCAGTCTCGAATTTCCGGGCCAGGCCAAAGCAGTCAAATCCCATTTTCTTGCAAATCCCATGCTTTAATAACCACGCTTCTGTAGAAAATTTGCTTTTAGCAATTGCTGAGCAAGCGTTTCTTCTGATTTTCTGCTGACAAGTGCCTTGTTATTTTGCAGAGCAACATGTACAGTAAGAGGTTGATTTTCCGCATTTTTCACCCTTTAGTCTTCTATCTCAGTTTCTATATCTATGGCTTTAATCGTCCACAAATACGGCGGCACTTCGATGGGTTCGACAGAACGCATCAAGAACGTCGCCAAGCGCGTCGCCAAATGGCATGATGCCGGTCACCAGATAGTCGTGGTGCCTTCAGCAATGTCTGGTGAAACAAATCGTATCATTGGCCTGGCAAAAGAAATTTCTGCCCAGCCTGATCCTCGTGAACTTGACATGATCGCTTCCACCGGCGAACAATTCTCTGTCGGTTTGCTGGCTATTGCCCTGCAAGCGATAGGCAAGCAGGCTGTTTCTTATGCTGGCTGGCAAGTTGCCATCAAGACTGATTCTGCCCACACCAAGGCCAGGATCGCCTCTATTGATGAGACCAAGGTCAAGGCTGACCTCGATGCAGGCAAGATCGTCATCATTACCGGTTTCCAGGGTGTCGATGAACTGGGTAATATCACGACCCTGGGTCGTGGCGGTTCTGACACTTCTGCCGTTGCCGTTGCTGCTGCCTTGAAGGCACAGGAATGCCTGATTTACACTGACGTTGACGGTGTCTATACCACTGACCCGCGTGTGGTATCTGATGCGCGTCGCCTGAAAACAGTTACCTTTGAAGAAATGCTGGAAATGGCTTCGCTGGGTTCCAAAGTTCTGCAAATCCGTTCTGTCGAATTTGCCGGTAACTACCGCATGCCTACCCGCGTTTTGTCATCACTGACTGACCCATTAATACCGCTGGAAGAAGAAGCGAATTCCGGCACCCTGATTTCGTTTGAGGAAGATACACACATGGAACAAGCTACCATCACCGGCATCGCGTTTAACCGTGATGAAGCAAAAATCACCGTCTTGGGTGTACCAGACAGGCCAGGCATTGCCTATCAAATCCTGGGTCCGGTTGCTGATGCCAATATCGAAGTCGATATGATCATCCAAAATCAGTCTGTCGAAGGCAAGACTGACTTTACCTTTACCGTGCCACGTGGCGAATACACCAAGGCCATGGACGTGCTGGAAACCAGCGTCAAGGCACATATTGGTGCTGGCAGCATCGTGGGTGACTCCAAGGTCTCCAAGGTCTCTGTCGTTGGCGTAGGCATGCGCAGCCATGTTGGTATTGCTTCCCAGATGTTTCGCACCTTGTCGGAAGAGGGTATCAATATCCAGATGATCTCCACTTCTGAAATCAAAATCTCGGTTCTGATTGATGAAAAATACATGGAGTTGGCTGTCCGCGCCCTGCATAAAGCATTCGGCCTGGAAAGCGCTTAAAAATTTTTCTGGTATGACTGTTGACCAAAGTCATACAAACAGCTATTATCACGGTCTCAATTACAGCTGAGTTTTTGGCGGTTGTGATAGTGTGGAGATGTGGCCGAGTGGCCGAAGGCACTTCCCTGCTAAGGAAGCATTTGGGGTAACCTGAATCGTGAGTTCGAATCTCACCATCTCCGCCAGCAATACTGAAAAAGCCTCTGGGTAACCAGAGGCTTTTTCTTTTTGTCTTGCCAGCTTCAACTTTTATGCATAAAAAAGAGGGTTTTTGCTGCCGGGGTTTGGTTGCTATATTAATCTCCAAAAATGTAAGGCGACACAAAGCTTTGCACTGATTTGCAGTTGAAATTGAATTTTTCATAAAACATACATTCCACTTAAGCAGGTTCTTTGCGAGCCAAGCCAATAAATGTTTAGCAGTCCATTCTGCAACTTGCGGAGTAGCGATGCTTCCGGCGACATGAGTTTGTGCAATTTGGCTGCATCCTGTCTTGGCAAATCCTGTGATCCTCAGTCTCTTGGCTGCGCTTAACCATCTTATCCCGACAATCTCAGGCAAAGTCCAGGCCCCAGCCATTGGCATTGATTTGGCCAGCTGAGCTTGCGTTAACGATAAGACTGGATTAATTTTAAAAGTTGCAAATTTTGCTAATGTGGCAAAATCCAACTGTCAGTTGAATTTGAATTGGAAAAATTGGATGTAGTTGACAAGCTGGTCTACGATGACTAGGGATGCAATAAATAATATTTTGATGTTTCTCCAAAAAACCATCAAAATAGTCATACAGTGATGATGAGAAAAATCAGCGTAAACATCATGCAAGTGATCAGGCAAATTATCATGCAAATCATCTGGCAAATATTTCCTGGATTTGCATGAGTGGCATATCACGGAAAAGTACATAATTTTCTCCGCAGCTGTTACATCGTATCCTGCAAATTGTAGAGTGCTCCATCAATCTTTAGAAGCAGCTTTAGTCGTCGGTATCAATTGTTATTTTGGCAGTCCAGCATCGGTCTGTATCGCATAGATATTCTATTGATCTTGATGGAGATTTGCGCTGATCCAGCATTCATCCAAATGCCTTCGGAGAACATATGAGACTCACAAATTTGCGCATAGGCACCAGACTAGCATCTGGTTTTGCCCTGATATTGATATTGCTTCTCGGAGTTGCCTATCTTGGCGTGCACGGAATGGCACTGTCCAATGAGGCATTGCATCATGTCGTGACTGTCAATGTAAAAAAGATTGAAGTACTTGAAGACATGTCGAAATCTGTGCATATTGTTTCGCGAGTGATACGCACGATCGCCTTGCTTTCAGACGAAACGATGGCAAACAACGAACACAAAAAAATTGAGGAAGCGCGGGCTCATTACAACACCGCCTTTAGCTTGCTGGAGAAAATGCCGCTGGATCAAGCCGGGAAAGCTTTTGTTGCAAAAATAAAAGAAGATCAAGTTGCAGCCAGGGCGCTCAATGACAAGTTTGCTGACATGGCCAAGACCAATAAAGACGAAGCCACAATATTTTTGTTAAAAGTAGCGGGGCCTGCCAATGCCAAGTGGCAAGATGAGATTCAAGAATTCATCGATCTACAAGAAAAGAAGAATCAAAACGACGAGGAATCGGCAACCAGGGCATATCACTCAGCATTGACTATGATGATCATCATCACAAGTTTAGCTTTTGTTTTTGGTGCTGGTATTGCCTGGTTCAGTACTCGTTCTATTACAGCACCTCTGGCAATCGCCGTTGGCGTTGCCAAGACAGTTGCCAAAGGAGATTTGACAAGTGACATTCAAGTCAACTCTACGGATGAGACTGGTCAGCTCATGCAGGCGCTAAAAGAAATGAACGACAACCTGATCGACATCGTCGGCAAGGTTCGCAATGGTACTGATACGATAGCAACTGCCACGGGTGAAATCGCATCCGGCAACCTGGATTTGTCCTCAAGAACAGAACAGCAGGCTGGTTCGCTGGAAGAAACTGCTTCATCCATGGAGGAATTAACATCCACCGTGAAACATAATGCAGATAGTGCGCGGCAAGCCAATGAATTGGCAATTTCTGCATCTCAAGTTGCCATTAAGGGTGGTGCAGTTGTTACCGAAGTGGTGAGCACGATGGGATCAATTGATGCATCATCGAAAAAAATTGTCGACATTATTGGCGTGATTGATGGTATTGCTTTTCAGACCAATATCCTCGCATTGAATGCTGCTGTTGAAGCTGCACGTGCTGGTGAACAGGGTAGAGGTTTTGCCGTCGTTGCCAGTGAAGTGCGCAATCTGGCACAACGGTCGGCAGCAGCAGCCAAGGAAATTAAAACTTTAATTAATGATTCGGTCGAGCAGGTAGAAATAGGTTCCCGTCTGGTCAATCAGGCTGGCTCGACCATGGAGTCAGTCGTGTCAAGCATCCAGAATGTGACCAACATCATGGGCGAAATTACCCTGGCAAGCAAGGAGCAAACCACGGGTATCGAACAGATAAACCTTGCAGTAACACACATGGATGAAACAACACAAAAAAACGCAGCACTGGTTGAAGAGGCCGCTGCAGCAGCAGGCTCTCTGGCAGAGCAGACACACGTTCTGGCACAAGTCGTTAGCATTTTCAGGATGCCAGGGCAACAGGCTGAATTTGGTCAACAAAGTGACACTACTCAACACCTTCGGACGGCGAACGCGGCAAGGGGGGAATTTGCTAATAATAGTGCAGCCAAGCGCTTGTCTGCGAACTTGCTTCCTTGACGTTCCTTGACACATACAGGGCGGACAAAGTCAAATGCTGCCGGTGCGACTAATGAGTTGGCGGAACTGCGTGATTCATAAGTATTATTTCAGTTAAGAATGCTGCAAAAAATAGTGAAATGCAAAAATAAATTGCTGAGTGCGATGCGATGAAAACCCCGGTGAGACGGATGTTTTTAGTCTGCGTGATGGCGTTTCCACTCTCAAATCTGGGTGAGAGCATCAGTCAGTAAGAGGATTATTTCTTCCAGTTATGTACATGGACCATGATTTACGAGGTGGACAAGTTGCAAGAAAGTGATTACATTGAATAAACAGTTTTTCATCAAATCATTTTCCAGTATTCGAAAACGAGTTTGTTGTATCAGGAATAAACCACTCACCGGGGAGTATTCATGTCTGCAAATGCCAAAAAATTCCGTTTGATTACGCGTAGTGACTTCGATGGACTGGTTTGTGCAGTCTTGCTCAAACACCTTGACCTGATTGATGACATCCTGTTTGTGCATCCCAAAGACATGCAGGATGGCAAGATCGCAGTCAGTGACGCTGACATCAGTACCAATTTACCCTTTGTTGAAGGCATCCATATGGCTTTCGACCACCACTTGTCTGAAACCCTGCGCAATGCCGAGGGTGGTGCCAGAAAAAACCATGTCATTGCACCTGAGGCTCCTTCCGCAGCACGGGTTGTGTATGACTATTACGGTGGTTTGAAGGTTTTCCCTGCATCCTGGGATAGCATGATGGCTGCTGTCGATAAGGGTGACTCTGCGCAATTCAATCGCCAGGAAGTCTTGCATCCACAAGAATGGGACTTGCTGAACTTTCTCATGGATGCCCGCACTGGCCTTGGGCGTTTTCGCGACTTCAGGATATCAAACTACAATCTGATGATGAAATTGATCGACCTGTGCAAAACACATAGCATCACAGAAATCATGCAAGACCCGGATGTGAAGGAAAGGGTTGACCTGTATTTTGAGCATGAAGAGAAATGCAAGGAGCAAATTCTGCGCTGCGCGACTGTGCATAAAAATCTGGTGGTACTTGACCTGCGTAATGAGACAAGCATCTTTGCCGGTAACCGTTTCCTGATCTATGCCTTATTTCCCGAAACCAATATTTCCATCCATGTGCTCTGGGGTTTGAAAAACCAGAATACGGTGTTTGCTACCGGTAAGTCGATTTTGAACCGCAGTTCCAACACCAATATCGGCCCGTTAATGCTGGAGTTTGGTGGCGGCGGTCATGAAAATGCCGGTACTTGCCAGGTCGGGAATGAGCAGGCAGAACAAGTATTGGCGACCTTGACTAGCCGTATTAATCAGGATGGCTGACGATCTGAATGCTTTGTGACTCAGAATTGTATTTGTATTCCACTGGGCAGGAATTTCGCATACTTGCTCAGGGAACTGGTGATCTCGCTGGCTGCGATTGAGTAATGAAAATCCTCCGCCGTTTCACCGGTTCTTTTTGCACCGAAGCGTTCGTGGAATTTCCAGACGGACTCATTGCCTTTTCTCACATCAAAATGCGCCCGCTGAAACCCCAGAGCCATTGCATAGTGATACACCATCAAAGCAGATTCTATGGAACTGCTGCTGGCAGAACCCGCTTGTATGATCCACGAACCCCAGCAAAATGAATCAGCTTGCTGATCATACAGGCGTACTGTACCTATATCTCCACCTTCCATATTTTGTATGATGAAGTAGATTTGCTTGTCATCGGAGGCATATTTTTCCAGCCACTGTTCTTGCGGTTTTACTTCGGCAGAAGTGCTGGAAATGAATCTGGATTTTTGCTCATCAGTGCGTAAAGCGACGATATAGCTGGCGTCAGCCACTGTGGCATTACGCATGATCAGTTTATGACCAATAATTTTTTGCGCTTTCAGAAAAACTGGTCCAGCTGTCCCCCACAGTTCTGCAAGACGCCCGGCTATGCCTGCTTGCTGGGCGCATGCCTGTATCTGCGTGACTATATTGGGTAGAGCTTCTGATGGCGAGGACGGTAATACTGGTGACGCTGGAGACATGGCTTAATCATCTAAGGTTTTCACAATAGGCGATTTTACTGTGCCGTTTGCCCGGCGTACAGGCAAACGGCAAGTTTGGAATTTATTTGCTGCTACTTATTTCACTACTGGCACGGCATTGACGGTGATGTTCTTGTAATAGATATGGCTGGTGGATTCAAAACCTGAATCCAGACCGAACAATATCCACAGGCTGCCATCGGCTTCAGTCTTGACATTCAAGGCTGTCTGATTAGTGAGTTTTTTCTCCATATATGGTGCCTGGCCACAATCGGTGCTGGCATTGCCTATGGTGCCCAGTACCTGGGCGTACTTGCCCGACCCGGCCTGACCACCCCGGTCTATATTCATGACGAACTCATTGCCTTTTTGTATTGTCAATGGTTCGATGGGGGATGCACCACCAAAAAACCAGACGCTCTCGCCAGGTGAGCCGCCAACGCCAAAGCAACCGGTGGCTACATTGGTGACGATGGTGGCTTGAAAACTTAGAGCGTATTCAGTATTCGGGGCAAAGCCTGAGTATTTTTTCTTGATGTAAATGAACAGATCATCGCTGCGATTGGTGCCAAAGGTATACAAACCCTTGCCACTGAAAGGCAGGGGCAGGGTACGGTACTCAGTGACGATGTCGGTGGGTTTGGTCTCGCTGCTAAAATCTGAAGTGCCAAAGGCCCAGCCCGGTGGTTCGGTACTGAAATCAGTATTGATCTGGACTGGCAGTGGCTTGGGAATATAATCACTGGTGCCGCCACAGGCAGTCAGCAGGGTGGCAATGAGAGTAGCTACAAAGAAATGTGCGGGTATTTTCATGATGAAAACCAAAAAAGAGGTTAAGCGCTTGCCCGTTGGGGTGCTATGGCGACAGAGAATAGCGGGACGAAGCGATAAAATCGTTCTCGAAGTGTCAGATATTTGTCTTCAATTTGTAAATCCTGCTTGGTTTGGAATTGTCTGAAAATTGTAAGTTGCAGCGCATAGTCAGGCAATGTGCGTAAAATCGCGCGCTGCTCTACTACAATGCGGGCAAAGGAGAGATTTATGTTTCGTGTAATGCTGGTGGAAGATGACGCCAAGCTGGCAGCATTGGTTGCCGAGTACCTGAGAGAGTACGAATTCACCATCGACATCGTCAGCCGTGGCGATGTCGCCCTGAGCCATTTTCAACAAACTTCGCCGGATATTGTCGTGCTTGACCTGATGTTGCCGGGCATGGATGGCATGGTGGTCTGCCGTCAGTTGCGTGCTATCAGTACCGTGCCGATCTTGATTCTGACGGCGCGTGAAGATGCCTTTGACGAAGTCTCAGGCCTCGAGCAGGGGGCAGATGACTATGTCAATAAACCCGTGCAACCAAGGATATTGCTGGCCCGCCTGCGCGCCTTGCTCAGACGTGTCAAGGAAGAACCTGCAGATGAAAACGCTGACCTGGTCTTTGGTGCCTTCCGTGTATGCCGTGGTGACCGCACAGTATTCTGGCGTGATGAAACCGTCACACTCAATAGTGCGGAATATAAATTATTGCTGGTGCTGGCCGAGGCTGCAGGCAAAGTCCTGTCGCGCAACGATATTTTGATACAGATGCGTGGCATAGAGTTTGATGGCCTGGACCGCAGCATCGATAATAAGATTTCCCGCTTGCGGCGCAAATTTGATGATCCGCATGCCGATAAAATCAAGACAGTCTGGGGAGAGGGTTATCTGTTCAGCCCGTCTGCCTGGGACTAGCAAATGAATCGCCTGTTCCTGCGTTTTTTTGCTTTGGTGATGCTGTCTGTTAGCGTTGCCACGATCGCCATCTATGTGTCCATCACCATTTTCTTTGGTGATCCTCTGGAAGAAGTCGCACAGCAGCAGGCATCAGGACAAATTTTATTATTGACCGGGTATGTAGATCAGGCCGGCCAGAATGAATGGCTGACACGTCTCAATAAGATAAGGGAAATCGCCCACGTCCAGATGGATTTGATTCCTCTGCAGCCGGTACTGGCAAAGTTGACCCAGGCAAGGCAGGCGCAATTGATGCGCGGCGAGGTAGTGATTGATGTCGCCAGCAAATCTTTTTATCGCCGCGTTGACCTGAAGGGCGAGCGCTACGTAGGCAGTGATGAAGAAGTCATTCATGCACAGGAATTGCCTATCGATGTTGCCCCCGTTCTCAAGACAGAAGCACTGCGCTACATCATCGTGGCACTCTGCCTGCTGATCCCGATTGCAATCTGGTCCAGTTCACACTGGCGTGGCTTGCAGGCGCTGGAAAAAGTGGCTGACGAATTTGGCGCAGGTCATTTGAAGGTCAGGGCACACACCAAAGAACGCGACAGCATACACCCGCTGGCACAGCGCATGAACCAGATGGCGGCTCGTATAGAGAACCTGCTGGATGCGCAAAAAAATCTCTTGCATTCAGTCTCGCATGAGTTGCGCACGCCCATTGCCAGGCTGGAATTTGCACTGGAGCTATTGAGAAATGCCGCAAAAAACCCTCAACTGGAACCACGGATGCAAGCCATGGAAGCCGATATCAGCGAGCTCAATGCGCTGGTCAGCGAGTTGCTGGACCTGGGCAAACTTGATCAGGATGTCAGTCTGAACCGTAGTGGATTCGACTTGAACGACAGTCTTTCTGATTGCGTAGTCAGCTTGCAGCATGTGTTGGATGAACACCAGGTCAGTGCAGATTTTTCTGCGGATCTGGGTACTTATTGCGGCGATCAACGCTTGCTTAAACGGGCAATCAGCAATCTCTTGCGTAATGCCGCCAAGTACGCCAGTGCGCGCATCTGGCTGCGTGCAAGCAGAAGTGAGGATGGTGGCGTTGAAATCATTCTGGAAGACGATGGCCCCGGTATTCCGGCAGCGGAAAGAGAGCGTATTTTTGAGGCTTTTTACAGACTGGACCGTAGCCGTGACCGCACTACTGGTGGTTTTGGTCTGGGCTTGGCGATTGTGAAAAAAGCTATATCTGCACATAGCGGTCAAATATTGGTGCAAGAGGGGCAATATGGCGGCGCCAAATTCATCATTTCCTTGCCTGTTTCACATCAGGAATAGCAATGCAGTAGCAGTCAATTCCAGGCTTACAAATTGATGACATTTGCCAGACAAGTTGGGGAAGACTTGCAACAGACGGCTATCTATCATTGCTCAATAATATTGCAAAACGGTGTTTGCATTCTGATTCGCTCTGATCAAGGTATGCCATGAAAGTATTGCATTTTTATCGCACTTATCACCCTGATACTTTTGGTGGGATAGAACAAGTGATACGGCAACTGGCGATAGGGACGAGCCGTCTGGGCGTGGATGCAGAAGTGCTGACCCTGACACGCAAACATGGCGATCTGGAATTGGAACTGGAAGGGCATAGGGTACACAGGGTAAGGCAGAGTTTTGAAATTGCTTCAACAGGTTTTTCCTGGCAGGCACTCTCGCGCTTCAGGGAACTGGCGAATAGTGCTGACATTATTCACTATCACTTCCCTTGGCCTTTTATGGATTTGATGCATCTGTTTTGCCGGATCAGAAAGCCAACAATCGTGACTTATCATTCAGATATTGTGAGACAAAAATTCCTGGAAAAAGTGTATCAACCCTTGCGCCACTGGTTTTTGAATGATGTGGACAGGATCGTTGCCACTTCACCTAATTATCTGTCCAGCAGCCCGGTCTTGAACCGTTACCGTGACAAGACTGAAGTGATCACTTATGGTCTGGACAAAGATATTTATCCGCAGCCATCACCCGAATTAATCGATAAGTGGCAACAGCGTTTTGCTGGCCGTTTCTTTTTATTCGTTGGCATGCTGCGCTATTACAAGGGCTTGCATATTTTGCTTGAGGCTGTGGCCGATACGGATATGCCTGTGCTGATCGTCGGAAATGGACCGGAAGAAGCCGCACTGAAACAACAGGCAAGGGATTTGAAATTAGACAATGTACATTTTCTGGGTGCATTGCCGGAAGAAGATAAAGTCGCATTGCTCAGTCTTTGCTATGGCGTGGTGTTCCCTTCCCATTTACGATCAGAGGCTTTTGGCATCTCGCTGCTGGAAGGGGCGATGTATGCCAAACCGATGATATCGAGCGAGATAGGGACAGGCACCAGTTATGTCAATATTGCTGGTGAGACCGGTATGGTGGTGCCGCCAGAAGATGTGTTGGCCTTGCGGGTGGCCATGACACGTCTGTGGGGCAAGCCTGCACTGGCAGCGCAAATGGGACAATTTGCACAAAAACGTTACCAGACCATATTTACTTCTGAAATGATGGCAAAGAACTATGTGCGCTTGTATGTTGATGTGATTTCAGGAAATACCAAAGAGCCGTAGAACCTGTTTGCGATCTTACTGCGCGTGCGTGATCGGGGCCCATGTGCTGCTCAAAATGCTCATGTACTTAGAGTACATTCCGCTTTTTGCGCTGCGTTTTTGTTGCCCTGACCCCGCTGACGCTCGCTACAGATCGCAAGCGGGTTCTAAGAGCACATTGGATGAATAAGATGAATAGGATGAGTTTCAGTATGGGTATTGATGTTGCGAAATTGGAAAGAGGTGTCTATGATGCGGATTTCTCACGCCCTTATACCTGTAGTGCCGCTTCTCTGTTTCAATGATATTGAAGATGGGCCGGGTATACATACGACTACAATTGACCAGCATGAAATCTATAATATTTACCTCTCTTTTTTGCGTTGCCAATCTTGCTTTTGCCCAGACCCCTGCAGCTAGCATGTTGCCGGACGGTAGTTCTGACATGTATGTAGGCCTGGGTGTGATTTCCGAACCCAGTTGTGAAGTGGGGGGGGAGCAAACCACGCGTGTCATGCCCAATGTACAAATGCAATGGAGTAACGGTGTTTTTTTACGCAACACCAATCTCGGCATGCATCTGAGTCAATCCAGTGCCTATGAGTATGGCCCTTTGCTGTCTTATCAAAGAGGTTGCAGTGCTTCAACTGCGCGCAAGCTGGCCGGGTTTGGTGATGTGGATGGCAGTTTTCAAGCCGGTGGTTTTTTTAACTTTCGCCCTATGAGCAACTTGCGTGTGGGGTCCAAATTATTATTTGGCGCAGGTGCAGGCAAGAAGACTACCTACTTGAACATAGAAGCACGCACTTATTACAAGATAGCATCCCATCATGGGCTGGCATTCTCTTCTGGTTTGGCCTGGAGCAGACGCTATTACGATAGTGCCAACTCAAGGTTTGATCCTAATTTTGCAGATGGCTACCCTGTGTATGTCAACGGTGGTAATACAAACGATTTTGTCGGCACTGGCAGTCAGGTACTGGTCGCAAGGTCAGGTAAAGATATCGTGCACACAAATGCCAATGCCAGGATTTTTTACCTGGGCGTTAATTGGAACTGGGAGTTGAGTTCATCCTGGATAGTCACTTCGCATGTGACGGGAGTACACCAGTTTGATATTGACAGCGACAGTTTATGGTTGGGTAAGAAAAATTACGTCACCGTGTATTCCGGCCTGGCATATCGATTTTAATTTTATAAAAGCATGATCAATAAGTACGCCTCCATTTTTGTCCTGATGCAGTTAGCTTCAGTGCAGGCTTTTGCGCAAGTAAATAGCGCAACGCCAGCCACGAAGCCGGCGGCGGCACAGGTACCGGAAAGCCAGGTCGAGACTGAATGGATCAGCTACCGCAGTGCTTACCGCCTGATGATACAGTTTGAAAAGTATGGCAAACCCAAGCATCTGATCCAAAGCCATTTCCAGGTGAGCGCAAAAAACGGTAATCCTTTGCCAGACAATTTGCAATTGCATCTTGTCAGCAAAAACATGCGGCTTAATTTGCCTCTGGATGCCGTGGGTCGTGCCAATTTCCCTTTGTTGAAATCAGCTTATGATGAGAATGCTGAACTGGTCTTGAACCAGACATCCGGGCAGATTAATTTTCAAAGCCGGATTTCCATTATCGCCAGGGCTGACGGTATTTATGAAATAGCTGAATTGCGCCTGGCGTGTGAGCAGGCGCAGGCATATTTGAAAAATATGGGGGACGCCAAAACCGCTGCCAAGTCCTGTGTAGGCGTGAGATTTTCGTACCTGAAAAGTATGACGCAAGCGGGAATTAAACTCAGGGGCACCGACATGCAATTGCATGCACTGGCATGGCAAGACAATAGCGCTTTCCCTGACGAAAATAACAGGGCTTATAAAACCGTGACCCTGCGTTTTTCTGATGCCCCAGAAAAAGCACAAGTGCTGGCACAACAGCCACCTGTAGCTATTGCGCCAGTCTTTGAATAGAACTTATTTCTCTCGTTCTTACCAGCGGCGCCAATGTCTGCCACCACCACCACCCCAGTAATGACCACTCTGGATAATGATAGGAGGAGGGCTGACATAGACGCTGGACCCATATCCATACCCATAGCCGTTATGTGCCGGTGCCACAACGCAGCCGGACAGACTGAACACGCCAACAAGTATGCCGGCAATGGTAATAATGTTTCTTCGCATGATGTACTCCTGTTTATACTGCTCTTTATTTAATGCTTGACAGGCCAATTGCGTTGACATCTTTAGTGTAAAACTCTGTTTCTGATGTTTCAAAAAATAATTTGTAAGATTTGATAAGAAATATTGCTTATTTGAAAACTGCAGTAAATAAGAACTGCAATAAGCAAGAACTTGAGCAAAGAACTGTTGCGTCGCGGAACTTGATGCCATGTGGTATGGTCTTAGGTTTGTTCTTCACGACTATTGCCACAATAATATCTATATGCAAACCAACAGTATTCGCTTGCGCCCGACGATCTTGTCTCTGGCGATCATGGCAGCTTTTAGCCAGTCTTCCATTGCTCAAACTGCAACTCCAACAACCCCACCCAAAGCTGAATCCGCTGAAAAAACAGATGCCAAAGCCTTGGAACCCAAGATGCAAAAAGTGGAAGTGCAGGGTGCTCGCGCCTATGACGAGCGTCGTCAGGACACGGCCACCAAGATCGTCGTCACGCAGGAAGACATCGTGCGTTATGGTGATACTACCGTCAGCGAAGTGCTCAAGCGCTTGCCAGGCGTGACTATAGGTGGTGTACAGGGCCGTGGTGGTGATATCCGCATGCGTGGCCTGGGAGCTGGGTATACACAGATTATGCTGAACGGTGAACCCAGCCCACCAGGTTTTTCGCTGGATTCACTTTCTCCTGATTTGATCGAACGCATAGAAGTGATACGTGCAGCGACTGCCGATCTCAGCACCCAGTCGATTGCAGGTACGATCAATATCGTGTTGAAAAAGACCGTGCAAACGGCACAAAAAGAACTCAAGCTTGGCTTGTTTGAAGATGGTGGCAAGTTTGGCGAAAACGTCAATTACCAGGTCTCGGACAAGGCAGGTCGCATGTCTTATTCCCTGTCCGGCAATCTCAACCATGGGCAATATGAACGGCCTTCGTATTCTGATGAAGTCCGTACTGATGTCAATGGCAAGCCTTATGTCAAAACCCATACCGATAGCCTGGGCTGGGGCACTTTCAATAACCTGGGATTTTCACCCAGAGTAAATTGGAATTTTGAAAATGGCGATACCCTGACAACGCAAAGCTTCGTTAATGCGAATCGCTTTGACGGCTATTTCAGTGAGGCGAGGACGACGACTATACTGGGTGAATTGCCTGGCGAACTGAAGGATAAGCCGGACAGTGTATTGCCAATTTATGTAAGTGATTTGCAAAAGGTGCACTCAGATTTCTCTATGTTCCGCACTAATTTGAACTGGATACACAAGTTGGCCGATAGTGCCAAGCTGGATGTCAAATTGGGTGTGAACTATAACAAGCGCAATTCTGATGTTGAATTGTGGGGCTATGGCCCAAATAATGCACAGATACTCGATCGCAAGACCAATTCAGGTGCAACCGACAAAGGTTTGACCATGAGTGGCAAGTACAGTGCGCCGTTCGTTCAGGATCACTCGTTTGTGTTTGGATGGGATGGCGCGTATAGCAAACGCAGTGAAACACGCACTCAAAAAGACGATGTCACTTTTCTCGCGAATACTCTTAGGCTTCACCCCTTATTAGCGAATGATCTTGATGAAAACTTTAATGCCGACGTAACCCGTCTGGCTGTGTTTGCTCAGGATGAGTGGAATGTGACGAAGCAATGGTCAGTCTATGGTGGCTTGCGTTGGGAAGGGCTGGACACCCGCAGTAGCGGCAGCACTTTTAACGAGGTTCACAATAAGTCCAGTGTCTGGAGCCCGATACTGCAAACTCTGTATAAACTGCCAGACAGCAAGAATGACCAGATCAGACTGGGTATTACCCGTACCTATAAAGCACCGGATACCAATCGACTGATACCACGTCGCTTCATCTCGAACGACAACAAGAACCCCAACAGCCCTGATAGCATGGGCAACCCTAATCTCAAGCCTGAACTGGCCTGGGGATTGGATATGGCCTATGAACATTATCTGCCAGGTGGTGGCATGCTGAGTGCAAGCGTCTTCCTGCGCAAGATCGATGATATTACACGCACCAAGTTGCTGCAGGAGGCCGATGGCACTTATGTGACCATGCCAGTTAACGATGGTCAGGCAACTACCAGAGGCATAGAGCTGGAAGCCAAATTTCCTTTGCGTGCCATGATGGAAGGCGCACCAGCGATAGATTTCAGGGCGAATGTTTCTTTCAACTGGTCGAGTCTGGATAGTGTGCCGGGTCCGAATAATCGCCTGGATTCGCAAACACCTGTCAGCGCCAATCTAGGTATAGATTACAAGATGGACAAAATTCCTTTAACCGTTGGTGGTAATGCCAGCTTCCAGAGCGGTGGTCCAGTGCGTATTTCCGTGACACAAAGTTCTTATTCCGTACCGAAGCGTGTGCTTGATGTATACGCCTTGTGGAAATTTGACCAGAAAACCAATTTGCGCGTGTCTCTGGGTAATACCCTGCATCAGGATAATATCAATGTAGGCACTTATACAGGCAGTACTGGCTCAGTGATCCAAACTAATGTCACACCTACTACAGTGACAGCCCGAGTCATGTTTGAACATAAATTCTGAAATTAATAAGCTTTGAAATAACCAGCTTAAAAAAATTAGTTCAAAAAAATAAGGGCACTTCAATCTTGAAGTGCCCTTACTTGTTTTCAGATATTCGGTACTTTTCTACGTGCACCAATATCACGCTGTGAGCAGCTTATTTCTTGCTCTCCAGCTTTGGCCTGCAGTATGAAGGCAGGTTGGCTGGTGGTACTGTTGTCTTGTCTATGCCCTTGACGGTCATTTTTTCTGGTGGCGTGCCTGTGGCGCATACCCAGGCTACTGGCACGATGGGCGCATCTTCAACGACTGCTGGGCGCAGGCTTAGTACCTTGCCTTTTATTGCACCGTGGGCATTATTGCCAAAGGTGATATTGACCACGCCGTCTTGTACCTCCACTGAGCTGACCAGGTTGCTGACAATTTTGTCGGCGACTGGCAAGCCAGCAGCGAGGTTGTCGATAGGAAATTTCTTTTCTGTCTGCCATGTGGCTGCCACGGGTTTTTTTGCAATATCGGCAAATTGTATGCCAACTTCCAGCTGCTCCCTAACGATCTTGAACATATATGACGGGACGGCCATTGCTGCCAGAATGGCAATGATGCCTACAACGATCATCATTTCCAGCACAGTAAAGCCTGAGTATTTTTTCATAAAGCTGATTTTCTATTGATTTCGTGAGTTTTTAGAAATATAGCGGATAAGCCTTGCTTATCACAATCTAAATATCACGACATTGTACTTGCCGCATGGATGCCCGGACCATGTTGCGCAATATGCTATGACACAATTAGCGCTATCGTTGATAATGCGGGCAAACTAATTATCTTGCACATGATGAATGATCCTATTCCTTTATTCGGCTTCACAACCAGCTTGCTGGAGCTGGCTTCCTTTGTCTTGTCTGTCATTACTGTCGCCCTGAATATACGCCAGTTGCACTGGGCCTGGCTGTTTTCCATCTTGTCGTCCGGCTTGTATGCAGCCGTGTTTTTTGAGGCCAGGTTGTATGGTGACATGGGTTTGCAGTTTGTCTTTATCGTCGTATCTGTATGGGGCTGGTTTAACTGGCTGCGTGGCGATAATGCGCATGAGCGCTTGCAAGTCACTCGTTTGAATACGCAGAGCAGATGGAGTGCTTTGGGGGCGACTTTGCTGGCTTTCGTCTTGCTGGCCTGGTTTCTCAAGACCTATACCGATACTGATGTGCCTTATGCTGATGGTTTTCTGACGGCAGGCAGTTTGCTGGGGCAGGTTTTGCTCAGCCGGAAAAAACTGGAAAACTGGCATGTCTGGATAGTCGTCGACGTGTTGTATGTCGGTCTGTATATATACAAGGGCTTGATGTTGACAGCGGTGCTGTATGCAATTTTCGTTATCATGGCCATCATGGGCCTGCGTGCCTGGAGTAAAACATGTCCTCAGTAAATCGTGTCGTTATATTGGGGGCCGAGTCCTCTGGTAAATCCATATTGGCCGAGGCTTTGGCCGCACATTATCAAACCCTGTGGGTACCTGAGTATTTGCGTGAATTCGTTGAACAAAATCAGCGCGTCCCAAAAGCAGAAGAGCAAATCCTCATCGCCAGGACGCAAGTACAGAGGGAAACTGAACTGGCTGCACAGGCCAGGCAATGGTTGTTTTGTGATACTGGCCCCATCATGACGGCGATCTATAGCCGCCATTATTTTGGTGAGCCTGATGCAGCGCTGGCTGAGCTGGAACTGTCGCATCAATATGATTTTTGCATAGTCACTGCGCCAGACTTCCCCTGGCAGCCAGATGGCTTACAGCGTGAATCTGCCTATGTGCGTGACCGTGTGCATCAGGAAGTACTGGATGTGCTGGATGAAAGGGAGATTCCTTTCCTGCTGGTCGAGGGAAGTAACCAGTCCAGGCTTGAACAAGTACAGTTCGCCCTGTCTTTCCTGTTGAGCTAATCCATAAAAAAAGCACTGCAACCTTGCGGAAGCAGTGCTTTTCAATTTGCAGCGACAATGGCTTAATTGCTTTCCATCAGGCTCTTCAGATGATCAGCGCGGGCAGGGTGGCGCAGTTTTTTCATGGCCTTGGATTCAATCTGACGTATGCGTTCGCGCGTCACTTCAAATTGCTTGCCCACTTCTTCCAGCGTGAATTCTGTACTGGTTTCCAGGCCAAAGCGCATGCGCAAGACCTTGGCTTCGCGTGGGCTCAATGAATCCAGTGCTTCTTTCAATTTCTCTTGTACTGATGCCTGCATTGCTGCAGCCATTGGTGACAAGGTCATGCTGTCTTCGATAAAGTCACCCAGTTGTGAGTCACCGTCGTCGCCAATAGGCACATCGAGGGAAACAGGTTCTTTGGCGATCTTCAGAATTTCCCTTACCTTGCCTTCAGGCAGACCCATCTTCTCGGCAATCGCTGCCGGTTCTGGTTCCAGGCCTGTGGTTTGCAAGAGCTGGCGACGCACGCGGTTCATCTTGTTGATGGTTTCTATCATGTGCACTGGCACGCGAATAGTACGCGCCTGATCGGCAATCGCACGGGCAATCGCTTGCCTGATCCACCAGGTGGCATAAGTAGAAAATTTATAACCACGGCGATATTCAAATTTATCCACGGCCTTGAGCAAACCGATATTGCCTTCCTGGATCAAGTCCAGGAATTGCAAGCCACGGTTGACATATTTCTTGGCGATGGAAATGACCAGGCGTAAATTGGCCTCAGTCATGGCTGCCTTCGCTTCGCTGGAACGTTTTTCACCAGCCACCATCTGCTTGTTGATTTCACGCAGGTCAAACAAAGGCAGGCTGACATTGTGTTCCAGGTCGATCAGCTTTTGCTGCAATTCACGGGCAGCATGAATATTGCGGCCCAGAATAGCGGCATAACTGGATGTGCCATTCATTTCCTTGTTCAACCATTCTGGATTGGTCGCATTCTGGCGGAAATGTTCAACAAAATAAGCGCGCGGCATGCCGCATTTATTGACCATCAATTCCAGCATCTGCTTTTCAGTCTGGCGCAAAGTCTTCATTTGCTTGCGCAAAGAGTCGCACAGTTTTTCTGCCGTCTTGACGCTGAAACGCATGCCTTGCAGTTCACGCGTGATGGCAATCTGTGCCTGCTGGTAAGCGGGAGACTTATAACCATCCGTGGCGCGGGCAGCCTGCATCTGTTCAAAGCGCATGGCGACAATCGCAAATTTTTGCAGAACTACATTTTTCATGTGCTGCAATTGCTCGTCGCTGATGCCGCTGGCGTTTTCTGCCACTGCATCATCGTCATCATCCAGATCGTCAAGATCGTCGTTGTCGCTGAGTTCTATGGCTGGTGCATCACTTGCATCAGGGTCCAGCAGACCGTCAATAATGTCATCCACGCGGATTTCATCTTTGGAAATCTTGTCGGCAATCGCCAGCATCTCTTGTATCGTACCTGGGCAGGCAGAGATAGCCTGCACCATGTCTTTCAAACCATCTTCAATACGCTTGGCGATTTCGATTTCGCCTGAACGCGTCAACAATTCCACGCCACCCATTTCACGCATATACATGCGTACCGGGTCAGTAGTGCGGCCAAAGTCAGAGTCAACAGTCGCCAGTGCGGCGGCCGCTGCAGCTTCTGCTTCATCTTCAGTGACATTGTTGGCGACATTGTCGGTCAGCAGCATCATCGCGGCATCCGGTGCGGCGTCATAGACGGCAATGCCCATGTCGTTGAGGGTACTGATAACGCCTTGTATCATTTCTGCGTCAGCAACGTCGTCAGGCAGGTGATCATTGATCTCGGCATGGGTCAGGTAACTGCGGTCCTTGCCCAGATTGATCAGCTTGGTCAGTTGCTTGCGATATTGCTCCAGTTGCGCTTCCTGTGTGGCGGCATTGACTGGTGTCGGCTTCTTGGCCTTGACGCGCGCTGCGCGCTTCATCTCTGCGGATTCTGCGGCATTCAAAGCCTGGATTTCATCATTTTCAAAATGGAATTCAGAAGACTTGCGGCCACGCTTGGCAGGCTCGCGCATCGCTGGCAAGACATAGGCAGATGTGTCTATGTCCTTGATGCTGGAAGCGGCGGCGGCTGGAGCGGTTGATGCTGGGGAAGTGGCAGGCACATTGGACGCAGCAGATGCAACGAACGCTGCAGGTGTTGCAGAAGTGCTGCCCACGGCCTGCACAACCGTAGCCACAGGCTTGAGCGTGACTACCGGTGCAGGAGGTGCCAGTTTGCCTGAACCTATACGCGCTTCGCGTTTAATGACAACAGGCGCGGCAGCCGCAGGCTGATCTGCCAGCAATAATTTTTTAGCCAGCTTGGGGCCACTCTTACGTATGACAACTACACGCGGCTTGGCTACCTCTGCATCAGTGGCGCTGCTACTGGTAGCAGCTTCGGTTCTGTTGATGCTTTCTGCAGTGTCCGTAGTAGCGTCAGCCATATTGTCTGTTACAGCAGCAGACATCTCAACACTGCTACTTTCGTCACTGTCAGTTTCCACTGATTCCACTTCCATGGACGTGCTTGCAGTTTCTTCAGGCGCATCGCTACCATCGGCCGTCGCAGCCTGTAATCTGGAACGACGCTTGGTAATCACTGTCACTGGTGTTGTAACCAGTGTCGGTGCTTCCTCGATCGAGTCCATGGGATTCGATACGGGAACGACCACCTGTACAGTTTGCACTGTGGCCGCGCGCGCGATGCTCAGCGATGGACGGCTCAGTTGTAGTTGCGGTTTTTTACCTAATGTCAGCGTTGAGCCTGTTTTTGTTGTAGGAGAAGTGTTTGAGTCAGTTAAGCTGTTTTTCATGTAACAAATTCGAGTACGACAACAAATGCTTGTCAATAGTGTTAGGCAATAGCAAGGGCGAAAAAGCTGCTGGCGATCATCATCTACAGGATCAACGGCAGGCGCGGCGCGGATAAAAAAGCCCGCTGGTAAAAGCGGGCCAGGTCATCTTGCTGAATCTGGGCCTCAAAAGAGACGAAAGGGCAGAATTATCCCCGGCTTAGGCATTCTTGACAAGCAAGACTTTGCTTTCTTTTGCAGAAAAATTTATCTGGCTGCTGAATGGCTATTGAAACCTGCGCTCAGACAACTGCCATATGACGCAAATATGCTGGCTTTGCCTGATTTTGCGGCATTTTTGCTTGAAGCTTCAAGGAATGATCTGCTTGGCAATGTTTGATGTAAATCAGAAGATTCGCTGTTCACCTTAAAGGAATTGGACAAACTGTTAAGCTAGCGTCTTTGTGCCATTATTTGTTTTATCACCATGCACCTTACTTCCCGTTTGAAATCCGGCCTGCTCTATGTCTTATTTGGCTTGCCACTCATCGCCTCGGCACAATCGACGCAGCCAACACAAAAAGTACCTGATACCCTGGAACAAAGGCTAAAAGCCTGTACTGCCTGTCATGGTGCCGAGGGCAGGGCAGGGAGTGACGGTTTTTATCCGCGTATTGCCGGTAAGCCAGCTGGTTATCTGTATAACCAGCTACTGAATTTCAGGGAAGGCAAACGTGCTTATCCTGCCATGCGGTATATGGTTGCGCATATGTCGGATGCTTATCTGAAAGAAATTGCTGACTATTTTTCCAGCCTGCACCCACCTTATTCTGCACCGCAAGCCAGTGAGGCGAATGCGACTTTGCTGGAGCAAGGCAGACAACTGGTTGTGCAAGGTGACAAATCACGCAATTTACCCGCATGTGTCTCTTGCCACGGCAAGAGCATGACGGGCCTGGCGCCCTTCGTGCCGGGACTGGTGGGCTTGCCGCGTGATTATCTGGTTGCCCAACTGGGTGCCTGGCAAACTGGTAGCCGCAAGGCGCATGCGCCTGACTGCATGCAGCAAATTGCCAGCAAGCTCAAGCCTGCAGATCTCGCGGCAGTGTCAAGCTGGCTGGCGGCCCAGACTGTCCCCAGCGATAGCGTCGCGCCAATATTGACTGTAACAGAGTACCGGCTATTGCCAATGAAATGCGGCAGCCTGTCTCAATAATTTTTATAGCAAATCCATGAAAAAAATCCTATTGTCCGCTTTGCTGCTTTTGCTGGCGTGCATCGCCGCCGTAGCAGGCTTTGGCTATTATCTGGTCGATGATAAAAGCGCTACAACTCCCTCCACTGGCAGCTTGTTAGTGGCAGATCAAATAGCCAGAGGAGAGTATCTGGTCAAAGCTGGTAATTGCATGGGCTGCCATACAGCACGCGGTGAAGCTGCTTTTGCTGGTGGTCGCTTATTACAAACCGATTTTGGCAATTTCAAAACACCGAATATCACGCCTGACGTAAAAACAGGTATCGGTAGCTGGACCGCTGAAGATTTCTGGCAAGCCTTGCATAATGGTAAATCCAAAGATGGCAGTTTGCTGTATCCGTCTTTCCCTTATACCAATTACACCCAGGTGTCGCGGGTTGATGCCGATGCCATGTATGCCTACCTGATGTCTTTACCCAAAGTGGAAAAGCAAAATCAGGCACATGAACTGCGCTTTCCTTATGATCAGCGTGCTTTACTGGCATTTTGGCGTGCCGCCTATTTCCGTCCGGCGAGCTACCAGGCTGACGCCAGCAAATCTGCAGAATGGAATCGCGGTGCCTATCTGGTCAATGGTCTGGGACATTGCAGCGCCTGTCATAGCAGCCGCAATAGCCTGGGAGCAAATGCTGGCGTGAATGATCTGTCTGGTGGTGAGCTGACAAGCTGGTATGCGCCGGCGCTGACGAATAGCAAAGAAGTCAGCCTGGCGAAGTGGTCGCCGCAAGAATTAACCGCCTTATTGAAATCGGGTGTGAATCAACATACCGCCGTATCCGGCCCCATGGCTGAAGTAGTGGCGGGAAGCACCCAGCATTTGTCAGATGCCGATATCAAATCCATGGTCAGCTATCTACAGGCGATACCTACCGTGCAAGCAGCAGAAAAAGACATGCTCGACAAAGTCATGGCAGGCCAGGAACTGAGCGCAGAACGCATGGATGCAGTCATGAAGCAGGGCGGTGCGCTGTATAAAACCCACTGCATCGATTGTCACGGGGTGCAAGGCGAAGGGGTAGCAAATATTTATCCGGCATTGAAGGCTAATTCCTCCTTGCTCAGCCATGCCTTGTCTAACCCTGTACGGATGGTCTTGTCTGGCGGTTTCCCGCCGGTCACCAAAGATAATCCGCGTCCCTATGGCATGCCACCTTTTGCGCATACCCTTAATGATAGCGAAGTCGCCCTGGTACTCAGCTATGTCCGCAATGCCTGGGGCAATAAAGCTGACACGCTGACCTCGGCAGAAGTCAATCGCTACCGTAGTGCGGCCATGGAGTAAGTCGGCAGATTACAATTCGATGACAATTCACATACATTTTTAAACATTCTTAACCATCATCAGCTTTTACACTAGCGCTAGTAGAAATTATTTGCAGGTAAGTTGATGCTGCCGGTCTGACTATCTGGTTTTACAGTTATGTTGGCGGCGTGTGGTGGTGGCACGAGCACTAGTGTGAACACTGATGTAATGAGGTCAGTGAAAGGACTTGTCTTATCTGGTTCGGCAGCGACAGGAATGGTGTTATCCGACACCCCTGTCCATGCCACTTGTCGCACTGGAAGTGACACCACCACGAATTTGCAGATGGCAGCAAAAACAGTTTGCCAAGAAAAGATTTTCCGGCGCTGGGTGCAACAGCCACTTTACGGCAGGTATGACATCATCCCCGGTGTTCATGCCATATCTGAATGTCGAAGCCAGGAGCACCAGCTTAAAAGCCGGATCCCAACATGCGTGTGCGGATGAATAAAATCCGTCAAACCCCTCCCAGATGTTCGTAAGTCTAGTCCCCCTTCAAGCTAAGACGCAGTACTGGCTAGCCTATGAAAAATGCTATGAAGCAGCAATTTCAGTTAAGATTGCTACTTTATAAATTTTTTTTCATTATATGCGATCGACCACTCTCGTTTTACTGCCAGCACTTGTGCTGAGCTTTTCTTATTCTGCATTTGCCGCCAATAATGTAGAGCAGCCCAGCAAAACTACCGGCCCTATCAAGAGCCTTGCAGTTGACCAGAAATCGGATGCTCGCTATGTGATAACAACGGTGCCTCCAGAGTCAGCCATGGAACGCTTTGAAATGAAAGATGTTCAGGGGCGCAATATTGCCTATGTGGCGATGACAGATGGTGATGTCGGTGGCCTGGTGTTTGTCGATAATAAACTCACAGGTACAGTGTCCAAGCAAGATGCGCTGGCATTTTATAGCTGCCGCGGCTATACCTCCGCCATCAAATATCATTGGGCCAAAGATGCCAATGCCTGGGTAGAAGGTTTGCTGGCTGCCAGCCAGCCGAGTACTGCAGTCAACCTGCAATTCTCAGGCAAATCGACCTGGCGCAGTATAGTAGAAGTGGTCAATAATCCTTCCTTGTCGCAAATTGGTTCTCTGGTTGATATTGGTACTAATCCATTTGGTATTTTGCGCAAACTTAATAATGCACGTGAATCCATGGCTGAGCGTGAGCTGTTTGAAAAAACCAGATTGCGTCTGTTGGATGTCCTCACTGGTACCAGTGAGGACAGAGTGGCAGAGATCATTAAACCAGAAGACGTTTCTTTTGCAGTCGGTGGCCTGGTCATGGCTTACCCACGTTTTTCAGTCGAATATTTTATTGCCGATGGATCGGTGAAAGCGATACAGCAACCATCCTTCCATTTCTTGTCCCATAAGCAGGCGGCGCTGTTTTATGTGCCGAATACAAAATGGGAATTGTGCACGCCAGAAAACTGGAGAAATGCACTACCGGTAGTTAATGCAGCGACTGCGATAAACACTGCGCCTGCCAAACCAGGTGAAGCAAAATAAGCGTCTGGTATGATCGGCCTGGAGAAATGAGGAGTCTAACTTGTTACATTGCGATCTCGATCACATCACGATAACTGCACCTGATCTTGTATCCGGTGCAGCTTATGTCAAGGCGCTATTAGGAGTAGACCCTCAGTCTGGTGGCGAGCACGTACGCATGGGCACGCACAATATGTTTGTGCGTTTGGGGCCGGCATTATTTCTGGAAGTTATTGCGGTCAACCCTGATGCAGCCCAACCTGGGCGGCCACGCTGGTTTGCCCTGGATAATTTGACACCGGATAGTAAGCCTCGCTTGTCGAACTGGGTCGCACGCACAACGGATATACACGCTGCATTAAGCCAGACGCAGGAGGATCTCGGTAGCATAGAACCTATGAGTCGTGGCAGCAATGACTGGCTGATCACCATACCGCAAGATGGCTGTTTGCCTTTGGATGGCATTGCCCCTGCCTTGATCGAATGGCATACGGTGGCTCACCCAGCAGCAGGCATGATGGATATGGGTGTGAGCCTGCTTGAACTGGAATTGCTACACCCTGACGCCGCCAGAATTTCTCAGGTGATGCAGGACTTGAACATGCAAGGCAACATCAAGGTCAAGTCGCTTTCGGCAGGGCAGCCACCGCAATTAATTGCCCACATCATGACGCCACTAGGATTGCGGATATTGTCTTGAACATGCTCAGCTTGACCTGCCTATCGCTACTCTGTGTAGTTGTGGCATTGGCTTGCCCGGCACAAGCAAAAGAGAGCACCTGCTATGGAACGGTGTCCAATGGAAGGCTGGAGGATGGCGTCAGCCTGCCAGCGACTGGTGCTAACTTTTCTGCTTATAGCGCGCTGGGCGTGAGTCTGGGACGAACTTATGTGCATTCCACTGTTGCAGATATTATTACGCAAGCCTATCAACAGCTTGAGCAAGCTGCCAGCGACAAAGTCTTTGTGTATGGCGAAACCGGCTGGAAAAAGGGTGGGCGCATGCGGCCTCACCGTACGCATAAAAATGGTTTGTCAGTCGATTTCATGGTGCCGGTGATCGATGCGCAGGGCGTTTCCCGGCCCTTGCCAGGAAATATGGATAACAAATATGGCTATGATATTGATTTTGATGCACAAGGCCGCTTTGGTGACTATCGCATAGACTTTGCTGCTTTGGCTGAGCATCTATATCAGCTTGACCTTGCCGCAAAAGCCAAGGGAAGGGGGCTGGCGCTGGTGATTATTGACCCACCTTATCTGGCAAAATTATTTGCCACGACGCGTGGGCCGTATTTGCAAACACATTTAAAATTTATGAAGGGAAGCGCCTGGATCAGGCATGATGAGCATTATCATGTTGATTTTGATTTGCCCTGTAAAAAGAATTCGGCTTAATACCTGACGACCTGACTTTACCTGATCATGCCCTGGACCTTTGCCCATCCGCTCGCCATACTTCCCCTGCGTCGCCTTGCGCCACAGCGTTTCAATCTCATGGCTTTGGTTATAGGCAGTATTGCCCCTGATCTTGCTTATTATGTATTTGCCTTTGACCTGGCCACGCTGGCCCATCACTGGTCGGGTTTGCTGCTGGTGTGTCTGCCTTTGGGCTGGGCTGTATTCATGTTTTTGCGCCTGATGCAGGCACACTTCATCTACCTGCTGCCACAAATACAAAGGCAGGCATTGCAAGCACATGTTTCGCTGCCCCAAACTTTGTCGGGCGCGCAGTTCATCTGGATTTCGCTGGCACTGATACTGGGTGCGATGACCCATATCGTCTGGGATGCATTTACCCATGCCAGTGGTTTTGCGGTCGCTTATTTCGATGTGTTGCGCTTACCGGTAGATGTGGCGGGCGTTCATACCCGCGTCTTCCATGTGCTGCAGCACCTGAGTACGCTGGTGGGGGTAGCAGGACTAGCTTATTGCTATGTGCGATGGTTAAAAAAATTACCGCATATCGTCATACTGGAACCCAAAGAGAATGACCAGTGGCGTTATATATTATTTGCCAGCACAGTATTGACAGCGCTCTTGCTGGCCTTGCCACTTGCCTTTGGCATGTCCAGTATGGTGACTGGCAGTTTGGCGAAAGAAGCTTTAGTCTTTCGCCTGGCCCTGTGTTCAACCAGCTGTTTTGCCGTGTTGCTGACCATTGCGGCATTACTGATTGCCAGGGCCAAGACTGCAGCCATGGCGCCAGACTAAATCCTGAATCCTTACATGGGATTCAAATTCCAATTCAAGACTTCCCCTTTTTTATCTGTGACTGTCGTCATTTCCTTGAATATCCTGGCTTGAAGGCTGTCTGGTAGGCGCACAAAATCCACGCTATTGACATAGCGGTCACCACGCATAAAGGCCCAGGTGAAAAATTTCATGGCGGCGGTAGTTTGTTGTGCATCCTTGGCACGTTGCTGCATGACGATAAAAGTACCCATCGTAATGGGCCAGGTTTTTTGACCTGCTTTGTCGGTCAGCATTTCTTCAAAATTGGCATCGGTTTTCCAACTGCTGTTTGACAGCGCAGAAGAAAATGCCTCGGCTGAAGGTGCAATGAATTTGCCATCACGATTTTGCAAAAGGGCGTAGTCGAGTTTTTCCTGGCTGACATAGTTGAAGTCGATATAACTGATGGCATACGGTGTTTTCTTGAGTGTGCCAGCAATATTGCTGCTGCCTTTTACCTGGATAAGATGGCTGTGGCTATTCCATGGAATGATAAAGTTTCTGCCATACTTTGACTGCCAGTTTTTGCTGACTTTGCTCAGATAGTCAGAAAAATTATAGGTCGTGCCTGAACCATCTTGGCGCACGATGACTTCGATATTTTTATTTGGTAAACGTATGCCTGGATTGAGTGCTGCGATAGCGGCGTCATTCCAGAGCGTAATATCACCAGAGAAAATGCCTGCCAGGATTTCGCCGGTCAGGCGCAATTCAGCGGACTTGATGCCTGGCAAGTTAATGACAGGCACTACGCCAGAAATGGCAGAAGGAAACTGTATTAATTTATCTTTTTTAAGATCTGCCTGGCTAAGTGCAGCATCGCTGGCGCCAAATTCTACGCTGTTTTCCTTTATTTTCTTGATACCTGCGGATGAACCGCTGGCCTGATAGGTGATGGTAGCGCCACCGTTTTTGCTATAAGCATCTGCCCACTTTTGATACAGCGGTGCTGCAGCCGAAGAACCTGAACCCTGAATCTGGGCATGAGCCGTAGTATGGGCAGCAAAGGAAGAAAAGAGTAAGGTCAGAGGGAAGAGTAAAGAGTTGCGTGTAATCATAATATGAATTAAAGCCGGAAAATTAAAGCTGGGAAGTTAAAGCTGGGAAGCAGAGAGTCTGTAAGCGAATTGGCGCGGATTATCTCATGACGCCAGAAATTTCTCCTGTAAGGCATGTTTCCGTAATTTCCGTAATGAGCTTGTCATTTCTAATGGCTATGCTTCTTCCTTGCATATCAACAATAAATTGTTTATATTGTTTACATGTTTTCTAATTTGGAGGCTGGAATGGTAACCGCAGCAACGAAAAAAGTAAGTACTGTAGTAGCAGGCGCAGAGAAAAAAGTCGTGGCCGTTAAAAAATCTCCTGTTAAGCCCCCTGTTGTGGCTGTCAAGAAAAAAGCAGTCAGCAAGCCTGTTGTGGAAGCCAAAGCAGCTGAAAAAGCTCCTGCTAAAGCGCCAGTAAAAGCTCCGGCGCGTGCCAAACCTTCCGCCAAGACTGTTGAAGTCAAGCCTCTGGTCGAAGTCGTCGTAGAAAAGCTAAAAAAGGCCAAGCTGGTGCGCGATAGCTTCACCATGCCAGAAAGTGAATATGCGGCTTTGGGTGCAGTCAAAAAAGCTTGCCTGAAAGCGGGTGTTGAAGTCAAGAAAAGCCAGTTGCTGCGTATCGGCGTTGCCTTGTTGGGCAAGACCGATGTGCCTACCCTGAAAAAATTGATTGCTGGTCTGGCACCGCTGAAGGCGGGCAGGCCAAAGAAAGAGAAGTAATTCAGTTTTTCTGAAATGCAATGAATACTGGGAAGATGGCGCTCTGAAAGAGCATCGTCATTGCTTTTGTCCTGCATTTATTTGATTTCACCAATGCAATCCCCGCCTGACACATACCAGGCGGGGATTGTTGTTTTTTTGACTTGTCATAAAACCGACATCTCACTGTCATATTGCTGAAGTAATCCTTGATTATTCTTCGTTCGTCGGATCAACGAACAACATGACAAGGACGATGAATGCGATTACTCACGATACCCGCCGATGCTAATCCCAGTTTTTCCAAACTCAATCTGAGCCTTGCAACAACGGCAAAAGAAGTGAAAGAAGTGCAGCGCCTGCGCTATAAGGTCTTTATAGAGAGCATGGGTTTATCTGCTTTGTCCAATCCGGATGGCCTGGATAAGGATGAATTTGATGAACACTGTGATCACCTGATCGTACGCGACTCCAAGAGCCTGAAAGTGGTTGGCACCTACCGCATACTGGGGCCAAATGCTGCCCGCCAGTTAGGCCGTTATTACTCTGAAACAGAATTTGACCTGTCGCGCCTGCAGCATATACGCAATAGCGTGGCAGAAGCAGGTCGTGCCTGCATCCACCCTGATTACCGCAGTGGTGCCGTCATCATGTTGCTTTGGGCTGGCCTGGCTGCCTATATGCGCCGTGAGCGTTGTTCACACCTGATAGGTTGCGCCAGTATCAGCCTGACTGATGGTGGCCAGAATGCCGCTGCGATTTATCGTGGCCTGTCTGCTGCAGATTTTGCACCGCTGGAATACCGCGTCACGCCACACACGCCTTTCCCACTCGATGAAATCGACAGCAGTTCAACGGAAGCGCGTATCCCGCCGCTGTTGAAAGGTTATTTGCGTGCTGGTGCCTGGGTATGCGGTGATCCTGCCTGGGACCCTGATTTCCATAGTGCTGATTTATTCGTCATGTTGCCACTGGCGAATCTGGATGACCGTTACGCACGCCATTACGGCACAGGGGAGCAATAAAAATGAAACCAGCCGATCAGTTCTTGAATAGCAAATTGTATAAAACCGGTAAGAAAGAAACCCAGCGTTTCCGCACTATCTGGATTTCAGATTTGCATCTGGGAACGAGCGGCTGCCAGGCGGCCAAGTTGCTGGAATTCTTGCGTGCCACCGATTCAGATACGCTATACCTGGTCGGTGACATCATCGATGGCTGGCAACTCAAGCGCCGCTGGTACTGGGACCAGACCCATAATAACGTAGTGCAGACTGTTTTGAAAAAAGCCAAGAAGGGTACGAACGTCATCTTCGTGCCTGGCAACCATGATGAATCTGTACGCCAGTTCATTGACCTGGATTTTGGTGGTATCAAGATCAGGGATGAGCTGGTGCACACCACTGCTGCCGGCAAGCGCATGCTGGTCTTGCATGGGGACAGGTTTGATGGCGTCATCGCCTGTGCAAAATGGCTGGCCTATGTCGGCGACAGCCTGTACACCATGATCCTGAAATTCAATCAGATCTTCAATAACTGGCGCGCTCGCGCCGGTATGCCTTACTGGTCGCTGTCACAATACCTGAAGCAAAAAGTCAAGAATGCAGTCAGCTATATCACGCAATTTGAAGATGCACTGGCAGACGAGGCACGTCGTAAAGGTCTGGATGGCATTATTTGCGGCCATATCCACAAGCCAGAAATCCGCGACATAGGCGGCATCCTGTATTGCAATGATGGTGATTGGGTAGAGAGTTTGTCAGCCCTGGTGGAAGATGCCAAGGGTGAGCTCAGACTGGTTACCTGGCATGATATCTGCCACCCCGAGCATGTGGCAGATGCAGTGGCAGATACCTATGTGGAAGAGTCTGAACTGGAGACAGTCGCTGGCTAAGTTCAGGTCGCTGCAGCCGGTTTGAACCAGGACCAGATACGCAAACCAAACTGGTTGCATGCCAGGCCGCCGAGTACTAATAAGCCTGCACAAATTTTCCACCAGAACAAAGTCTCGTTCAATACGATAGAGGCAGTCAGCATGCCGACCACCGGTACCAGCAAGGTGAACGGTGCAATGGTTGCTGCAGGATATTTACGCATCAGCCACGACCAGATGCCAAAGCCGACTATGGTATTGGGGTAGGACTGGTAGGCGATAGCACCTATCGAAGTCCAGTTCAACTGCGCATAAGCAGCTTGCCACGCATCCATACCTTCCATCAAGAACGATGCCAGCAGCAAAGGTGGGCTGGCAATGGCCGAGCCCCATACCACCATAGACAGGGGATTGACGACCCCTATCTTCTTGGTGACGATATTGGCGATACTCCAGCACACCGCACCAGCGACGACCAGCAGAAAACCTATGATGGTTGCCTGCGCTTCCAGATGCATGGCGACCAGGGCCATGCCAGACAAGGCAATCAAGGCACCCAGCACTTGCACGAGTTGCGGCTTTTCACCCATGATCACAACAGCAAGACCCATGGTGATGAAGGCCTGTAACTGCATCACCAGCGAAGCCAGTCCGGCAGGAAAGCCCAGCTTGATACCGCAAAACAGCAGCGTGAACTGGAAGGCAAACTGGAACATGCCATACGCAATCACCCAGTTCCAGGATGTCTTGGGGAAGGGCACAAAAAAGACCAGGGGCAGGGCAGCAAACACAAAGCGCGATGCTGTGAACAGCACAGGCGGTAAACCTTGCAAGCCGATTTTGATGACAACGAAATTAATGCCCCAGGTAATAACTGCGAGCAAGGCGGCAAGGATGTGCGAGGGTTTCATCGTGCTTTATGGGGAAAGACGGCCTTACATACTAACAGCAAGCGAGACTTGCTGCAGAGCCCCAGTATTTTTACGTGTTTTTAGCTGCTGCTTATTTGCCTGGCGAGCTGTTACTTAACCACCAGATCAGGTGACATGATGGCCTTGAGATAGGTTTGTACGATCTCATTTTCACGCTGTTTTTGCGTGATCCACCAGACATTGCCCTTGCGTACGCTGTACTCTTGCAAGGGATGCCCCAGCAATTCAGCAGCCACCTGACCCAGGTAGGGCTGGTGCCCGATGATGAGTACAGGTTCACGACTGTTGGGCCAGTTGGCCGCAGTCAATACATCGCTGACTGTGGCTGCCGGACCTAGTTCTGGCATGATTTTGTATTTCCTGCCGCAGGCGATCAGGGCTTCAGCCGTGTCCCTGGTGCGTATGGTGGGGCTGGCCAAAATCCTGCAAGTTTCAGGCAGCGTGCTATCAAGCCAGAAAGCAATTTTGCTCGCTTGCTTATTCCCTTTGCCAGTCAGTTTTCTGAATTCATCAGTCAGTTCAGCCGTTGCCGGTTCTGCTTCTGCATGACGCCAGAGGATAAGGTCCATTATTAATCTTCCACCTCAGATAAGGAACCCAGGGTTTGCATCAAATGCTGTTGGGCACAGAAACGCACTTGTTTGGCACGGGTTTTCTTGCGCTCGTAACGACCGTCTGAATCCAGTGTCCAGGCATTCACATTGTCTTTCAGATAGGGTTCCAGGCCTTCGGAAATGACGCGTTTTTTCAATGACTTTTCCAGTACCGGGAAAGCCACTTCTATACGACGGAACAGGTTGCGGTTCATCCAGTCAGCACTGGCCAGATATACGTCATGCGCCAGATCATTGCGGAAGTAATAGATACGGCTATGTTCCAGGAAACGACCTATGATGGAGCGCACCTTGATGTTTTCTGACAAGCCAGGTACACCAGGCCGCAAGGCGCAGGCACCGCGTATGATGAGGTCAATTTTTACACCATCTGCCGACGCTGCATACAGGGCGCGGATGACAGATTCATCCAGCAGGGCGTTCATCTTGGCGATGATGCGGGCTGGGCGGCCTTCACGGGCTATGCGTGCCTCATTGCGTATGGCCTTGATGATTTGTGGTTGCAGGGCAAACGGTGCCAGCCACAGATAATCAAGTTTTTTCGGCTTGGTCAAACCTGTCAGATGGATGAAGACTTCATTGACTTCCGCCGCCATGCCAGGGTGAGCAGTCAGCAAACCAAAGTCTGTATAAAAACGCGTGGTCGAAGGATGGTAATTGCCCGTACCCAGATGGGCATAATGGCGCAAAACACCGCCTTCTTCGCGGCGTATTACCAGCGCCAGTTTTGCATGGGTTTTCAGGCCAACCACGCCATACACGACCTGTGCACCGGCGCGTTGCAATTTGTCTGCCCAGTTAATATTCGCCTCTTCATCAAAGCGTGCCATCAGTTCGACGATGACCGTGACTTCCTTGCCCAGCCTGGCAGCCGTGATCAGGGATTCCATCAAATCTGAATTCATGCCAGTACGGTAAATCGTTTGCTTGATAGCGACTACGCTGGGGTCTTGTGAAGCGGATCGTACGAAATCGATGACGGTCTGGAAAGGCTGGAAAGGATGATGCAAGAGTATGTCTTGCTTGCGCAGCAGAGTGAAAATGTCTGCATGCGCATACTTGCCAACTGCCTTGGCAGAGAAGGGGGGGAAGCGCAGGTTGGGCTGTTTGACATGATCGACCAGTTCACCCAGTCTGACCATGTTCACCGGGCCATCGACTGGATACAGGCGGTCACTATCGAGGGAGAATTGTTCGAGCAAGAAGCGTGACAGATTCTCAGGACAGTTTTTTGCCACTTCCAGACGTACTGCAGCACCAAACTGACGGGTTTGCAATTCACCCTGCAGAGCTTGGCGCAGATTCTTGACTTCTTCTTCATCGACCCACAAATCACTGTCACGGGTAACGCGGAACTGCGAATAATTTATAACCTCACGGCCATTGAACAAATCTTCTATATGTGAGTGAATGACAGAAGACAGCAGGCAAAAGGCCATGCCATCGTTCGAGAGTTCATCTGGCAGACGGATGATGCGCGGCAAAACGCGTGGCGCCTTGACAATGGCGATAGCAGTGCCACGACCAAAAGCGTCTTTGCCTGCCAGCGATACGATGAAATTCAAACTCTTGTTGACCACCTGCGGGAAAGGATGGGCCGGGTCCAGACCTATCGGCGTCAGCAATGGGCGCACTTCGCGCTCAAAATAGGATTTCACCCAGGCGCGCTGGGCTTCATTACGCTCGGAATGGCGCAACAGGTGTATGCCCTTTTTAGAAAGCTGAGGCAGGATTTCCTGGTTCAGCAATTCATATTGCCTTTTCGCCAGTTGATGACACTCATCACTGACGCGCTTGAGCATGGCCTGAAAGGTCGGGTGCTGTACCAGCTCACCATCAATGGTGTTTTGCGCCAGCAGGCTGGCGACCCTGACTTCAAAGAACTCGTCGAGGTTGCTGCCAACGATGCACAAATATTTCAAGCGTTCAAGCAAGGGGATGCTGCGGTCTTCGGCCTGGGCCAGCACGCGCCAGTTGAAGGCGATTTGCGACATTTCCCTGTCCAGAAAAATCACCGAACGCGACAATTCAGTTGCTGCGGGCTTGACTTGCTTGGCAACCGTCTTGATTTCGGTGTTGGGAATTTGTTTCATTTCTTCCGACACAGTTGTTGAAGAGGGTGCTTCCTGATTTGGCATAGTTTTTTGCATGTCATAAAGGCCGTCATATATATACGCAAACATTCTAGACGTCTTAAATGACAAGTTTATGACATAAAAATGATAATAAGTGCAATTATTTCACAAGCTTTGCTTCAAGTCATAATCTTGTCATATTTGGCTTGTACAGTGCGCCTCGTAGTACCGAATACTGTTATTTAACTCTGAGGTGAACATGCAAATCAAACGTGTTGTCAAAACTCTCATCGCTGCAATCGGCGTAGCTGTAACATTTGGCGCTGCTCATGCTGCCGATATTACAGGCGCTGGCGCGACTTTCCCATATCCAATTTATGCAAAATGGGCAGAAGCTTATAAAAAAGCCAGTGGCAACGGTCTGAACTATCAATCCATCGGCTCCGGTGGCGGTATCAAGCAAATCAAGGCAAAAACAGTAGACTTCGGTGCCTCTGACATGCCTTTGAAGTTAGAAGAGCTGGAAACTGAAGGTCTGGTGCAATTCCCGGCCATCATCGGTGGTGTGGTTCCTGTGGTTAATCTGGACGGTATCGCTGCGGGCAAAATGAAGATGACAGGTGAAGTACTGGCCGCCATCTACATGGGCAAGATCACTAAATGGAATGCACCAGAAATCGCAGCCATCAACGCCGGTTTGAAATTGCCTGCAGAAGACATCACTGTTGTCCACCGCTCTGACGGCTCTGGCACCACTTTCCTGTG
>JAZJXP010000043.1:0-41169 GCA_040390835.1 Pseudomonadota bacterium
GCTTCTATTAACGTTTCTGAATCAGGTTACGTTTACTTAATCAGAGATTCCTTAAATATTTCAGAGCTGCATTTGGCATATCTTTAAAGGCAGCGAAACCTGTAGAAGGTTGGTTGACTATGGGGCTTTCAGATGAAAGAGTTGATCAATTCATTTCAGAGGAATGGTAAATTCATTAGTCATAGAAATTCATCCCGCTTGCCCTGAGGCAAACGGGGATGAACAAGTGCTTTAGTTAAAACTGGCAGAGCTGGTATTGGTATTTGTCAGCGTCTGGGTTTTGAAGTTGATGGTGAAGCGGTCGCTGGGTTTGCCTGAACCCAGTCCTTTGAGGATGCTGAATACTTGCTTGAACTGGTTTTGAAAAACCACATTGACAGCATTCTGGTCTGAAGGTTTGCCGTCGAGCATGCTGATGGCAGCCGGGCTGGTGGGGAAGGCGTTCATCAGGACTTTGTATTGCTTTACCCGGTCTGTACCCATGTCACGCAAGGCGAGTTCGCCTGCATAGACGGTGCGGTGGAAGTCGCCATAGAATTCATAGGCAGTGATTTTGGCAAAATCATCCAGTTTGTAGCCTGCAGCGGTGGCGAGCTGTGTTGCCTTGTTGGTGGCAACTGTCCAGTCGGCAGTCAATTGGCTGGCGGAGACAGGTGTGCCGCTCACGTTACCTTTGGACATGCAGGTGGCGCTCAGAGGCAAGACGCTAGGGATGTCTTTCAATTGCGCGAATGTGACCTGGGTTTGCAATTGCGACAGGATCAGCATTTGCTTGGCGTCGAGGCTGGTGGCGGCTTCTTTCATTTCGCAAGGCCAGTATTCATCCATGAAACGCAGGCGTGACAGTTCACCAAAATAGAAGCGGGTAAATTCGCCATAGGATTTGGTGGCGAGGATGTCCTTGCTCCAGCGTTTGCTGATGTCTGCGGCGAGGCTGCTGTTTTGCAGGTAGTCGTACTCTGTCTGGTAATACTTGAAGAGTTCGTTGTAGCGCCCCACGTTGTTGAGGGAAACGGTTTCGATATCTACTGTATCCTGGTCTTTGTATTTGACGATCTTGTAGGCGGCACCAAATACGGCCAGTGATGGCGACTGCACATTGACGAAGTAATTGCCGGATGCATCCTTGTAATCATTTGTGCCATTGAAGTGCATGTGGCCGCCCATATGCAATTGCATGCCGGTGGCTGCCAGTGCGGTGGTGGTGGCCAGGTCAGGCACGCGTGCCACCTGGAAGGCGCCAGACTTGAAGACGGCCTTCATGGAGTCGGTCTGGTTCGCATAAAAATCCATGGTGGGATAATGCGAGAAGGCGATCAGACGTTTGCCCTGAGACTTGGCGCGGGCAGTGACGGTCTTGATCCATGCCAGCAAATGTTTTTTATGCGTCAGCACCTTGTTCCAGCCCGCGTTGCCTGCGCCATCAAAGCCTTTGAATGCCTTGGCATTGACAGGGTCAAATGCGCTGTTGGGGATGTGGACATTCGCATCAATCGACAACAGCCAGACGCCTTTGACCGGTTCCACCAGATAGCTGGAATCGATAATGCTGGTGCATTTGCTAAATGCCTTGCCCAGGTTTTTTTCACCTTCTGCCTTGTAGCTACCGCCTTCGCCTTCGGCACAGATTTCAAACTGGCGGTTTTTTACATCGGCGCTGCTGAGTGCGGCATCATAGGTGTAGGTGGAATTGGCATAGCTGGTAAACGGCGTCTCCCAATAGACGTCGGCCTTGTTGGGCATGTAGCCAAATTCACCCAGTTGGGCGATCAGTTTTTCGTAGCCAAGTTCCATTAACTGGTTGGTGCATGCGACAGTGGCGTCCTGTGATTTGCAGCCGGAATAATTGACGGCATAGACTTTTTGTTCTTTGCCTTCTGCCGTCAGGAAATCATTTTTGCCAGCTTCGTCATCGTCATAAGGTTCGTTAGGATCGTGATTGCCGGGCGCTATAAAAAAGCGCATGCCTTTGGCCTGATACTCCTTCAAGATGGCGGCAATGCCATCAATATTGACGGGTTGTGCATCATCTGAATAATCGCCAGACAAGGCTACCAGCCTGATGCCGCGTGCATAGGCGTCATCCAGCGCACCGCGGAAGGCGAAGTAGTTTTCATTGAACAGACGGGTGGATGTCAGTTGCGCATACATGGTGCGTATGGTGGCAAATTTGCCGTCGCCCGTCGGTATGCCAGAGAACTTGGCGTTCTTCAGGTCGCCATAGACGTTTTCAAAATGCACATCTGACATGACAGCCACTGCTGGCGTTTCTGCTACAGGCTCTGGTGTGGGTGCTGCGGCATCCTTGCTGTTGCCGCAGGCGATCAGTGCCAGCGGCAAACATAATGAAAGCAATTGCCTTGCGGCTTTGCTTTCATTTAAAAAACGAAGATTCATGGTCATTCCTGTCACAGGTTCGGAGGCACATCAGATGCACGAGCGCCTGATGTGCCTGGTGGAAGTGGATAGCGGGTCTTTTTGCAGGAGGCGAATAAGGGAAGAATTGGCCGCCTTCAGTAGCCGGGATTCTAAAGTTGCTTGATGACAAGCCTATGACGGTGCTTATCCTGATATTGAGGTATGTCGTTGTGCTTGAATCAGGGTAAAAGCCTTTTTCAAGCCGCTGAATCTCAATCTCGCCTCGCCAGCAATCGTCCAAGCCCTGCAATCCCCAGCGCCACAACCAGCATTACCCCTGCCACGACAAACGTCATTTGCATACCAGTCGCAATCGCTGCTGGCGCAGCCATCCTGATGTCGCTGCTTGCCGATGCCCAGGCAAATACAGCTCCCATCAAAGTTGCGCCGGTGATGAGGCCGAGGTTGCGGGAGAGGTTGAGCATGCCGGAGATGAGGCCGCGCTGGTTGGGTGCTATGTCTTGCATGACGGCGGTGTTGTTGGCTGCCTGGAAGAGCTGATAGCCGGGTGTGAGGATGGCGATGGCGATGATGTAGCCGGAGATGCCTATTATGGCAGGCAGCAGGGCCAGGGCGAATGCGCCTGTGGTCATGGCGATGAGCCCGGCGATGACGGCGGTTTGCGCACCCATGCGGTCAACGATGCGGCCTGCGATGACACCGCTGCAGGCGGAGATGACGGGGCCGATGGACATGACAAGGCCGACCATGGCGTCGCTGAGTGCCAGTGCGCGTGACAGGTAGAAGGGGCCGACCACCAGGGTGGTCATCATGACGGTGGCGATCAGGGTGTTCATGGCGAGGCTGGTGCTGAGGGTGATGTCGCGGAACATGGCGGGGCGTATCAGTGGTGATGCGACTTTTGTTTCTACCAGCATGAACAGAGCTGCGCCAAATATTGCTGCCAGCAGCAGTGCCAGGTTGAGTACACCAAAATGGCCGCGGCCCAGCGTCATGGCGAGGGCATAGGCGGCCAGGGTCAGCGCCAGCAGGAGTGTGCCTGTGTGGTCAAAGCGCGGGCTGGCTTTATTATTGGCTTTGTTGCTGGCTTGCTGGTCTTGCGGCAGATGGCGTTGCGCGAGTATGAAGCTCAGTATGCCCAGCGGGACATTGATCAGGAAGATGGCGCGCCAGTTGATGCCAGCGATGAGTATGCCGCCCAGTGATGGGCCGAGGGCGGTGCCAACGGCAGACATGGTGCCCAGCAAACCCATGGCGCTGCCGGTTTTTTCTTTGCTGACGGTTTCACCGACAAAGGCCATGGTCAGTGCCATCATGATGGCGGCCCCCAAACCTTGCGCGGCGCGGGCGGCGATCAGCATATTCAATGTGGGGGCTGCACCGCACATGGCAGACGCTATGGTGAACATGGCGATACCTGTCAGCAACAGGCGTTTGCGGCCCATCATGTCACCCAGGCGGCCTACACTGACGATGAGGGTGGTAATGGCGAGCAGGTAGGCGACGACTACCCATTGAACTTGCTGGAATGAGGCATGGAATACATGGGTCAGGGTTGGTAATCCCACATTGGCGATGCTGGTGCCCAGTGAGGACAACAACATGGACAGCGACAGGCTGGCAAGTACCCAGCGGACGGAGGATGATATTTGCTGGCTGTCTGCACTGCTGGTTACAGGCGCAGGGATGGATTCTGGTACGACTTTCATTTTTGGCTGACTTGGATGGTGATGCCCTGATCATAGGCTTTAAGCTTCTATGGCGGAAGACGCACGATTTGCACTTTATTCATGCGCATGACGCTATGTCATAAGCCAAGTCATAACAAAGCGCGTTAGAATAAATGCATGTCTATCCCCGATCTTAATTTGTTGATTACCCTCGATGCTGTGCTGGCCGAGGGCAGCGTGGCGCGTGCTGCTGCCAGGCTGCGGCTTAGCCCTTCAGCCATGAGCAGGGCGCTGGCGCGCTTGCGTGAGACCACGGGTGACCCTTTGCTGGTCAGGGCGGGGCGGGGCTTGGTGCCTACACCCCGGGCGCTGGAATTGCGTGAACAGGTGAGCCAACTGGTGCAGGATGCACAAGCGGTATTGCGTCCGGCAGCGCAGCTCAATCTTGCGCAGTTGACGCAAACTTTTACCCTGCGCACCAGTGATGGCTTTGTCGAAAACTTCGGGCCAGCCCTGATTGCCCGCATCAGTGCAGAAGCGCCGGGTGTGCGCCTGACTTTCATGCCCAAATTGAACAAGGACAGCGCGCTCTTGCGTGATGGCACGGTCGATCTGGAAACTGGCGTGGTGGGTGATTCCATTAGCCCTGAGGTACGTACGCGAGCTTTGTTCCGGGATCGTTTCATAGGCGTGATGCGCATGGGGCATCCCTTGAGTCAGCTTGTGATGACGCCAGCCGTGTATGCGTCCGGCAAGCATGTGCTGGTGGCACGCCGTACCCAGAGCAAGGGGCCGATGGCAGATGCGCTTAAACCCTATGGACTGGAGCGGGATGTGCTCACTACCGTGGGTGGCTTTTCTGCGGCGCTGGCTCTGGCACGGGCGTCTGATTTGATTGCTACAGTGCCTGAGTGTCATACGGGCAACTTGCGCACTGGCATGCATAGTTTTGAGCTGCCATTTCCTACTCTGGAAATTACGGTGTCCATGTTGTGGCATCCGCGCATGGATGCTGATCCTGGGCATCGGTGGTTGCGGCAGTGTTTGTGGGATATCTGTGCGGGGCAGGCCTGTTCATAACGACTATATCAAATAGTTCCAACTGCGTTCTCATGCGTTGTGAGTACTTCGTGTAGGGGCGCTTTTGTCAGCCTCACTTACACGAACATCACGGCTTAACGACACTGGATGCCAGGTCGAGTCAGGCATGACGAGTGGGGGCTGGTAGTGGGTGATGGGGATTGCCGGGCATTGAATAGCACGGCAGATGCTAATTTTCCTGGTGCGGCTAAAGCTATTTTTGTCGCCGCTTCTAATTTTATATAAAAACCAAAGTAAAATATATTCTGTTGTAGAATATGTACTATTGATGCTTTTCCCCCTTGCTTCATACTTCAAGAAGTGGATGCCTATGAATAACTACTTTTCCAGCAGTTTTCGTTTGTTGAGCAGTCTTATCCTTGGGGCGGCCTTGTTGCCTGCTATTGCCAGCGCGCAAGTAGCGACCAAGTCCGCGACCTATGTCACTGAAGCCAGCCTGCATTGTGATGAGCTTGATGTCAGTGTCGAGACTTATTGCGAACCTAATGAACGTCTTGATGGCGCATGCTTCCTGCAAAAAGTGAAGCTTCGACAAGCTGGTACAGACAAGTTTTCTGAAAAACTTTATCTCTACGAAGATTACCTGAAAGACCGTTCGCAGATTACGCAACTGGCCTGCGTCAAGGGTAAAGGGGATAAGGGCCATAGCAAGATTGTATTGAGTTCAACTAATCTGGGTAACTGCAAGTCTTGCGAGTGGGATGATTATTTTTCTGAGGCGGGTGTCTTCCTCGGCTCTACCCGTGAAAAATTTGGGGCAACGAATAGCAAACCCAAAGCTATACCAGGCAATTTTTATCAAAAGCATGGCTTCTTGCTCAATGACCAAGGGCGTTTCACTGAAATTGAAAAAGTATCGGTAAAGCGCACACAGCGCGAAGGGAAATAACATGACAGGCGCTAAACACAAAACCAAGAACTATAGCCATAACGGCGACCCATTGACTGCGGACTCTCAGGGCGACAGCCGCACCTGGGGTGATGCCAATGACCACGTGAAGTTTGAAGTACAGAAAGAAATCGTGCTACAGGCGGGCAATGCCAAGCTGTCGCAAAAGGACACTGCCAACCTGCTGGCGCTGGCCGAGGTAGAGTCTGGCTTTAACCCTGATGCAGCGACGACTTCGCGCAAGTCGTCTGCCTCTGGCGTGTTTGCCATTACTGACAGCACGGCCAAAGATGCGTCTGAAAGACTGAGCGGCAGCAAGCGCATAGGCGGCTATGAGGTGGCTGATAAGTACGACAGGTTTAACACGGCATCCAATGTGTCTTATGGTATTGCTGTTTATATGGATAAAAAGAAGGTCGCCGGTTCTGATGACGTGGGCGATATTTACAAGGCCTGGAATACCAATCCGGCGGAATACAATAAATTGCTGACGCGCCTGGACAAGCATGCGACGCAGTATGACAAAGACCTGACCAACAAAGTCTGGGATGGCCCCGGCCCGGCAGCGCCGGTAAAACCAGCTGCGCCAGCCAAGCCTGGTGAAACTGCTGAGCCGGCTAAGTCCACCAAGCCAACTAAGGAAGAATCAGAAACACCCAAAAAATCTGGCGATGTATTGTCATCCATCCCTTTGTTGAACAAGGCAGGGCAGGATGCCGACAAGAACTGGAACATGTTGATGGGTACCGATTCACCTTCCAGCCGCATGATGATGCGTGTGCCTGAACCAGTGAAGAAAGAGACTGTCAAGCCGCAATAGTATGAAAATATATGCCGGGCGATAGTAGAGTCGCCCTGCATATACCTCACTCCTGCGCTGCATCTGTGTATTGCATGCGGCGTAGCGCTGTAGACCATGTTCCTGGATCTATGCTTTTCTCAGTTGATCCCATGTTGTTCCGAACGCCCACTTGACACTCTGTATGCCACGTTGCATGGCATTGCCCAACATCAGGACTTGTTCGTCTTCCACGTTCGTGCCACGCAATGTCGGGTTGAGGATTTCAAACGCACGGCCAGCCTGGGCAGGACGATAGGGAAATGCCAGTTTCAGCTGCAACGGTGATTCGCCGTAAGTATACAGAATGACGATCACCGCATCGAAGCGAGCTTCTTCAAGATCGGCGAAACCATCGTAGGCAAGCACTTGCCAAGTTGTGTCGTGCGGATTTTTCTCCAGGCAGTCAACACCATACTGCAGCGCTTCCTCAGGGTTTTCACCCGGCAGGCCAGACATCAGTGCGCGCCAGGACATAGGTTCGGTTGACCGCAGCATCAAGGGCAGCACAGCACCACCGTCAGCCGCCATCATCATTTGCCATGAGGCAGTTCGCCCCAGGGCTTGCATGCCTGTCCACCACACGACGGGGCCGTTACGCTCAAGTTGCTGTATCAGGCTGGTCACATAATCTGCTGCTTTTGACTGCTGGCTGTCGCTGAATATCTCTGCCTCTATCCAATCCAGCGGCATGAATGCGACGCCCTGATCAGGAGCAAGGGCAATCAGTCGTGCGAACGCTTCGTTGGGTAATTGCACTCCAACTGGTAGTGCCTGAATGGCGGATGCCCTGTCATGCCATTCAATATGTGCACCACTACGGCGACGCAGGACTTCAATCACATGATAGGCAATCAGGGCGCAAAAGTTGCGCCCTTGCAGTGACCCTTGCATGTCCTCGCGGGACGGCTTTACACGTTCCCGCATGGCTGCAAACAATTGGTCCAGCCGGTGTAAACCCTTGTCCGAATAATCGAGCTGGGCTTGCTGCAAGGCTTTGGCAAATTTCCAGCCACCTTCTATTTCGCCACCGCTGGCATAGGCATCCAAAAAGCTTTTGGCTGTTTCATTCATGTAGCAATCTTTCTATGTGTTACTGAGGTCTTCAAGGTAAAAGTATCTGCTGCCTTTAGCCTTGGGAACGCCATTTTTTAGATAGATTGTAACGCATCGGTAAAACCGCAAAGATGTTGCCACCTACATTGACAGGATAATATGAACTGATCAAAGCTTAAAAGAATTGATCTGACCGATGCCCCCAGATTTATAATGTGGGCTATGACAATTGCCGCTAAAAAATTGAATAAAAAAACACCACAGGTTTCAACCATCTGGCGTGTACTTGAGCAGGGCGGATTTGTCCTGAGCTTAGCCATATTTTTCTTGGCGGGGAAAAATGCCGGTGTGCGTGCAATGGGCTTGTCGATGCTGGTATTTGCATGCCATTGCTTGTTCGTGCGGCGTATTCCTTATGGTATAGAAGGGCAGGAACCTATCGGATATCTGACAGGCATCCTCGCGATTTTTTGCGGCCTTATTGCTCTTGGTGTCGCGATTTTCATGATTCTCAAGCCGGCACTGGTGCTGGATATTTTCTCGTAAAAAAGTTTACTGTTCGCGAATATCTTCCAATAATCAAGAAAGCCTCGCTTGACATGCAGGTATTCACCTGCCTATAATGAATTTATGCAGGTATTTGCCTGCATTTTATTGTATTTCAGCCGCACATGCCTTGTACATGAGGCGCAATTAAATTTTTCAGGTGCGATACATCAATGACAGAAATAGACAAAGTCTTCAAGGCACTGGCTGACCCCAGTCGTCGCAAATTGCTCGACAGTTTGCATGCCAGGAATGGGCAGACGCTGGGTGAACTATGCAATGAGCTGGACATGGCAAGGCAGTCGGTGACCCAGCACCTGGGTTTGCTGGAAGAGGCCAACCTGATTTCTGTAGAACGGCAGGGGCGGGAGAAACTGCATTACTTCAACCCTGTACCTATCCATGAGATTTATGAGCGCTGGATACGCAAATTTGAACGACAACATCTTGAGGCCATACACGACCTCAAAACCAAACTGGAAAGGAAGTGATCATGAACCAAGAGAAATTTGTCTATGTCACCTATATCGCCACGACGACAGAGAAGGTCTGGCAAGCCCTGATGGAAGGCGAGCTGACACGGCAATTCTGGAAAAGCGAAATCGTCTCTGACTGGGCACCAGGTTCGACCTGGCAGCATATTGCTGATGATGGAAAAGCGACGGTAGAGCATGTGGGCACGGTGCTGGAATGCATACCCGGCAAGCGGCTGGCAATGACCTGGGTTGGTCCTGCCAATGCGGCTGACCCGGCCAAGCATTCAAAGCTGGCCATCGATATTGATCAGGGTGACCCCAAGTCGGGCGAACTGGTGCGCCTGACGGTGACGCATGAAGAGCTTAGTCCGGAAGTACATCGCGGCATCAGCTTTGGCTGGCCACTGGTATTGTCCAGCCTGAAGTCACTGCTGGAAACAGGACGCGGCATCGATTATTAAAATGCAAGGAGTGATTATGAATACTGCCTATACGGGAGGCTGCGCCTGCGGTGCAATCCGTTATGAAATTACAGGCGAACCAGTCGTGTCCAACGACTGTCAATGCCGCGATTGCCAGCAAGAAAGCGGCACCGGGCACGGGTCACACCTGACATTTTTGCATTCAAACGTGCAAGTCCAGGGTGCAGCCTCACACTGGGACATGCGCGGCGACAGTGGCAATATCAAGACCCGCGCCTTTTGTCCCGTTTGCGGGTCACCGGTGTACATGACATTTGCGGCAATGCCAGAATTTTTCACCATACGTGCGGCCAGCCTTGATAACCCGGGCAGATATCAACCGCAAATGGTGACATATAGTGTGCGTGCTCATGCATGGGATCACGTCGATCCTGCATTGCCGAAGTTCGACAAGATGCCGGTAATGTGAGTAAATTTTCATTGCGATCTTGACCATAATTTATAGGCATCGTATGCTGCCCGCTGACGATCAATTATTTTAGGGGCGACCGCTTTTCATGCCAGTTACTCCATTTCATTTCGGTCTTGGTGCAGCTCTCAAGGCGGCTGCACCTGCCCGTTTCAGTTTCTTGTCATTCGCGGCTGTGAATGTGTTCATTGATGTGGAGTCATTCTATAACCTGATGAATGCGCGCTTCCCCGTACATGCTTTCTTTCATACCTATCTTGGCGCGCCTTTGATGGCGGGTTTTACAATCTTGCTATTCCTGCTGGCACGCTGGTGTGCCAAGCGCTTTTATTTACCCAACTTTTATCGATGGCAACAGTTGACGCTGTTGCAGGTCAGTCTTGGCGCAATACTCGGTGCCTTGTCGCATGTGGTGTTCGACAGCATCATGCATGCTGACATACGGCCTTTGCATCCTTTCAGTAATGAGAATGCCTTGTATGAAATTATTCCTTTGATGTATTTGCATTTGCTATGTGTGTTTTTGGGTGTGATCGGAGTGATAGGGGTATATGTGCGCAAGGCGGATGAAGTTTAAGAATTCGTCACTGCAAGTTGCTGAGAGATTTTTCTAATGAGAAGGTGCTTGCCTTCCAATTCATATTTCAATAGTGAGGATATTTTATGGGTGCCTGGGCTGCTGATTCTTTTGGAAACGATACTGCGTGTGATTGGGCTTATGCTATCGAAGATTGTAAAGACCTGTCACTGGTAGAAGAGACGCTCGACAAGATATTGCACGAAGGGGATGGTTATATTGACGCTTCTGATGCAGAGGAAGCCATTGCCGCTATCGAAGTGATTGCAAGGTTGCAGGGCAACTGGGGCATGCGCAATGCCTATAGCGAGAGTGTCGATAAATGGGTCAAGAAATCAAAACTGATACCGGATAAGGAGCTGGTGGAAAAAGCCCATCAGGTGATCGCAAGAATACTGGGGGATGAATCTGAACTCAAAGAGCTTTGGGAGGATTCAAATCTGTCTAACGAATGGACCGTATCGGTGCAGGAGTTGGCGGGCCGTGTGAAGCTTTGATTTATGGATGAAATCAAGAACAAGAATTTACTGCAGCTGATTTTTTCTCTGATTGAGTCAAGATATATTCGTGTTCCAGAGATAAACGATCTCGCAAAGGCATTGAATGAGCTAGATGTGAGGCCAGAACTTTGGCTTATCGAGCTATCTGCGTGCGAAACTACAGATGAGGCGCAGGATATTTTGCTGGAGAGAATAAGTGAGCATCATGTCGTTTTTGACGAGCGCTATGTATCACTTTTACTAGGATTTTTGTATCTGGGTGTCCAGGAAGGAAAAATAACGCTATCAGAGTTTGAGGCGGACCTCGTCGATGTCATCGACGCGTATAGTGATTGCATAAATATGACTATTGAAGATTTTCATCGAGATTTCTTCTCATTGAATAGCCTTCCTGATCAAAACACGGTACTTGGTAGTTACCTTATTGATTCTGCAGAAAAGTCAAAAACTGCATTTTGCACTGAAATAACACCACTCCTGGATGCTTAACTTTATTAAGGACAAGAAAAATGCGGCCAGGGGATATGACAGAGTTGGTAAATTCTTGATGAGCAGCCATTCGATTTTATTCACGGTATTGATGTTTGCATCGCTTTGCGCCACCATCAAAATTTGGAGCATAGTCTTGCGCAGACCAGGTCAGCCTTGGGACAAGTGTTTGCTGATGTTTATTTCTGCGATTCCTTTTTTTGGCCCTGTCTTCTTTGTGTTTATTGACGCGCCGCCTGTCTTGCCTTTAGCTGAACAGGAAAAACCCTTTCCCAAAGGAACAGAAATCTATCCTGATTTCAGTCCTTTGATTGCCGCTATCAAGAGATTTTTTGGTAGGTAAGAAAGCGATGGCATGTTCGCTTGATATTCACTATGCGTTCTTGCCATCAGGACTGGAAAAAGAGTCGGAATAGCGCAAGAACTGATGCTGCAAAGTACGCAATACATGAGGTGCATTGCAATGCACCCATGGGATCATCACATCCTCAAGAAAAATATCGTTGACATGCGCCGCAATACATTGCGCCCTATATCACGGTTGTTTGGGCAGGGCGCACATCTCATTACCCTGTAGCTTGCGGGATTGCCCCCTGCCAGAATAAATCACTCCACAACTACTCTGTCTACTTTCCACCGCGATGAAATCTTGATGGTGATGGTTTTCATCAGCCAATGCTGATCATGCTGTCGGCAGCATCATCTTTGATGACCGGCACATTACCTTGCCTGTGCGATTGGGGAGGTGTTGCAATTACTTACAGGCGCTGGCCCGCTTGCAATTCTCTGCTACAAATCATTACAACATCCGCTCGGCTTGGCTTTTAGCATAGAAATTATGACAAGCATGCAGCGAACATGCTCAATGCTTGTCCAGGTGCATAGTTGCTGCGTGCTTATGCAGCTATGCGGTTCTTTGCGCACGATCGGGCTCCTGAGCATCCGGCGCATTTGGACCAATTTTGGACCAATCCATGACAGAAGGGAGATCACCAGCCGACGTTTGAACCGTTGACTTGTATCCATTTACAAAAAAAATGCATCAACACCTTTAATGACAAGTAAATCCATACGGATGATAAAAAATGAAAAGCAAATCGAGATCGATATTAACAATGAGGAGCTGCCAGGCAGTGTTGGGAGTGCTGCTTGTCACGCTCTTGCAAGCGTGCGGGGGTAGTGGCAATACATCGGCCTCTGCGGACGGTGCGAACGGCCAGTCCACGATAGCCGCTGCGCCTCCGCTTAACAAAACCGGGAAGGATGACAGCGTCGGCAGCCCGGCACTGGGTTCCAACCTTATCCGCACCCGCCATGCTGGCGGAGCAGGCATGAACCTGGCTGGGTTCATTGATTATAGTGCGGATGCCGCCACTATCGATTTGGCCAAACGCATGCGACCCTGGGTTACCTCTGTCAGTGGCGGCGATTGGGACACCGGAGAAGAAGCCAGGCTGGACCTTGATGAAAATGGCTGGGTAAAGAGCCTGCCGCCACCACTCAACACCAACAGTGGCCTGAAATACAATGCGGTAACGACGGTACTTGATGACAGCAAAACAGGTCTGGCGATGCCTGGTGGGGATTACCACGTTTTCTACGATGGTGATGGAGACCTTTATTTCGCTGGGGACGTCACGTTTAAAAAGGTCGAGGAGGGTCACATCATCGTGACACGTGTGCCCAAGACCGGCGATACCTTCTGGATGCGCATTACACGCATCAATCCGGATAATTATTTGCGCAATATCCGTGTGATCATGCCAGGCGGCATTTGTACCGGCAAGCCCCTGGAGTGGGTTGTCGGCCCGGATGCGTGCCCTGCCGGTGGTTACACCTCATTGGTGGATTTGTCCAAGAATCAGATCTGGCATCCCAACTTTCTAGCCGACCTCAATGGTGTACGGACTCTGCGTTTCATGGATTGGTTCAGGATCAATAGTTCCACGATGTCCACCTGGTCTGAGCGTCCAGCCAAGAGCGATGCGACCTGGGCCACACCCAATGGTGTGCCTCTTGGTGTTGCTGTCAACCTGGCCAACACCCTTTTGGCCGACGCCTGGCTGAACGTTCCCTACCACGCTGACAACGACTATGTGCAACGCATGGCGCAGTTGGTCAAGACCAGTCTGAACCCGGCTGCCAAATTCATCGTCGAGTATGGCAATGAACCATGGAACTGGGCCCCGCCCTTCTACGCAAACTTCTTGTGGTTGGCGGATCAGGGCCTGACCAGATTCCACCGGAACGACCAGGCGGATGCACCTCAGTATGAGCGTGCCATAAACTATTACGCCCTGCGCTCGAATGAAATCTGCCAGATCGTCAAAAAGGAATTTGGCGACCAGTCCTCGCGCGTGCAATGTGTGCTGAACACCCAGTTTGGCGGGCCTGAACAAGCGAACATGGCACTCGCCTGCAGTCTGGCCGTAAAGACGGGCACAATCACCAAAGACTGTTCTGGCCCGATTGATGCGGTGGCTGTCGGCGCATACGTGGGCGGCTACCTGGGGGACGCCGGGAACGTAGAGAGGGTGGCTATCTGGGGCACAGGAAGTGCAGGGGTAGACAAGGTATTCGAGGAGTTGCTTGGCAAGGACGTCAACGGCAAGGACGTCAAAACTCCATTGCAGGTACCCGGCTCCCTCAAAGGTGCGGTTGCCCATGCTGGCGACCTTATCCGTCAGTACAAAACCAATATGGCCAACGGACCCTACAAGAAGCCGCTGTTCGCCTACGAGGGAGGCCAGCACCTGGTTGTGACGACCGCCAATCCTTATCCAGACGCTACCAGCTTGTTCAGCATTGCCAATCGTGACAAGCGCATGGGAGATGTCTACAACGGGCTGTTGGCGGAGTGGACGAAGGTGGAGGGCATAGGCCCTGGCCAGGTTTTCATGCACTTCAACAACGTCAGCCAGTATACCAAAGACGGTGCATGGGGACTGCGCGAAGCGGCATTCGCCAACGGGGCGGACAGCCCCAAGTGGATGGCTTTCAAACCTTACCGCGAGACCATAGTATGCTGGTGGGATAAATGCAGGCAATAAGATGCAAGCAGTATGACTGGAGGATACCCGTGCGGTATAAAGTACGGGTACCTGCTTTTGGCGGCATATTTGGCGACATATAGCCTGAGCAAAACTCTCTCCTGGTTGCTACTGTGGCCAGACCAGATGCCAGGGCAACTATCGCAAGAACCAAAGTGCGCCACGTATAGCGTGCAGTAGAGAGCATATGGCCCTGTGCATTGTTGACGGGGCCATTGGCATTTCTGCCCTCCACAATAGAATCGACAGGGCAATTTCACCTTCGGGGTTGCATGAATTGCGCGCTGTCATCGCAGGCTTTCATGTATGACTGCCCACGCTATCTTTGTCCTGGCGACAATGAATCAAAACTCGACATCATTCCGCAATGCAGCGTTGTGCCGCTCGCTAAGGCACCAGCCTTGGCAGCGCGTCACGCCTTGCATTGCATCTCAAATCGATTTGTTCGCACTCACTCTAATAATCTCTTTTGAACAATGCAGTTTTTAGCGTACGTAAGAAACGAGAGTTGCAAACTGCGGCTTTTCCGGCATGATATGAGTGTTGTAGTGGAAACAAATTTGAATGTAACAAGAAATTTTTAAAGGTGAATAAATGTAATGTCGTGACACTTGATAGTGCTTACTTTGTACGCCAACGCACAGATGTTTTTCCGGTATGGATCTACCTTGTTTGTAAGCATTCTCATTGGCTGAAGTCAATGTAGAGTTTTGCAACCAGGACGGAGATTATCATGACCCATATTATTGCCGGGCGACTACAGCAACAAGACCAGGTGCAGCAGGCTATCTATCAACTGATGGTGCTGGGTTTTGCTCCAGGTCAAATCAGTTCTTTTTATCTTAATCCGCCGGGGCAGCATGATATGTACCCTGTTGGCGGTGACCGTGATGAATCACCAGGAGCAACCAAGGCTGGTAGTGGTGCTGTTAATGGTGCTGCTGCGGGTGGGGCGGTTGGTGCTGCCGTGGGCTTGATCGGTGCACCTGTAACTGGCCCGGTGAGTACGGCATTGGGCGCGCTGGTTGGTGCACATGTCGGGGCGTTGATCGGCAGTTTGTCGCAGATGAAGGACAAAGGTGAGACGACGGAGGATGACGCTGAAAATGCAGCCGCCGTGCGACGATCCGGCATGATGGTGGCTGTCAGTGTCAGCAAACCTGAGAGTGAACAGCATGTCATTACCGTGTTGAAAAACTTGGGGGCAGACCAGATTGAGATGGGCGAAGGCACGATCAGCAAAGGTGACTGGACAGATTTTGATCCACGCGTGCCACCTAATTTAATCCCGACCAGTTTGCCATCGACAAATCCAGTTGCTAGTTCAGTCGCTAGTTTAGCCGCAGGCCCATCGACTTCGACACCTGTTGAACAGCAGGCAGCAGAGCAGGGAGTAACTGGCCGTGAGCTCTAGACAAGCAGGTGCCCAAACAGATGCCAACGTCAATCTGGACAAGTCAGGCAAGGCTGATCAGGCGGCTAAAACAGGTGGACAGCAAGGGACAGAAAATACAGCCGGTCCAGCCAGCAGTGCTAAAACGACCAATGGCAGTGATGCCATGATGCCGCATGAGCGTGATGAAACCACCGACGACAAGAGCAAGCCGCGCCCGGTGATGAAGCAGGCCTTGAATGATCTGCAGCAGGGGAAAGTAGATACTGACCTGCATGGCCAGCGTGGTGTGGAAGAAGTGGTCAAGCAAGCAGCAAAAAAATAGTCATCGGTAGTCACATGCCAGAAATAGAAATTTGCGCGACAAGCAAGCGTAAGATCTAAGGGTAACAACTAAGCGTAACAACTAAGCGTAACAACTAAGCGTAACAATTAAGCGCAATCAGTCGTCTTGCCTGACTCCGGTCAATCAGGGCGGTTGCTTGCGTTTTTCGTTCAGTGCCAGAATTAATTTCTGTTATACCTTGCGCAAAATTTGCTGCGGACTTGTCACTTTAAAGGACATTCGTGCAAGAGTGATTTTACGTAAGCGCTGTCGATGAACAAGCAAGAAAAGGCCCGATCCATACCTGAAGTAATCTGCCTTGGTATTTGATGAACAGATTTGCGATGACAGATATTCGTGAATGTAAATCTTGATTTTCTGGCGCGGCTGAAGATGCAGTTATCTGCTTTCCAGCTTGGATGGTCTGTCAGAGTATGTTGTTAGTCGTTGAATCTTTATGCCAGGAGGTAGCGGAGTAGTCATGAAGTGATACCTCTCACGCTCGTTGTCTGATCTTCTTTCACGCTCGGCATGCCTTTGATTAAAGGCTTCGTTCTTAGCTGCCCAATCAGTTTCCTGCACTTTTTCTGAGCCCACATATTTTTGATTGGCTTTGACAGACTTTTCCTTAACGCTGGACTTGGGACAGAGATTGTCTGTAAAAGTCACACGCCCGTCGCTGTCTACGCATCGTTGTACTTGTGCTGATGCCATATTCGTCAATGCCATCAGCATTGCCGTAATAAGGAGATGTGAGAGTTTCATGGAGGATGCCTCAGGTTCCGGGTCGTAGTTTGGTGTCCAAGCTTCTCATATCCTGGCTTTGGATTCAAGCAATCCTGACGGAAATGCCTGATATATCAAACGGCTGCTTATTTCGTTTCCGTAAACACATCCAAAGCAAGCCGGGCGTTTTGCTGTTGATGCGCTTGTTCTGCACGCTTCTTCATCAGTCCCAATATGGATTGATGAAAGTCGTTGAGCACCATCTTGCCCCACAAGTCACCATAGGTCTTCAGTTGTGACTTATTGATGAAACGGGTACTGAGGCGTAGTTCTGTGCCGCCATCTTTTGCTTTCAGATCATAGCCACCATCGAGCACATCGAAGTATTCGCCACCCATTTCCACATGCCTGTCGAGCGCGTCCCTGGGGATGCCACCGCGTGGAATATGAAAACGATAATGCATGGCGTAAGGTTTTTGCCAGGTGGTGATGACTTCTTCAAAACTGACATCTTTTTCCCAGCGCGAGGTCCTGACTGCACCCACACCCGCGCCATTCATATTGGCTGCCAGTGGCTTGGGCAGGCCGATCAGGTGTACCAATGAAAAACCGAGTTCATCAGGCTTGATGTTTTGCACAGAGGCGAGTTGATCAAACACTTCTTCAGGGCTGGCCTGTATCTGTATGACGGAACTGACACGCTGCTCACTTTGTGCAGGTGGAAGGTTTGCTTCTATCGGGCCTAGCAAGAGTGGCAGCAGTGCAAATGAAGACAAGGTAATTTTGGACGTGCGAAAGCGATTGTGTATCCAGCCTGCGATCAATCCGCCAATGATGGCGGCGACCATGAAGACAGGGGCGACCAGCACCAGGCAGATCATGCCTTCGAGCAGAAAAATGAACATGGCAACCAGAAATGCCGCCATCGACATACAAGACACCATGACTTGCATGCCTACGTGTATGCGGGATTTGCCAGCCGCCAGCAGCACGGCGATACCACCAACACTGAATGGCGCAAGGATCAGAAAGGCGGTTGAGACGATTTGCAGCCAGGCATGTAGCGACTTGTGTTCAAAACCTACGCGCAACAGCAGGCCATACACCACACCCGTAAGCAGGGCAGCGATGAGACGCAGCCTTGAATTGCCAGCGCTGGGCTTCTTATAGATATCCAGGTTGTCGCTACTGTTCTGGTGAGTGTTTGAGTTATAGTTTTCAGACATGCGAGATTGAGCTAGTTGGAGCCAGGTTTTTAAAAAATTACTTGTACACCAGCTTCATCACCAGGATAAAAAGCGCCAGCATCAGAGTGATCATATTGGCGATGATAATGGGCAGGGCGCTGAGCATGAGGCCATACACCAGCCATAGCATGATGCCGGCGACGAGGATGATGTACATGCCCAGCGACACGCCTTCGGCTCGCTTGCGACGCCAGGTCAGCCAGGCTTGCGGGACAAAAGCAGTGGTCGTCAGGCAGGCGGCGATGTAGCCGACCAGGTCGACAGGTAAAATAGAGGGCATGATCAGGTTTATTCTTTGTTTGGGCGCAGGAACTGGCCAGAGTGGAACACCAGCGGTGCCTGTTTGGTGAATTCGCAATGCTCAACCTCGCCAACGAAGATGACATGGTCCCCCTCAGGATAGCGGCTGCGGTTGTGGCATTCAAACCAGGCCGAAGCACCTGTCAGTATCGGGTGACCAGTGCGCGAAAGGGTGTAATCAACACCAGCAAAGCGGTCAGTCTTGCGGCTGGCAAATTGCTCTGCCAGCCAGGCTTGTTCACTTGATAGTATATTCACTACATAGTGTGAATTGCCGCTGAACACGGGCAGGCTATTGGCGGCAGTGCCCAGGCTCCAGAGTATCAATGGTGGGTCTAGGGAGACAGAATTGAAGGACGATGCCGTCAAGCCCAAAAACTGCCCATCCGCCAAACGTGTGGTGATGACAGTGACGCCAGTGGCAAATTGCGACAGGGCATCCCGGAAATGGCGGGTATCAAATTCACGCTTTTCAGAGCGGGGTGAGCGGGTGTGCATGAGGTTCCATGGTTCTTTTTTTACCATTATCACAGATTTTCAGGCATTTTGGCTCATTGCGCCTGCATGGCCTGCTATGCTGCAATAGGAAGTGTGGCGCTGATTGTGTTAAACTTGCAGGCTTGCCGGTTTCCCCAGGTTTTAAGCTAAGTAGTTGATTTGCTTGAACTAAATTTCCCACTAAGAGGTGCTGAGGTATGCCTATGCTGCTGATTTTACGCCGTGTAATGATGATGTCTGTGTTAGCCCTGCTGACGATGACGAGTTTGCAAGGTTTTGCACAAATACCGGAGGAGCGCAATTTCCCGGAAAATACCAGGCGCGGTGTCTTGAATATGTCGCAATATCCTGACGTGCTGATTGATGGTAAAGCCAAAAATACAGCGCCGGGTTTGCGTATCTATGATGACCAGAACCTGTTCATCTCGCCTACGCAAATTACCGGTAACTACGTCATCATTAATTATCTTGAGGATAATTTTGGTGATGTCTCAAAAATCTGGGTATTGACCGAGATTGAACGTAAAAGGGTATTGCCAGTCGCCAAGGAATGGGTACCACAGATTTTCCAGAACAAAAATTTTTGAGATCTGCCCAGGGATAGCAGCTACGCCTGGCGCAGTACTGTAATCCCCAAAGTAAGTACAGTAAGTAGAGTAAGTAAAGTAAGTAAAAATTATGCAAAAAAAAGTATTTATCAAAACCTTCGGTTGCCAGATGAACGAGTACGACTCGGACAAGATGGCAGATATCCTCAATGCCAATGATGGCATGGTGCAGACCGATAATCCCGACGATGCCGACGTGATCTTGCTGAATACCTGCAGCGTGCGCGAAAAAGCATCCGAGAAAGTGTTTTCTGACCTTGGCCGCCTGCGTGAACTCAAGCGCAAAAAACCTGAGCTGCTGATTGGTGTCGGCGGTTGTGTGGCCTCGCAAGAAGGCGATGCCATCATCAAGCGCGCCCCTTATGTGGATGTGGTCTTTGGCCCGCAAACCCTGCACCGCTTGCCGCAGTTGATCGATGCGCGCCGTACTTCTGGCCGCTCTCAAGTCGATATCAGCTTCCCTGAAATCGAAAAGTTTGACCATATGCCACCAGCCCGTGTTGAGGGGGCGAGTGCCTATGTGTCCATCATGGAAGGTTGCAGCAAGTATTGCAGTTATTGCGTTGTACCCTATACCCGTGGTGAAGAAGTCTCGCGCCCTTTTGATGATGTGCTGGCAGAAGTAGCTGGCCTGGCTGAGCAGGGCGTCAAGGAAATTTCCCTGTTGGGGCAAAACGTGAATGCTTACCGTGGCATCATGGAAGATGGCGAGATCGCCGATTTTGCCTTGTTGATCGAATACATAGCCGAGTTCCCGCAGATAGAACGCATACGCTTTGTCACCAGCCACCCCAAAGAATTTACCCAGCGCCTGATAGACTGTTATGCCAAGGTGCCCAAGCTGGTCAATCATCTCTACCTGCCTGCCCAGCATGGCTCTGACCGCATCCTGTCGGCTATGAAGCGGGGCTACACTGCCATAGAATACAAATCCGTCCTGCGTCGTTTGAGACTGGTGCGCCCGGATATTTCTGTGTCGTCTGATTTTATCGTCGGCTTCCCTGGTGAGACGGATGAAGATTTCGATGCATTGATGAAGCTCATCAATGACATCGGCTTTGATAACAGCTTCAGCTTTATCTTCAGCCCGCGTCCTGGCACGCCAGCGGCCAACCTGACTGACGATACACCGGCTGAATTGAAGTTGCGCCGCTTGCAGCATTTGCAGTCTGTGATTGATGCCAATACCAAGAAATACAGCAATGCCATGATAGGGACAGTACAGCGTATTCTGGTAGAAGGCCCGTCGGTCAAGGACCCTAATGAATTGCAGGGCCGCACCGAGAATAACCGCGTCGTCAATTTCGCGGGCTCCAAAGACCTGGTCGGTACGCTGGTGAATACCCGCATTACCGAATCCTATAATTATTCCTTACGCGGCGAATTAGTCGAAGAGGCAGTGACAGCATAATGGCAAAAACACCCGTGCCGGTAGCGCACTTCATCCCTCAACCTCTGGACAACACCCGTCTGGCACATCTGTGCGGCCCTTTGGATGAGAATTTGCGGCAGATATCATCGGCACTGGATGTGACGATATTTCGCCGCGGTGAAAAATTCATCGTCAGCGGCCACAATGCTGAGAAAGCGATAGAGATACTTGAGCATTTCTATGGTCTGGCGAAAAAAATCATCACCATCGATGAAGTGCAACTGGCACTGGTAGAGCAACGCGCCAGCAAGAGCCTGAAAAAAGGCAAAGCAGGTAAAGAAGAGAAGGATGATGTGATTCCGGCGGATGCCGTCGCGGTCGATGCTCCCTTGCCTGAAGATGCCGACATCGAAAGCCCGATGCTGAAAACCCGCCGCAGCGATTTGCGCGGGCGCACGCCGCATCAGAATCATTACATCAAGGCCATACTCGAACACGACATCAGCTTTGGTATAGGCCCGGCTGGTACAGGCAAAACTTATCTGGCAGTAGCTTGCGCCGTTGATGCGCTGGAGCGCGATGCCGTCAAGCGTATCGTGCTGACCCGCCCGGCTGTTGAAGCAGGCGAGCGCCTGGGTTTCTTGCCGGGTGACCTGGCGCAAAAGGTAGACCCTTATCTGCGCCCGCTATATGACGCGCTGTATGATTTGCTGGGCTTTGACCGCACGCAAAAGATGTTTGAAAAACAGGTCATCGAGATTGCCCCGCTGGCCTACATGCGTGGCCGCACCTTGAACCATGCTTTCGTCATTCTCGATGAGGCGCAAAACACCACCGCTGAACAGATGAAGATGTTCCTCACACGCATAGGCTTTGGCAGCAAGGCTGTGATTACGGGTGATGTGACTCAGATCGATTTGCAGCGTGGCCAGAAGAGCGGCCTCATCGATGCCTGCCAGGTGCTCGATGGCGTGCGTGGCATTGCCTTCACCCAGTTTGCTAGCGTGGACGTGGTACGCCACCCGCTGGTGGCGCGCATTGTCGATGCCTATGAAAGCGCCAGTGCCAGCGCCACAGCCAACAGCGCCGCCATCGGCCTCTTGAAACCCGCAACCCCCTTAAGCTCTGCCCACCATGGTCGCAAAAAGTAAAAACGAAGCTAAGCCTAAATTGACGCTTTCCGTGCAATATGCCGACAAGCGCCTGCAAGATGTGTTGACCCGCCCGCTGATACGCAAGACTGTGCAGGCGGCGCTGTTCTTCCCGGCAGAAATCACTTTGCGTTTTGTCGATGCCGAAGAAGGCAAGGTACTCAACCATGATTATCGTGGCAAGGACTACGCCACCAATGTCTTGACCTTTGCCTATACCGAGGATGAAGATGCCGAAGTGACGCAGGCTGACATTATCCTGTGTACCGATGTGCTGGAGAAGGAAGCTGCCGAGCAAAAGAAAACCGTACTCGAACATGCCCAGCACCTGATCGTCCACGGCGTCTTGCATGCCCAAGGGTATGATCATGAAGAAGATGATGAAGCTGAGGAGATGGAAGCGCTGGAGATAGAGATACTGGCGGGGCTGGGGCTGGGGAATCCATATCAGTAGTTGGAACTCATTTCATTGATAGACGAAATGAGTTCTAGTATCAGGCAAGTTGTTGCAGGGCTCGGTGCAAACCGAAATATTTTTACGCTAAGCCATTGCATATTCCCTCAGTGATCGACAAACGCCACTGGGTTCCTGCCTGCGCAGGAACGACGGATTTGAGGGGGCGAGGAGAGCACCTCAGAGCCTGTTCTACGGTTCAGGAATTCAGTTTTTATATAGCCAATCTCTGCTTGAATCCGCAATGTGACTACCCTTAAAACCGTCGCTCCTGCGTAGGCAGGAGCCTAGTGGCGTTCGCTGAGTACCAATAATTCGTCGCAATGCCAGCGAATTTAAACGACAATATAAGCTCATAAAAAATATCCAGCATGAACCCCTCACGGTTCTTCAAGGATAAAAATTTTCAAGCGAAAGCTCCCAACATGACCCAAGATAAACCACATGGCCGACGCATCAGCATGGGTGGCCGCTCCGTCGTTGCCTATGGTTTGCGCACGCAGTTCTGGCAAGATATTTATTACTATGCGATGACGTCCAGCTGGCCAGTGTTTTTTGCTGGCGTGGGCTTGGTGTTCCTGGTCTTGAACATGTGCTTTGCCTCGTTGTTCATGTTGGGCGACAACCCGATAGGAAACCTGCATCCGAATGGTTTTCTGGGTGCGTTTTTCTTTAGTGTGGAGACTTTGGCGACCGTGGGTTATGGCGACATGCACCCGCAAACGGTGTACGGGCACAGCATTGCCACGCTGGAGATTTTCATCGGCATGGCCAGTGTGGCGCTGATTACCGGTGTCATGTTTGCGCGCTTTTCACGCCCTCGTTCCAGCATTATTTTTGCCAACCACCCTGTCAGTCATGTGATGGATGGCAAGCAGGTCTTGCTGATACGACTGGCCAATGCGCGCATGAATATCATCAGCGAAGCAACCGCCAAATTACGCCTGATGCGGGATGAAAACACCGCCAACATGGGCAGTTTCCGCAAGATCACCGACATGAAGCTGGAGCGTGAGCAGCATCCCATCTTTATCCTGGGCTGGACTGTCATTCACGTCATTGATGAAAACAGCCCGCTGTTTGGCCTGGATGCAGAAGCCTTGCACGCGTGCAGGGCTTCGCTGATACTGAGTATAGAAGGGGTGGATGACACTACCAACCAGCCGCAAAGGGCGCGCCACTATTACCCTTGCAGCCAGATACACTGGAACCATCGTTATGTCGATGTATTTGAAAACAGCCTTGATGCAGATAATGTCCAGCACATCCATTATTCACGCTTCCATGATTCAGAAGAGATCGTCGATGTGCCGGAAAATTGATTTAGAAATGCAGCAATACTAAAGCCAGCAACGCCGGTGCTGCCTGTATATACAAGATACGGCGACTGACTGAATAGGCGCCATAGGCACCGGCAATGATGACGCAGGTGAGGAAGAAAATCTTCACATGAAAGCCTTCATGACCGCCCATCAGCAAACCCCAGACCAGGCCAGCCGCCAGGAAGCCGTTATATAAGCCCTGGTTGGCGGCCAGCACCTTGGTGGTTTCTGCCTTCTCTGGCGTGTTACGGAAGGTGCGCAAACCCATGGGCTTATCCCACAGGAACATTTCCAGTATCAGGAAGTAAATATGCAGGGCGGCGACGATGCCGGTCAGTATGTTGGCGATGAGGTACACGGTTTCTCCTTGTTGGATTTCTATGTGCTGATACTAGTTGATCCCCGGCTATTTAAACAGTGTTGAAAGTGACAGTCTTGGCGGTTTATGTGCGTGCTGTCAGAATAAACTGTGCATAGTCTTGCCAGGCAGTCTCAATGCTATACAGGCAGCTCCTGATCTGGTTCAGCAATGCCGTGGCATGCAGCTGCCGTTGTTGTTTTTGCCTTTCCTGAAAATTTGCCCTGGCCAGTGGCGTGCCCAGGTCAGCTGCGTACAGTGCTTCGGACAGGCCGCAAGACAAGCCTTGCGAAGAAAGGATGTCACGTGCCAGGGCGGCATCGCCGATCAGCACGCTGTGCTCAGACGTGGCCCATTGCAGCGAAACCGGATGGCCCATGCCGCCATGAAACTCCACCAGATCAGGCAAGCCTTGCAGCACCCAGCCAGCCTGGGCACTCTGCAAGAGTTGCTGCAACTCTCCTGCACTACCTTTGACTGTCTTGCCACGCCCGACAAAAACGACATTTTGTACCTGGGGTGTAGCCAGGCTGTAGACATAGCCCTGGGGCAGCGCGGCCAATTTAAAGTGGGGCTGGATATGTGAATGGAAACGGGGCTGGAAACCTCCTGGCTGCCGTGTTTTGTCAGCTAGGGTAAACAGGCGGGCCACCCAGGGTTGCTGCGATTTGTCTATGCTACTGGCAGTCCTGGCGGCGCGGCCACTGGCGTCGATCAGCAGATCGGCGTGCCAGCCGTCGCCATTGCTACTATCAGCGCCAGTGGCACCGGCGTCATGCAATTGCAGGCTTTGTTCGCCAAGGCGCAGGTGGATACGCGGCTCCTGCAATAGCTTTTGCCACAGGGCCTGTTCCAGAGCGGGGCGGTGGATGTGGACGGTCTTGGGTGTGGACAGGGACATGCTGGCTTCGCTGTCCCACTGTATCTGCCTGAGATCATGTGTCTGCTCAGCCCCGATCAGGTGGGGATGGATGCCATATTCCAGCAGTAATGCCAGCAGGCTGACGGGGACAGCCTCGATGCGGTAGCCGCTCCCTTCAGCAACAACACTGGCAGGCGGGTCTGCAGCCAGTAACAGCACCGGGCCGCGCCCTTGCCTGGCTACACGCAAGGCAGCCAGTATGCCAACCGGGCCATTGCCAAGCACCGCAACACGGTAATGCTTCATAAACCGGGTGGCGGGGCAACAGAGGTAAAGCGGGCATCACTGATTGTATCGAAAGACAGCAGGAAACCCGCGTTGATCACGGCCCTGGCAGCGCTGCCAAAACCGTTGGCTGCCACCATGTCGCTACGCGCCGAGTTAATATCCACCGCCCCCTGAGGCATGCCCGCCTGGTAACCGGCGTACAGTTTTTCCAGCAAGTTGCGGTAAGCCGTTTGCAATGCCTTGTATGCGCTGTTGCTGGCGGGTGCCTGTACCAGGGGTTGGTGCAAATACTGGCTGGGCTGGAATCCTTGCAGCCATACTTGCATGTTCTCGAAGGTTTCAAAGTGATCCTGACCCTCGGCCATGATGTAACGTATGCTCTGGCAGTCTGCATCGCTGCCAAAGCCTGGCTGGCGCAGGGTGGCATAGATACGTGCATATAATTCGTCAGCGCCTCTGTTGGCCTGTTCCAGTGCCAGGAAATCCTGCAGGGATTGCGGGTCCAGTATCCTCGCACGTACCGGGCGCTGATTGCCTAAGGCATCAGGAATCGTTCTGGCTACTTGTAAAGCCGGTGTATAGGCAGGGCCGTTCAGCGATTGCAGTACATTATTCACAGCCCGCAGGTGGCGCATTTCTCCATAGGCGATGCGCATGAGTTCAGCAAAGCTGACCGTGACATTATTGCGCAGATCACCTGCCGCCAGGGTGGCCGGGCTCAGTAGCGAATAAGCTGCTGACAGGTATTCCTGAATGGCAGCCAGTTCCAGTCCGGCAGCATAACGCAGGTATAGTTGCAGTTCTTCTCTGGATGCAAGTGGGAGTGCAGTGAACTTGCCTGGTTTGTAGGGGCGTATGGTTTCACGTCCTTCCAGCACGAAATTCAGGGTTTGCCATTGATGGTTGATGGCGTAATGGCCCAGTTCTTCTGGCTCATTAATGTCGGCAGGCACAGGCGGTGTGTTGCCTATACTTCTGTTCAGCCTTTCCCATGGGACTGCAGCCAGCCAGGGCACACCCGGTTCGCTGGCATCTGGCGTCGGTGGCTGGGCAATGTCAGGATGATTGCTGGCCCAGTAAAAGCAGCCACAATCACGAAAATCATGGGTCCAGGGGCTGCACAGGGATTGCGTGAGTTCGCCGGGTTCAAACATGGCGGCCAGGCTGCCAGTGCTGCTCAAATAGGGTGAACGTTTTCCTTGCAGCGAAATACTGCCAGTACTGGTTTGTATTGTCAGGGTAAGGGAAGTGTTTTCTGGGAGCAGGCGTATCGCAGTCCAGGCATCCGGAGGTGCGGTGCTGATATCAGTATTGCCTGGCGGGCTTAATGCGGCAATGCTCAAATCCTGATTGCCGAAGGGACCAAAATTACCGTTGATCCTGGTAATCGTGCAGCGCCTATTCTGATTGATGTCGCGCGCCAGGTTGCGATATTTCTTTGCTGCGGCTGCGCTCATGGGCGTGTTTACCGTGCCTGTTGTGGTGGCGCTGGCAGCATCGACACCGCTGCTGTCGACAGCCACGATACGGATTTCAGTATCGTCGATGTCGACTTCAAGGAAGGGGAAAAAACGTCTTTCCAGATTGCGCAAATCTGCTTCCAGGCCGGGATAGCAATTGCCGACGCCGGACTCGAGACGGGTAGAGACGGGATTGCCAGCAACTGGTGTAATGGCGCTGTCAGCCGTTTGTGCACGGCGCAGGGCGGCAGCATTGCGCGGGATCAGCTTGATGATATCGGGAAGGCTCATTTTATATTCCTTATGTTCCTGATGTTCCAGCTTATGCCGGGGTGCTGGCACGTGGGGATGGCAGGCAATGGGCAAAATAATCCGGTCTGGCCTGGCTGAGTTCACAATAAGACTGCAAACAGAAAGTCAGCCAGTGACGGATGTAGTCGCAGGAAGCCTCGCTGCGGCTGGCTTTTTCCTGGTGACAGCCGCCTGAACACAGGTAGCGCGCCCAGCAAGTCTGGCAATCGGTCTGGGCATGTACATGGCGTTCTTGCAAAAACTGCAGACGTTTGGGCGCATCCAGCGCGCGCCGGTCACCCAGCTTGTAATCGTGATTGCCGATGGCCCGGTGGCAGGCATACCAGTTACCATCACTGGCAACAGAAAAATAACCGCCACCTGCGCCGCAGGGGTAAGGGCTGCTGGCACCAACATGCAATTGCTTCAGGGCAGTGGCAAAATTGCTCAGGCGTATTTGCTGGCCCTGCAAGGCGCGCTGCAGTTCACGGCTGGCCAGGCTGACCATGGCTTGTTCATAGACTGGCCAGTCTTGATCCTGCAGCGCCAGTGCCGAACCGCTGCGCAAGGGCGAGAAGCCTATGTCCTGGAAGCCCAGCGCGGCGATGGCGTCAAACTGCTGGTCCAGGTCAAGCGAGAGACTGTTGGCAGTGGCACGGGCCGCCAGTTTGCACATGCCGGGTGTGCCCAGCAAAGGCTGGCAGTGTTCAACTACCGCAGCAAAGGAATCACGCTTGCCATTGAGCATGGGGCGCTGGCGGTTCTGGACGACACTGCCGCCATCAATGCTGACGGTGACGGCAAAGCGATGCTGCCGTAGCAGCTCGTGGTCATCAGGACGCAACAAGGTGCCATTGGTGGTGACGGAATAACGCAAGTCCAGATGCTGCTCGCGGGCCAGCGCAGCACTGTAGCGCACGCACTGGTGTATCAGGGCGCGATTGACAAAGGGTTCGCCGCCGATAAACCCTAGCGTCAGTGGTGCTTGTGGATTGGCTTCTGCCAGCAAACGGTCTATGCTGCTGCGCGCCTGCTCCCAGTCCATGCCTTTGCTTTGCTTGCCCTCAAAATTACCCTGGCTGGCATAGCAATAGCTGCAGCCCAGGTTGCAACTGGAACTGACATTCAGCGACAGGCTTTGTACTGTCGGCAGACTCAGTGCGTCCAGGCTGACTTCATTGTGCAGAGTATGTGCCAGCATCTGGCTGAGGGCGTGATCGAGGCTGGCATCAGTATCAGTGTCAACATCGACATCAGCTTCCTGTTCTGGCAGGTCATAGATCTGGCTATGCGGCACCACCAGCAAATGCTGACCCAGGCTGGACCTGAAGCGGTAACTGTCTGGTGCATGCACACTAGACGGGAGTGGCAGCAGACTCATGTCTGGCCACCAGCAGGATTTGTGCTGCTGCCCATGCCTGCCAGGATTTCATCCCGCCGTTCATTGGCGCGATTGGCGACAATGGCTGACCGCCCCAGTGGTGAAGCCACGGGCGTCTGGATGATATCGTCAACCCAGCTCATCAGCAGATCATATTGCCATGTGCTGAGCGTCAGTGGCAGGGCATTCGAGTTGCGCATCAGCGGTGGCATCTGCATGTTGGTGGCATCGGCAGATTCAGGCGACCTCAGATGGAAGCTCTGGCGTATCAGTTCCTTTAGCCGGGTGGGACGCAATTGCACAAAATCATGCAGGGCCTGCAAATCAGACAGGTAGCGATGGCGCGAACGTGCATGGGTGGTCAGTGGCAAGGGATCGGCAGCATTGCCATTGGGTATGGTGAAATTTTGATTACGTAAAGGGTCACGTCCGCCGAATGCCCGTAATGGCTCAAGCATGCCGTCACCAGCTATTTTCCTGGGCAGCCGTGCATTGGCTGGCAAGTCCATGGCGCGCAGGTCGCGGTAGTGATCGACGTTGAACAGGCTCAGGGTTTCATAAACGCGTTCAAACAAGTCTTCTACCCAGCGTTCGCGCTCGGCTGTGGTCATGGCGGCGTTGCGTCTGGCCATATCGCCACTGCGGTCATTGATCTCATCAGCCATGGACAGGAAAGGCCGGCGGTCCGGGGCAAAATCGGGTGGGGCAACAAACACATTGGCCGTGGTGCTTAGTTTTCGTCCTGCCGCGCCGGGAAAGCGCAAACTGACATTGAGCCTGGCTTCGCAGGTATCGTCCACGACCCCCAGTGATATGTTGCCACCGCCAACATCAGCGCCATCATAGGTGTCCCAGGGACTGACAACTTCTGCCTGGGTGCCGGTGATGCCACGCCAGCCTGAATCTGGATTGAGGAAGTTAAAAGGTTCCAGTACCGGGGGTGCTGGGACACCTACTGGTGGTGAATGGTTCTGGCTGGTATCTGGCGGGCCATACACGCGCCCACGCGCAGGGGTGAAGCGGAAGCGCAGTACTTCGACATTGACTTCAGCCAGCCATGGCTGGCCAGTGGCGGGTTGGGGTTTACTGAGCAAGAACTGTATGCTGCCAAGTGGAATATTGCGTCCCGTCGGTATCATGGGAGTGGTTGCTGCAGATGGGCTGACACCCAGCAGAGGGGTGTTTGCATGATTGTCCGCTGTAACTACGACAGGGGGAGTGGTGCCAAAGCGCAAAAGTGGGTTGGCAGCACGCCGGGCTGCCTTGTGGTTTTGCGCGTTCACTTCCAGGGTCAGATTGGCGAGCGGGATCTTGAAGCGCTTCAACAAAGCCGGGGTCAGCGGCGCATCTACCCAACTACTTTCTGCCGAGCCAGGCTCTCCCATTTTTGCCCAGATTTCAAAGAAGGGTGCGACTGGCCGTATCAGCTCGCCATCGCGCAAGCTGAGTTCTGTTGGCATATAAGGTTCGACTGAACTGTCAGGCAAGATGCGTAGCGACCAGTCAGGTGCAATCACCGTTTCGGCATTGGCGCGCGGAGTTGGATTCTGTATCCACTGGAAAGCCTCTTGCGGCGTACTACTGCCACCCAGACGGGCAATTGTCATGGGTGGATTGATAAAGATGGCCTGGATGATTGCTGACATGGATGAGTCTCCATTCGTAAAGTTGGCGCTACTGCCGTTACTTCTACTACTGCTACTACTTCAATGTCAGCGCTGGTGTCGACAGGAAGAGATGCGTATTCCTGTCGCCAAATGGTAGTTTGGGATGTTCTTCCGCCAGCATAAGTTGTCGAAAAACCAAAGGCAATTGTTTTTTTAATCTTTTGTTTCATAAAAATTAATTGACGTTTTTGTACCACAATTGCTGATATGTCGCTTATGCCGGGGCAGGCAATAGGGTCGGCAAGGCGGGCAGGGACGAGGTGGGATTTGCAGGGATAGATTTGTGACTGACGGATGACAAATGTCGCTTTACCCTGGTTTTGATGTTCTGTTGAGCATGTTTTGCGATAGTTTTTGTATCTGTTCATGTCAAAATTTGGGAAACCGCTGCCATTTGTTGTATTCTGTAGGATTGAAACAACGGCGTTAAGCCTATTATGCAAGAGCATTCTAGTAAGGTCAGACCATCTGACCTTAAACCCCATAGGTCATTGTTTGAACGATTGACCGCCCTGATTTCTCCTGAACCTGAAAACCGCGCCGAACTGCTGGAAGTTTTGCACGACGCGCAAGAACGCAACCTCATCGACGCCGATGCACTGGCAATGATAGAAGGCGTGTTCCAGGTATCTGACCTGTGCGCACGCGATATCATGGTGCCGCGCGCGCAAATGGATGTCATCGACATTTCCAATCCCATACAAGAATGGATGCCTGAAGTGCTGGAGACAGCGCATTCTCGCTTCCCGGCTGTCGATGGTGATCGTGACAAGGTTGTTGGCATCTTGCTGGCCAAGGATTTGCTGCGCTATTACGCCTCAGATGCATTTGATGTGCGTGACATGCTGCGCCCTGTCATCTATATCCCTGAATCCAAACGCCTGAACATCCTGCTGCGTGACTTCCGTGCCAACCGCAATCATATTGCTATGGTGGTGGATGAATACGGCGGTGTCTCTGGCCTGATCACCATCGAAGACGTGCTGGAACAAATCGTCGGTGATATCGAGGATGAATACGATTTCGAGGAAGAAGAAGACAATATCCTGGCGCTGGAAAGCAAGGGTAATGGCAAACGCTGGCGCATCAAGGGTTTGACTGATCTTGAACAATTCAATAACACCCTGGGCACGACGCTGGGGTCTGAGCATGCCGAAACCATAGGTGCCTATGTAGCCGACTATATGGGCCAGGTGCCGCATATGGGGGATGAATTCTCGATAGGCAATCTGTACTTCGAAGTCTTGCGTGCCGATGCGCGTGAAGTGCAAATGCTGATGGTGGAACAAAGACCAACTGTGCGGTCTGATGATTAAGGCTGCAATGTCTTTGCGGTCTCTGTTGTCCTCCTTGTCTGCACGTTCATCCTTCCTGCTTGCGTTGATTGCAGGGGGGCTGAATGTGCTGTCGTTTGCCCCTTTCCATTTCTGGCCGGTACAAATCCTGAGTCTGGCCTTGTTGTTCAGCCAGATTTTGCGTGAGGGCGATAGCGCCATCAGCCGCAAACGGGCAGGCTGGCTGGCATGGGCTTATGGCCTGGGCTGGCTGACCGCCAGCACCAGCTGGCTGGTCTATGCCATGACCGTGTTCGGCGGTTTGCCCGGCGTACTGTCCTTGCTGGCCCTGATGTTCCTGACCGGCGCATTGTCTGTCTATGTGGCTGCGGCTGCCTGGGGCACGCGCTGGCTGCAACAGCGCTGGAAAATCTCTTCCACTATCGCTGGCCTACTGATCTTGCCAGGTTTGTTTACTGTGGCTGAATGGTTGCGTATCTGCTTTTTGACGGGCTTTCCCTGGACTATCTCTGGTTATGCCCATACCCACAGCCCGCTGGCTGGTTTTGCACCTGTCATCGGCGTGCTGGGCTTGTGCTGGCTGAATGCCTTGCTGGCTGTGGCACTTGCCTTGTTGCTGGTGACGGATGGAAGTCGCAGGCAAAAACTGGCTTTGCCTGCTTTGATAGTGACGGTATTTGTGGCTGGCTATGGCTTGCAGCAAATCAGCTGGACCAAGCCGCAAGGCCAGCCCATACAGGTGCGCCTGTTGCAGGGCAATGTCGCACAAGACATGAAGTTCAGCCAGGAACATCTGAATGACTCGCTGACCCTTTACCACGACATGATCACGCAAACCCCGGCTGACCTCATCGTCACGCCTGAGACTGCACTGCCCATGCTGACATCACAACTGCCGCCAGATTATCTGCCGCTGTTGAACAGCTTTGCACAGGACAGCGCCAGTACCGTCATCCTTGGTGTCGGCGTGCATGATGGTGCTGACAAATACTCCAACAGCGTTCTTGGCATGTCGCGCCAGTATGCACAGCCTTACCGCTACGACAAACATCACCTGGTACCTTTCGGCGAATTCATCCCGCCAGGCTTCCGCTGGTTTGTGAACATGATGTCCATCCCCATGGGCGAGTTTTCTACCTCGGGCCCGATACAGCCAGCCATGAAGGTTGCCGGACAGTGGGTGATGCCGAATATCTGTTACGAAGATTTGTTTGGCGAAGAAATTGCCGCGCAATTATCTGCCCAACATGCAGCAGGCCAACCCGTCGCCAGCATCTTGCTGAATGCATCCAACCTGGCCTGGTATGGCAACTCTTTTGCTATTCCCCAGCATTTGCAGATATCGCAAATGCGCGTGCTCGAAACTGGCCGCCCCATGCTGCGGGCAACCAATACCGGAGCTACGGCAGTCATCGTACCGGGTGGTGTGGTTGAACAGTTGTTGCCTGAGAATACCCGTGCCGTGTTGGCAGCGAATGTGCAGGGTTATACCGGGATGACGCCGTATATTCTTATTGGAAACCTGGGTGCACTGGGCTTGTCTGCGATGGGTATCTTGCTAGCGTTTTTTCTTGGGCGCAAAGCAGGAAAATAGAAGGGTTGCAGGTAGGAGCGACTTTAGTTCAGGTAGGTACGATTAGCGCAGCGTAATCGTACAAATTATCGGCATATCAGGCATCAATTTTATGACCGTGAGTCGCCAGCGGTACATGGATGTTGATGTTTTATTGTGCTTGCTGTAAATGTCACATGCGTACGATTACGCTGCGCTAGTCGTACCTACGCAATATCCTTCCTCTCGTTCTACGTAAATTTTACAGAAAACTATATGACAGAAGACCTTTCCATTCTGACCCGCAAAGGCACTCCACCTGACCACAGCCTGATTTATGGCAGTCATGCAGACCAGGTAGCCGATATACGTTTTGGCAGTGACGGTGCACGACGTCCACTACTCATGCTGATACATGGCGGTTTCTGGAAACCAGAATATGACAGGCTGCATACCGAGGCGATGTCCAGCGCACTGGCCGCTGAAGGCTGGACGGTTGTCACGCCAGAATATCGCCGCATCCCCGGCAAGCCTGACGCCAGCCTGGAAGATATCGCCAGCGCGATAGAAATGCTGCCACACCAAGTGACGCGACATAACGGCAAGATAGTATTGGTCGGGCATTCTGCCGGTGGCCATCTCGTGCTGTGGGCAGCAGTCAAATGTGCAACGCCCGCACTCGCCGGTGTACTTGCCCTGGCACCCGCCGCCGATCTGCGCATGGCTCACGAATTGCGTTTGGGTGATGGTGCAGTGTTGAAATTTCTAGGCAAAAATCCGACTGAACGCCCGGACGCCGATCCCATGCAATTACCTGCTCCTGCAGTGCCAGTGACGGTGCTGCAAGGTGTCCTTGATGCAGTTGTGCCACCGGTCGTGCCTGAAGCTTACTGCAAGGCTTTCCCCAAAACGCAATTGGTATTGTTGCCAGAAGCTGGGCATTTTGCGGTGATTGATCCGCAAAGTAATGCCTGGCCTGCAGTCTTGTCGGCCTTGCGTGGTTTGTCTGATTAATGCTGCGGTGCTTGGCTTGATTTGAGAAAAACCGATGAAGAATTTTTCTATAACAATACATGCAATCGATGAAGTATTATCTGCAGCAGATGAGAATATTGACGTTCAAATTGACTTGCTTGATGGCAGAAAATTTACGGCGACTTTTTTTACACTTCGCAATCTGAAGTATCTTTTAGAGAAATTTCGCACAACTGGAGAGTGCGCAAAAGGCACCTATGTATGGGCAACTGACATGATAGTCGTTGAGTCCATCGATGAAGAGACTATTCATAAAACAGTTGCAAGCTTAATCGAAACCGGTGAAATAGAGTTTGCATGCACAGCCTGTAGGTACGATTAGCGCAAGTGTAATCGTACGCATGTCTATTTATCTCAGGTACTTTGAAAAGCGTGATACTTATTTTGTTGAATTCAGCAGGGCAATGCACCGGGTTTTCTTTGAAAAATATCAAATGACAATGAGGGCATCCGACGTATAGCATACGTACGATTACGCGAGGCTAATCGTATCGACTGGCCTTGTTGAATCACACTATGTATGGATGCTGGCTCAGGTAGATGCGATTAGATACGTAATTGCCCACAAAATTGAAAATGTAGGCATATCAGACCGGCCCCCTCGATTTCCCAATTAATCGCTTAATTGATGTCACTGCAGATTTACGATTCTTTGCCAATTTAAAATGTTTAGGCAGATGTAATAATGAAGCAAGATATCCCGTATGGTCGTGATAATTCCTATTGGAAGACTGGATAAATTCTAGTAGAGCGTTTGCATGTTCCAATGAAAATGCCCAAAGTATTTTTCCTTTTACCTGACACTTCCAAAAAGCATCACGTGGCCAATGGATTGTTTTTCTCCCTGAAAAGCCACAATTGAGACAAGAAATATCGGCTTCAAAGATACCCGGCTCCCCGATGGCCTCATAACTAATGCTTGCTCCAACCTGAGTTGCTTTGGTGATCGGGGCGTTTGAGCAAATTGCATGTCCTTTGCACTTTGCGCATTCAACCGAGAACTCTTGGGGAAACGAGAACCATTGATATATATGCGTCATGATGATAACTAACTCTTATTTGAAAGTTGGTAACCAGCGTAACTGCACACCGGGTATTTGGAAGATGTATGAGAACCTGAAATCGGCGCGCACGGCGCACCGAATGAATGTTTGAAGGGGTGGTGGGTTAATCCGTCTAAGCCTCACCCTGTCTGAGGGAATTTTTACTTATTCCCCTGCACCATCTGCGCATCAATATCCGCCAGGCATTCAATACCACGCTGGGTAATTGTCATCTTGCCAGTCTCGGCATTGACTTCCACATGCGCCTTCTTGCCCAGGAAGGTGGCTACCGGGCCGGGGAGGGTAGTGTCAGGATCATTGGCAATCGCGCGCAAGCCGTCTATGCATTGCTTGATGAACAGGGTTTGCCTGCCTGCATCGGTCAGTTCCAGCGTGCCGTCTTTGCGGTGGGTCATGAACTTGATGCCGCACAGGCGCTTGGCATTGCGGCTGATGCAGGCATTCGGTTTTGTGTTGCGCGGCAGCTTGCTTAATTGCTCCAGTGCGTCGTATTCATCTATGCTGAGTTTTTGATTCATTGCTGCTTTCTAAAAAAGAGACGCAAATTAGAATGAAGAACCACAGTTCCTGGTTTTCTTCTGATCTTCTCTGTGTCTCTGTGCCTCCGTGTTGAGAGGTCTTGACTTAAAAAAATTACTTGTAAACCTTGCCGCTCTTCATGACGAAATTCACTTTCGTCAGACTCGCCACATCCGCCAGCGGGTCTGCATCAACCGCGATAATGTCCGCGAACTTGCCGACCTTGATACTGCCGACCTTGTCTTTCAAACCCAGCAAATCTGCCGCATTGATGGTGGCTGCCTGTATGGCTTGCATGGGTGTCATGCCATACTTGACCATGTAATAAAACTGCTTGCCATTGTCACCATGCGGGTAGACGCCAGCGTCTGAACCAAAAGCCATACGGGCACCGCCTTGCAGGGCAGCGCGGAAATTGTCACGTTGCTTTTGGCCTATCTCTTTTTCCTTGACCAGTGATTCAGGCAAGAAACCTGCTTTTTCACCTTCGCTGAGAATATAGTCGTCATTATAGATGTCCATGACCAGCCATGTGCCATGTTGTTTGGCCAATTTGATGCCTTCTTCGTCAATCAGGCTGCTATGCTCGACAGAATCTACGCCAGCGCGTATGGCGTCACTGATGCCGCTGGCACCGTGGGCATGGGCGGCAACCTTGCGGCCCAGCTTGTGTGCTTCCTGCACGATGGCCTGCATTTCTTCCAGCGTATATTGCTGGGCACCAGCTGCGTCGCCTTTGGATAACACGCCGCCAGTGGCGCAAATCTTGATGAGATCGGCACCATACTTGGCCATTTCACGCACTTTGCTACGTGCTGCCCATGGGCCGTCCGCCACGCCTTTGCCTACATCATTGTATTCTGGTGGTAGCAGATTGTTGTCGCAATGACCACCCTTGATGCCTATGGCATAACCAGCAGCGAGTATGCGCGGGCCGGGGAAGTCGCCATCATTGATGGCGTCGCGCAGGGCGACGTCAGAAAAACCTTCAGAACCAACATCGCGCACGGTAGTGAAGCCAGCATTGAGGGTATCGCGGGCAGCCCTGACGCCATATAACGCGCCACGTACCGTGGATGTCCCCAGAGAGCTATAGCCATGCTGGTGCGGATTGCTGGTCAGGTGCGTATGTGCATCAATCAGGCCAGGCAGTACGGTGGATTTGGACAGGTCAATGACTTTGGCTGCTGCCGGGATGGGCGTGCCCGCTATAGGCGTGATCGCAATAATACGCTCACCTTCAATGACGATAAGCTGGTCGCGCAAGACTTTGCCGCTTTCGACATCGAGCAGGTGACCTGCCTTGATGGCGATGGTTTCTTTGGCGGGGGCTTTATCTTCAGCCTGGGTCGGGCCGGCGGCCAACATCAGGCTGCATAGCATGCTGCTCAATAATACGGGTGCCAGGTTTTTAATCATTGTTGTTCCCTAGGATGTTTTTATATGGAATTTTCATCTTGCCGGCATGGTGACAAGATGATTGCCAGCGAATATAACATGGAGGAGTTGGAGCGCAGCGCATCGCACGTGGCAATGCCTAAGGCGCATGACTAATCCACAATAAACAACTTCGCCCCAGTCGCCGTCGATGAGCGGTGCGCTTCTGCACCGTCAGCAACCTGGTAACTCATGCCTGCTGTCAAAGTCAGCACGCGACCATCGTCAAGCTCGGTTTGCATTTCACCTTCCATGCACAGCAGGATATGTCCTTTGCTGCACCAGTGGTCGGCCAGGTAGCCAGGTGTATATTCGACCATGCGAACACGGATGTCGCCAAACTTGCAGGTGCGCCAGAATGCCTTGCCGGTAATACCGGGGTGTTCGGTTTTTTCGACATTGGACCAGTCGGTAGTGCCAAAGGGGATATCTGTAATTTTCATGTGGAGGTTTTAAAGTAATGAAGTGAATAGTCTTTCGATACATGGAGACCAGGCTGCTTTTTGCTGTCTCTTTGGTGCGATGCCTTGAGCGTAATTATTCTGCCAGAGCAATCGCCTTCAAGGCACCCATATCCCCAGCAATGATAATACTGATATGGCGGCTGATTTTTTCTGCCGGCCAATCCCACCAGGCGATTTGTTCCAGGGTATCGATGACATCGTCGGTAAAACGCCGCCGTATGGGTTTGGCCGGATTGCCGCCAACGATGGTGTAGGCAGGCACGTTGCCGACGACCACAGAGCGTGACGAGATGATGGCACCATTGCCTATCTTTACGCCTGGCATGATCAGTGCCTCATAGCCTATCCAGACATCGTTGCCGATGACGGTGTCACCCTTGTAGGGCAGGGCTTCAAGGTCCATCGGCGTTTTCTCCCAGCCATTGCCAAAGATCTGGAAAGGGTAGGTCGAGATGCCCGCCATATTGTGGTTTGCTCCATTCATGATGAACTTGATACCACGCGCCAGCGCGCAGAACTTGCCTATGATGAGTTTGTCGCCGATGAAGGGAAAGTGATACAGCACATTGCGCTCGAAATCTTCGGCACCTTCCGGGTCGTCATAATAGGTATAGTCACCGATAAGGATATTCGGGTTACTGACCGTATTCTTGATATAGCAAACCTGAGGGAAGCCCTGCATGGGGTGTGCGTTTTTCGGGTCTGGTCCGTGCATAAAATTTAGTGTTGGATGTCATCAAGTAGCTGGTGCAGGGCTTTCGTCAAAGCCTTGATCGAGCCCTGCATATCCCATTCATCATTATCGACATTGACGAAATTCGATATGGCGCGCAATTCCAGGAAAGGCTGGTCTTCCTGCTGGCAGGCGTAGAAGAAGGCAGCGCCTTCCATGTTTTCGAGATCGACGAATTCAGTATTCACATAGTGCGCCATGGCGGCATTCAGTGACATGCTGCGGGCTCTGGGGAATTCTGTACCTGCCGGAATGAAGGGGCAGTTAAGGGTATGGCGGCGTTCAAATTCCATGTCTATCGGCAGGTGCGCGAGGTGGGTGAAGCCGTCGGGCGTGAAAAAGCCCAGGTCACCTTCTACCTCACTTTCAACCAGCGCCACGTCACCTACCTTGAAACTGGAGTGCGGATAAGCCCCGGCTATGCCCGCCATGATGAGCATGTCTGGTTCATATTCGTAAATGGCCCTGAGTGTCGCATGGGCGGTTGCGGTAAGCCCGACACCGGAGACGATGGTGATAATGCCTTCGCGCTGAAACAGGCTGGCTTCAGTCTGGGTAGGGAAGAGGACGGCTATTTTCATGGTGTAGTGCTTTCTGCTACTTGGCCAGGGCTATGAGCGGATGATTTGTATTTTATCAATGATTAGGGCGCAGCCAAATTGAATTGACTGGTTTTTTAGCTGCTGTTGTATGAATTGTGCCGAAATTTTTTGGCATATACTGCATAAATAGGGGTTTTTCCGCCTGGATTCGATCTTGCAATGACCCTGAGTTGATTCGCTGAGTTTATTCGCTGAGTTTATTCGCTGAGTTTATTCGAAATACAGGACGAACACTGAAACTTTGAGAAAGTTTGCCGTAAACTAATTAATGAACTTAGTGAACTGTAATAGTCCACCAGGGCATGCTTGCTGTTTCCGATACAAACATTTGCTGCAATAAGTGCAGGTGCAACGATGGCCAAAACCAATAAAGAATTTGTCACAGGTTTGTTCCAGATACTCTGGGACAAACAACCCGACCAGCAGACGGTGGACTTATATGCCTCCCGCCTGGATTCTGGCTTGCTCACACGCGCCGGGGTTGAATACAGTTTTTTGATAGCGCCGGAGTATAGCCCGGTTGCCGAACAAGTCGTGCGCCTGTACCTGGCCGCCTTCAACCGCATCCCTGACACGGATGGCTTCACCTTCTGGATGGGGGTGCACAGGAATGGCGGCAGCAATAGCCAGATCGCCCAGGTGTTTGCCCAGTCCGAAGAGTTTGTCGGCAAATATGGCGCAAACTTGTCAAATAGCCAGTTCCTCGACCTGATTTATCAAAACGTACTTGGCCGTAGCGCCGACGCGGCAGGCCGTGATTATTGGGTAGGGCAAATGACGAACGGCATGGCGCGTGGCGAGATCGTCAACCAGTTCGCGCAGTCACAAGAATTCAAAGTTGCAGCCTCAACCAAGGTGTATGCCAGTGTGGTGTACACAACCTTGATAGGCCGCATGCCCACTGCGGCTGAAGCGGCTGCCGCCCCCACCAATGTCGAGCAACTGGTCTTGAAAGTAGCGCAGGCGTCTGAAGTGACGCCGACCATAGGCAGTATCAGTTATTCTGCCCCGGCATTTGTAGAGCAGCAACTCAATGATGGCAGCATGACCAGCAGTATAGTTTTAACCCTGACTGGCGACACCTTCAAGGGCAATGTTGGCGCTGCACTGGGCAAGTTGACCAATGTACCTACCGGCCTGACTGGCACCCTGGTCAAGACCACAGACACCACCGCCACCCTGACCCTGAGTGGCAAGGCCACGGCCAATGCCAGTATCAATAACATCACCAACCTGACAGTCACGCTGGATAACACCTCTTTCACTGGTGGCAAGGTTGTTAATATCCTCAATGCCGTCAAGACTGATCTGCAAATCAATTACATCGATATACCGCTTAATGAAACCAATCATCTGCTGAGCGGCAAAGGCGCACTGACCACCCCCCTGGTTGTTGACCTGAACCTGGATATACTGACACTGGACAGCAAACCCCTGGCTTTGCTGAGTGGCGACATCAAGCAGGTGGATTATGTTGACCTGAGTTCGATTGCCGCAGCCACCACTACGGGAACAAGCACTGGTACATCCGGCACCAAGGTGACCGTAACCACTACCATCAAGGGCGATGAAGCGAATAATTTGCTGATAGGTTCAAATTACCCCAATTTTTTCACAGGCGGTGGCGGGCACGACACCATGCAGGGCGGTAGTGGCGTGGACACCTACACATTCGGCATCACCCCGGTTGCCAACGGCGTTGACACCATCACCAATTTCACCATAGGCAAGGGTGGCGATGTACTGAATTTCTCCGCCTTTTTGAACAAGACCGGCACCACCAAAATCGCCGCCGTCAACGCCGCAGCCACCACGCCTAAAGCCTGGGCAAATGGCGACGTCCTGGCGGTACAGGGCAATGCCCTCGACACCACAAAAATTGCCGCCCTGTTCGGCACAGGCAAAGCCTTCACCGGCCCCACCGTCGCCAGCAAAATGGTCATCATCACCGCCGACATCATTGGCGATGCCAGCGTCTGGTATGTGATTAACCAGCTTGATGTCAACAACATCACGCCGGATGAAATCGTGCTGGTGGGAGTGTTGAAGAACGTGAATAACCTGAGTTTGGTTGGGTTTGATGTGACGAATTTTTTGTGACGTAGATATGTGATTTAAAGATTGCTGTATATAAAATGCAGGAATATGGGGAGAGGCCGCGGTGATGTTGCTTTTGACTTTGGGGGTTGCTGTTGATTTTCTGCAGTTCCCATGTGTCGACGCCGTTTCTGCGGTACAGAAAATGGAATAAGAAGGACCGCTGTCTGAGCGTAGCGAGTTTCGGGCCTTCCCATTTTTTGTAC
>JAZJXP010000044.1:0-6860 GCA_040390835.1 Pseudomonadota bacterium
GACGACGCCTGGGTCGCCTTTTTGGCACACCTTTTTGGCGAAGCAAAAAGGTGTGCAGTTGCCGGTCTGCCACCGGCCAGCGATCTAAAATTACGCATGAAGGTATTTCAAAAATCCAGCTCGCAAAGTCTTAAGATTCTGCGTTAATAAACTTCGCGGCATGCAAAGAACGCCACTGGATTCCAGCCAACCCCACGCTGGAATGACGTATTTAAAGATTAGGTAAAATGCAAACAAATGGCTTCGGCAAAAGCTATCCGAGAAAAATTGCATCAATTTGCTGGGTGTGTAAATCCTCATTGGCAAATCATCTTCACCATGCCATAGCCAAAATCACAACTACCTCCCTCGCCTCATGTCAAGGTAAAATCCCCCAGAACCTAAAGACGACCAACGCACAAATGCCAAACACACTGGCTATGTACACACACAATATAAGGATCAGCAATGACTATAGATTTCAAAGGCCGTGTCGCCATCGTGACCGGTGCAGGTGGTGGTTTGGGACGTGAACATGCGCTGGCGCTGGCGGCGCGTGGTGCAAAAGTGGTAGTGAATGATCTGGGTGGTGCGCGTGATGGCTCTGGTGGCTCGTCAGCGGCAGCGCTGGCCGTAGTTGAGGAAATCCGTGCCGCTGGTGGCGAGGCGATAGCCAATGGTGCATCGGTCACTGATTTTGAAGCAGTGCAGACCATGGTGTCAGATACCATGGCGCAATGGGGGCGAATTGATATCCTGGTCAATAATGCCGGCATCTTGCGCGACAAGAGTTTTGCCAAGATGGATATTGCCGATTTCAAACTGGTGCTGGATGTGCATCTGATGGGTGCTGTGCATTGTTGCAAGGCAGTCTGGTCCATCATGATGGAACAAAAATATGGCCGCATCGTGATGACCACTTCTTCCTCAGGCTTGTATGGCAATTTCGGTCAGTCAAATTATGGCGCGGCCAAAATGGCCCTGGTTGGGCTGATGCAGACGCTGGCACTGGAAGGGGCTAAGTATGATATCCGTGTCAATAGCCTGGCACCAACAGCGGCAACACGTATGACAGAAAGCCTGTTTCCTGCAGAATTTCTAGCGGCGCTGCAACCATCTGATGTAGTACCAGCCATGCTGGTACTAGCGTCTGAGCAGGCCCCTAGCCGTGCCATCCTGTGCGCAGGCGCTGGCAGCTTTGAAGCCGCGAATATCACCATGACACAGGGTGTCTGGGTCGGTCGTAATGAAGATGCACCAGAGCAACTGGCAGCACGTCTGGCTGAAGTGCGCCAGCGTGAAGGCGAATCTGTACCAGAGAGCGGTGCGGCGCAAGGGCATCTGGAATTGACCAAGGCCATGAGCCAAGCCAAGGGCTGATCCTGCTCATGTAGATTCAAGAGGAAGTGGTGCATCAGGGCCACTCCTTAATCGCTTATCACAAGCCATGCTCAAGACACTGCGCCAGATCAATAATCAGGCAAACAGTCAGCACTTCATAAAGAATTTAGTTTCCGGCAGAGTATGCACCAAAACAGCTGGATATCGTATATACAGTATGACTGTCAGAAAATACTCCCCCTGCCATTGTTAAATTCAGGAAAAAATTTACGCTCTGTACAAAGCTCTTGCTGACGCTGCCCTCAGTCTGTGCCAAACTAACGGCATGACACTCACAGAATTAAAATACATTGTTGCCGTAGCCCGGCAAAAACATTTTGGCCATGCGGCAGAAGCCTGTTTTGTCGCCCAGCCTACGTTGTCTGTCGCCATCAAAAAACTCGAAGATGAACTGGGCGTCACTATTTTTGAACGTGGTGGCACCGAGGTTTCGACCACGCCACTGGGGGCGCAGATTGTTGCCCAGGCTGAACGTGTGCTTGAGCAAACCGCAGCTATAAAAGAAATTGCCAAACAAAACAAAGATCCGCTGGCTGGCCCTTTCCGCCTCGGCGTCATTTATACGATAGGCCCCTACCTGCTGCCTACCCTGGTAAAAACCATGATACAGCAGGTGCCACAAATGCCTTTGGTGCTGCAAGAGAATTTCACCGTCAAACTCATGGAGTTATTGCGTCAGGGTGAACTGGATGCCGCCATCATGGCCTTGCCCCTGCCCGATCAGGGCATGATGATACAGCCTCTGTATGACGAGCCCTTTGTCGTCGCCATGCCGCGTGATCATGCCTGGGCTGAACGCAAGGAAGTATCTGCCGAAGAATTGAAGTCAGAAACCATGCTCTTGCTCGGCAATGGCCATTGCTTCCGTGATCAGGTGCTGGAAGTTTGCCCGGAAATGTCGCGCTTCTCCACGACGGGTGATGGCATCGCCAGGACCTTTGAAGGCTCTTCACTGGAAACCATACGTCATATGGTAGCGTCTGGCATAGGCATCACGGTATTGCCGATGGCGTCGGTACCTGATATGGATGCCAAGGATGGCATGCTGCGTTACCTTCCCTTTACTGCACCAGCACCTGACCGCCGCGTCGTGATTGCCTGGCGCAAGAGTTTTACCCGTCAGGCTGCAATTGAAGCCATACGCAAGGCTGTCATGGCTTGTGATTTGCCCGGCGTCACCATGCTCGACGAAGCGGCGAGCACTCAATAATTTTATTCCCTGCAATATGAACAAAGAAGCGATCGCGACAGCGCGCCTGCAATTGCGGGTATTGATGCCCGAACATGCATCCATGATGCAGCAATACCTGTTGCTCAACCGTAATCACCTGGCACCCTGGGAGCCAGCACGTGATGAAGATTTTTTCTCGCTGGAGAAATGCGAAGAGAGGCTACTGGCCAGTTCCCGCCTCATGGAAGCTGGTCTGGCCATGCATTTCGCGGTTTGCCAGGATCAAACCATGATAGGCATCTGCAATTTCAGCAATATCGTCCGCGGTGCCTTTCATGCCTGCCATCTGGGTTATGCAATTGCAGAACAACGGCAAGGCCAGGGCTATATGCAGGAAGCCGTGCAAGCTGGTATATCCCATATGTTCCAGCAGCAGGCTCTGCACCGTGTGATGGCCAACTATGTTCCAGAAAACCAGCGCAGCGGTGCTTTACTGGAACGCCTGGGTTTTGAAAAGGAAGGCTATGCCAAGTCTTATCTTAAGATTAACGGCGTCTGGCGCGACCACATTTTGACTGCCCTGGTTAATGTGGATAACTAAACTGAATAACTAAGCTGGATAACTAAGCTGGATAACTAAGCTGGATAACTAAGCCAGACAATTAGAACCACAATCACGAATTAGCAAACTGCCCGTCATTTAGCAGGACGATAAGTATATACTGCGGTCTTTTGCGAAACACGCTGCTGAGATTCTGGAGTATTAGACCAGCTCATCACATTTCTACAGAAAGCTTCAGTCCATGTCATTGTCCCGGACCCTGGTGATACTTGCCTGCGCGGCAGCCAGTTTTTTTACCTTTGACAGCCAGGCGCAAAGCACTGGCGACGTACAAAATTCCAGCCCTTCCATCATCAATGCCAATGCCCAGCCCAGCCGCCCCAAAGTGGCCCTGGTACTGTCAGGTGGCGGCGCGCGCGGCTTTGCCCATATCGGCGTCTTGCGCGCCCTGCGTAAAATGCGGGTACCGGTGGATATGGTGGTGGGCACCAGCATAGGTGCTGTCGTCGGTGGTGCCTATGCTGCCGGGCGCTCAGCCGATGAGCTTGAGCAAATCGTCCGTGATACCGATTGGGAAAGCGTGCTGGCTGACCGTCCTGCCCGTTACGACCTCGATTTCCGCCGCAAGGAAGAAGACTTGATGCTGCCTTCGCGCATAGAGTTTGCGGTGACCAAATCTGGCGTGTTTTTACCCCCTGCGGCTGCGGGAAATGCCGCACTGGAAAATGCCCTGACACGCCTGATGCCTGAGGGCATGCGCGACCAGCCAGTCAATCAACTTGCCCTGCCCTTCCTGTCTGTTGCCTCCGACTTGTTGACTGGCGAAATGGTGGAATTGAATGACACTCCCTTGTTGATGACCATGCGTGCCTCGCTGGCTTTGCCTGGTGTTTTTGCACCGGTGCGTATCAAGCAGAAACTGGTCGTCGATGGCGGCCTGGTCAGTAACCTGCCGGTAGAGCTGGCACGTGCCATGGGTGCGGATATCATCATTGCCGTCAATGTCGGCACACCACTGGCCAAGGAGCATGAACTCAATAGTGCCATTGATGTGACCAAGCAGATGCTGCAAATCCTGACCGAGCAAAACGTGCAACGCTCGATCAGGGACTTGCGCAAGACCGATGTATTGATAGCACCAGAATTGTCAGGCACCAGTTTTCTGGATTTTGGGCTGTATCAGCAATCCATCAAGGCAGGTGAAATTGCCACCAACAAAATGGCCGCACAACTAAGTGCCTTGCGTGTGCCCGATGAACAATATGCCAACTTTGAATACCAGCGTTCGAATGCCGGTCAGGCTGCCAGAAATACTGCCGATAAATTGCCACTGGCAAAAATAGAGGTGGAAGGACCTCGTTACATCAATCCCCAGGCTTTGATCGCGCAAACGGGCTTGAAAGCAGGCCAGGTCTTGTCGCAAGAGCAGATCAGGCAAGCCTCTGGCAAGCTGTATGGGCGCGGTGATATCGACAATATAGAGACTGTCATCAGCGATGAAGATGGCAAACGTAATGTACTGATCAAACCATCAGAGTCAAACTCCAGCCGCAACCGCCTGCGGGTCGGCCTGGAGCTGACCAGCGATTTCGCTGATGAAAATCGCTTTGGTCTGAGCGTCATGCATATTGCATCTTCACTCAATAGTTATGGCGCTGAATTGCGTACCTTTGCGCGCATAGGCAGCCAGCGCCAGCTGGGTACGCAGTTCTGGCAGCCACTGGCCTCTGGCTCACCGTGGTATATCGCCCCTTCTCTTGAATACAATGGCAGCAGCCTGGATTTGTATCAAGAGGGACGCAGGACTTTGCGCGTCGGCGTGCGCGGCACTCAGGCCACTCTGGCTTTTGGGCGACAGCTGGATAACTGGGGCACCATAGAAGCCGGTGCCAGCCGTGGTTTTGGCAAGGTAGATTTCTTATTGCCTGCCAATGCAAACCAGGACAGCTTGCGTTATTACAGTACGACGCACTTCTTGCGTTTCCGCCTGGATACCCTGGACTCACTAGCCAACCCAAGCCGGGGCTATCTGGTTACCTCATCATGGGAACAAACGCCGGCACAAAATCCGGGCGAACGTTCGCAGGCACAATCGCAGATTGATGCTTTATCAGCATTCCAGCTAGGCGAATGGGCTGGCCATTTATATGGAGAATGGAGCCGTTCAGAACGTGGCGGTGCGCCCAATCCACTGGGTGGTTTCTTGCGTCTGTCAGGTACGGCAAACAACTCGCTGGATGGTGATGCCACGGCTTTTGGCCGCTTCGTGCTGGCGCGTAAAATCGGCTCTTTGCCAACTACCATAGGTGGGGCGATACGGACTGGGTTCTCGATAGAAGTGGGCAATTCTTATGGCAACGGCCAGGCGCTGCGCCTGCATTCACTCAAGCAGGCAGCCAGTGCCTTTGTCTCTGTAGAAACGCGTTTTGGACCACTGTTCTTTGGTGCCGGGGCAACGCGTGGCAATGGCTCATCGCTTTACCTTTTCCTCGGGCCTATCTGGTGAGTCAGTCCTTTGACTGGCGCTGCCGTCTCTGGACGACGCAGCGCCGTAAAGGCTGAAAACTCCCAGGATCGGAAACCCACCAGCAAGGTAAAGCCATCGCGCTCTTCTGGCCTCAGACGACGGTCATCCTGGTGCAGACGTGCCAGCTCAGCAGCCAGTTGCTGTATCTTTTGTACCATCTCCATGGCGCTATGCGATGACACCCTGGCTGGTACGAAGAGCAAAGTCTCACCCTGCGCGGCAAAGCTGCCATCAAAATAATCGCTGACCACCACGTCCCTGAAATACTGTTGCACCGGCCCGTCAGGACGCCAGTGGAATGCTGGCGACACTTTAAGACGATAGCGATTCAGGGGCCGCAATTCTATGACTTCGAGTTTGTCCAGCGCGACCATGTGCAAGACGCATTCTGCTTCGGACAAATGATAGGTTTCTATGATTTGCTCCAGCGTCCAGTGCCCCAGACAGCAAATCGCCACCAGCAATAACTTGGGGTCGGCCATCAGCGACTGTTCTTGCGTCAGGCTCAGGGTATCGGCATGCGGTGTGACATCGGCAGCCTGACGCAATACATCTTCCATGGCGATGCCTGAAGCCTTGCAGATTTCTGCCAGACGCGACAGGCTCATGTCCTTTTGCCCAAACATGCGCTTCATGCTGGATTCACTCATGCCTATACGCTCGGCCAGCATTTTGTATGTCACGCCTGCGGCACGCAACTCTGAACGCAAGACTTTCAAGACCAATTCGGGTGAACTCATGAATGCTTCCTGGCTAAATGTAAAATTTTGCAAATAGTACCGCAAATCGATACCAAAAATACTGAATAACTGTTCTTTCAGCAATTTTCTGGTACGTTATTTTAATTATTGCGACACTTCGACCTGCAAAAGTGGTGTGAAGTTCAATAGCAAGCGTATCAAGATTGAAACTCGCTACTGATGTAAATATGCACGCAGTCTGTAAGTAAGAATTAAAGATTACAGGAGTCAGAGATGCAAACAGGAAGTGACACCAACAGTAATATGATTAAACATCGTGAAACGATACGCAGGTATGCCATCGCAGCACTGCTGACGTTTGCGGTATTTGGCCTGGGCTATATTTGCGGGCAAAAGACTGAAAGGCAGTCGCCTGCCATTGGCAAAGCCAATGGACACAATGAACTCAATGGCGCACCTAGCCGCGCCAGTGTGCATTCGGATTTTTTAAAACAGCAAAAGCGCAGGGCTGCGCTGATC
>JAZJXP010000044.1:6960-82171 GCA_040390835.1 Pseudomonadota bacterium
GTCTGAAACTATGATCGTCTGAAACTATGATCGTCTGAAACTATGATCGTCTGAAACTATGATCGTCTGAATCTCTGATTGTCTGATCCTATGACTAGGCTTGCCAAAGCCGCTTTAGATGCGCTTAGTAGAAACGGGATCAAACCAATGCACTGCATCCGCAGCAAAGCCTGCAGTCGTGCGCTGACCTGCTTCTACTGCCGTGCCCGCAGGCGTGCGTATGACCATGGGTTCACCGCCACATAGACCATGTACCAGCAAATCTGCTCCCAGCGACTCTACCAGTTGTACGTCCAGTGGCAAACCTGGCATGCCTATGAACAAATGTTCTGGTCGCACACCCAGTATCAGTTCACGGTTGGCGACGCGCTCTGCTTCGCTTTGCACCAGCGGCAATGACACCAGTGCCTGGCCTATCTGCATCTGTCTGCCATTTTCAGTGAGCTTGCCGCGCAAGAGGTTCATCGGTGGCGAACCGATGAAGCTGGCGACGAAGGTAGTAGCTGGGGTTGCATACACTTCTGCTGGCGTGCCTATCTGTTCAGCCACGCCACCATTCATGACTATCATGCGCTGGCCCAGGGTCATGGCCTCGACCTGATCATGCGTGACATACAGGCTGGTGGTGCCGAGTGCCTTGTGCAGGCGCTGAATTTCCAGGCGCATTTGCACCCGCAACTTGGCATCCAGATTCGATAGCGGCTCATCAAACAAGAATACTGCAGGTTCCCTGACAATGGCACGCCCCATGGCGACACGCTGGCGCTGGCCGCCAGACAATTGACGCGGGGTTCTGTCCAGCAATGCGCCTAGTTCCAGTATCTGTGCGGCTTTTTGTACCCGGGTTTCAATGTCGGCTTTGGAAAAGCCACGTATCTTCAATCCATAGGCCATGTTCTGGTACACGCTCATATGTGGGTACAGTGCATAATTCTGGAACACCATGGCAATATCCCTGTCCTTGGGTTCCAGGTTATTGACAACCCTGTCGCCAATCACGATATCGCCAGAAGTGATTTCTTCCAGCCCCGCCACCATACGCAAGAGCGTTGATTTGCCACAGCCGGAAGGGCCAACCATGACGATGAATTCGCCATGATTGATATCCATGGAAACGCCATGGATGACAGCAACGGCTTTATCACCCTTGCCGTAAGTTTTGGTTACGTTTTTAAAATGTAGTTGTGCCATAAGATATTTTTATTTAGAGGCTGCTGTGAAATTAAGATAACTCGGCGTCCCCGACCAGGCGCGCCAACGCAGACAGTGCTTTAGCACCGGGTTTACATGCGGGCGGCGCAACAACGCCAGGTTAATTTTCACAACGGCCTCTTATTTTTCTGAATCGACGAGGCCCTTAACAAACCACTTCTGCATGATGACTACCACCAAGCCCGGGGGCAACATCGCCAGCAGCAAGGTCGCCATCACCATATTCCACTCGACTGCAGCATCACCGCCAGCAATCATGCGTTTGATACCCACACCTATCGGGTACATATTCTGTTCTGTCGATACCAGCAAAGGCCAGAGGTACTGGTTCCAGCCATAGATGAACATGATGACAAACAGGGCAATCACATTGGTGCGCGACAACGGCCACAAAATATCCTTGAAGAAACGCAAGGGGCCAGCACCATCTATGCGTGCTGCTTCTGCCAGTTCATCGGGCACAGTTAAAAAGAATTGCCTGAACAAGAACGTCGCTGTCGCCGAGGCAATCAATGGCACAGTCAACCCGGCATAGCTATTGAGCATGGATAAATCAGACACCACTTTATAAGTCGGGCTGATACGCACTTCAACAGGCAGCATCAGGGTGACAAAAATCATCCAGAAAAACAGAGTGCGGCCAGGAAAGCGAAAATACACCAGCGCGAAAGCAGACAGCATGGAAATCGAAATTTTGCCGATGGCTATCATCAGCGCCGATACCAGGCTGACCCACATCATGCGCCCCACCGGGCTGCTGGTGACATTGCCTGATGTACCCGTGCCCAGCACTGCCTGCAGATTGATCCAGAGCTGGTCACCCGGTATCAGGGACATCGGTGCCAGCGCAGATTGTTCAGCCGTCTGGGTAGCGGCAACAAAAGCAACATAGATGGGAAAAGCCACCAGGCTGACGCCAAGTATCAGGATAAAGTGGCTGAACATACCCAGAAAAGGCCGGCGTTCTATCATGCTTAATACTGCACTTTCTTTTCTATGTATTTGAACTGCAGCACAGTCAATACGATCACTATCGTCATCAGTATCACGGACTGCGCGGCAGCACTGCCAAGGTCGCCGCCCTTGAAACCATCATTGAAGACTTTAAACACCAGGATCTCGGTATCCTTACCAGGGCCGCCCTGGGTGGTCGCCTCAACAATCGCAAAGGTATCAAAAAAAGCGTAGACGATATTCACGACCAGCAAGAAGAAAGTCGTTGGTGTCAGTAACGGGAAGACAATGGTAAAGAAGCGCTTCCACGGCCCTGCGCCATCTATGGCAGCTGCTTCTATCAGCGATTTGGGTATGGATTGCAAACCCGCGAGGAAAAATAAAAAGTTGTAACTGATCTGCTTCCAGATTGCCGCCAAAACAATGAGTATCATCGCGTGACGGCCATTCAAGAGATTATTCCACTCAATACCAAAGTGACGCAGGCCATGGGCAACGATGCCCAGCGTGGGATTGAGCAAGAACATCCACAGCACACCGACGACGACTGGCGACACTGCATACGGCCAGATCAGCATGGTCTTGTAGATGGAACTGCCCCTGACTACCCTGTCAGCAAAAACCGCCAGCAACAAAGACAGGCCAAGACCCAGCACAGCCACCAGACTGGAAAACATGGCCGTGGTCTTGAAGGCTGCCAGATAAGTTTCATCTGCAAACAGGGACTTGAAATTATCAAACCAGACAAACTGCGTAGACATGCCAAAGGCATCCTGCAACAGGACGGATTGATACAGGGCCTGCACCGCAGGCCAGAAAAAAAACAGCACCGTTACCAGTAACTGTGGCAAGAGCAGCAGATAAGGCAACCAGGCTGAACGAAACCGTGCACGCTTTTCCAAAAAAACCTCTAATGAATATTTAAAACCGGAAAGCTCACCACAGAGACACTGAGACACAGAGAAGAACAAGACGAGCAAAGAAATGTGATGCCTTTGTTTTTCTCTGTGTCCTCTGTGCCCCCTCTGTGCCTCTGTGTTGAGAGGTCTTAAGATTTTTACTTATTCGCTTTTTCGAAACGATCCAGCAATTCATTGCCGCGCAAAACAGCATTATCCAACGCAGCCTTGGCTGATTTTTTACCACTCCAGACAGATTCCAGCTCTTCATCCATGATGGTGCGTATCTGCACAAAACTGCCCAGGCGTATGCCACGGGATTTGTCTGTGGTCTTGACGATCATTTGCTGCACAGCGACGCCAGGGCCTGGTGTTTTTTCATAGAAACCAGACTTCTTGGTCATCTCGTAGGCGGCATTGGTGATGGGCAGATAACCGGTTTCCTGATGCCATTTGGCCTGCACTTCAGGCTGCGAGAGAAATTTATAGAACTTGGCGACGCCCTTGTATTCTTCTGTCTTCTTGCCATTCATGCTCCACAGCGAAGCACCACCAATGATGGTGTTTTGCGGTGCGCCTTTGACGTCAGAATAGTAAGGCAAAGGTGCGACAGCAAATTTGAACTTGGCATTCTTGGCAACGTTGCCGTAAGCAGAACTGGAGGAAGTCAGCATGCCGCATTCACCAGAATAGAATTTTGCTTCCGGCTCATTCTTGCGGCCGGCATAAGTGAAGTAACCTTGCTTGGCCCAGTTTTCCAGATTTTCTATGTGGCGCACATGCAGGGGGCTATTGAATGTCAGGCGTGCGTCGAGGCCGCCAAAGCCATTGCCCTTGGAAGCGAACTCTACATTGTGCCAGGCTGAAAAACTTTCCAGGTGTACCCAGGTTTGCCAGCCTGTGGTGTAGGCGCATTTTTCACCGCTGGCTTTCAGGCGCGCGGCGGCGGCGACCACTTCCTGCCAGGTTGACGGTGCCTTGTTGGGGTCCATGCCTGCTTTGGCGAACATGTCCTTGTTATAGTAAAACACGGTAGTTGAACTATTGAAGGGGAAGGACAGCATCTCGCCCTTGGGCGAAGTGTAGTAACCCGCCACTGCGGCCACATAGCCAGAGGCATCGAATTTCTCGCCTGCGACTTTCATGACTTCGGATACCGGCTTGACTGCACCCTTGGCATACATCATGGTGGCAGTACCGACTTCAAACACCTGCAATATATGCGGGGCATTACCAGCACGGAAAGCAGCTATACCCGCCGCTAGCGCTTCGTCATAACTACCTTTATAGACAGCGGTGACTTTGTACTCATTCTGACTTTTATTGAATTGCTCAGCCAGTGCGGTAACCCGGTCACCCAAGGCTCCAGTCATCGAATGCCACCAGCTTATTTCAGTGACTGCATGGGCAGAGCCAGCCAGGCTCATCAATACAGCGGCACTGGCCCAAGCCAGCTTGGTTTGCAGTTTCATAGATAGTCCCGGAAAACTTATAATATTTATGTGAGCTTGTTGCAAAATCATGACGGCTAAGTGAAATGAGTGACATGACGCATTCAACATATTGCAATAAAGCATTGAATGTAGCAATTCGTTAAGATATCACTCAGTACTACCTCATGTATAGATAGCACTTATAATTCTGCCATGCGCAACAACAAAGCTGAATCATGAATTTCCTGCTGACTCGCCTGGGCTGGTACATCAAACTGGTCAGGCTGCACAAACCCATAGGCATACTTTTATTGCTCTGGCCTACACTGGCCGCCTTGTGGATAGCCTCGAATGGCCAGCCAGACTGGCATCTGGTACTGATTTTCAGCCTGGGCACGGCCCTGATGCGCTCTGCCGGTTGTGCGATCAATGATTATGCAGACCGCGACTTTGACAAACACGTCAAACGTACTGCGGACCGGCCGCTCACCAGTGGCAAGATATCTGGCAAAGAGGCAGTTGGCGTTGCCGTGGTATTGGCGCTGATTTCTTTTTGCCTGATACTTCCTTTGAATACCCTGACCAAGATGCTCTCGGTCGCCGCTGTAGTAGTGGCGGGCAGCTATCCTTATTTCAAGCGTTTCTTTGCCATCCCCCAGGCTTATCTGGGCATTGCCTTTGGTTTTGGCATACCCATGGCCTTTGCGGCCGTGCAAAATACCGTGCCTATGGCAGCCTGGATTCTGTTACTGGCGAATGTTTTTTGGGCAGTTGCCTATGACACGGAATATGCAATGGTAGACAGGGATGATGACTTGAAGATAGGCATCAAGACTTCTGCTATCACCTTTGGCAGCTACGATGTGTTTGCCGTCATGTTGTGTTATGCCCTCAGCTTCATGCTGATATCACTGGTAGGCTGGCAATTGGGTTTGCGCACCTGGTTCTTCGCTGGCATGGGGGTAGCCGTCGCATTCTCACTTTACCATTACACCCTGATACGCGATCGTGAACGCATGGCCTGCTTTGCTGCATTCGTTAATAACAATTGGCTGGGTGCAGCAATCTTTGCTGGCATTGCCATTGACTATGCAGTAAAGTAATCTGACAGATTGCCAATTTCTTAATTAACTGTTTGAAGTCAGAACTTAAAGTCAGTTCTTGCAATTACGCAAAGTAGCCATACATTACTAATAATGAGCTGTAATTATTTCACCAACCAGAAGGGATGAATCATGAGCACAGTAGATGAACACAAAGAACAATTGATGAATGACTTGCATCTGGTTATCCGCGATGCAGAAGAACTGTTGAAAAATACAGAGCAACAAGGCAGCGAAGGCTTCAAATCCGCCAAAGCCCGCTTCGAAAAAACCTTGAAAAATGCCAAGGCAGAAGTAGAACGCATCGAAGACCTGGTCGTCACCCGCACCAAGGATGCAGCCAAGGCTACTGACGTGTATGTCAAAGAAAATCCATGGCAATCTGCAGGTATTGCAGCCGGCGTAGGCTTGCTGGTTGGCTTGCTCATTGGCCGTAGCAGATAAGCGCAGCAAAAATCAATGGCTATCAGCGATTCGCTCGGACAGCTTGCAGCAACACTGAGCAGTATTGTCCGCACTCGCCTGGAACTGGCTGCAGTTGAGCTGGAAGAAGAGTTTGCGCACTTTTCTTCCAGCCTCATATGGTCATTGACAGCGTTATTTTTTGCTGGCATTGCCATCCTGCTGGTAATACTGACCGTGGTAGCAGTGTTTTGGGACACGCCTTACCGCTACACGGTATTAGTGGGATTAATTACTGTATTTGGTCTGCTGGCCGTGGGCATCGCTTTACGCTTACGCACGCAATTCCGCAACAAACCCACTCTGTTATTCCATAGCCTGGCCGAATTGAAAAAAGACGCTTCCGCCTTTGATCGTGGCGATAACAGCCAGAAGGAACAGGCTTAAAGTATGGGAAATCGTCAGGAAAGACTGGCCTTGCGGCGGCAGGCCTTATTATTGAAGATACAGGCAGAACGAGGCCTGATGACAATACATTACCAGGAACTCAAAGAATCCATGGGTATGGCAGGCGGAGCAGCAAGCTTGCTCGGCAGAGCCGGGCAATTTGCTCGCCATAGGCCATTACTGGGTGGCATTGCAATTGCTGCCGTACTGATATTCAAACCCAGACGGATATTTTCTTTTGCCAAATCTGCGCTATTGGGATGGCAAACCTGGCGTAGCCTTGCCAATGTGTTGCGAGGCATACGCACAGATGTATCCAATACTGCAAATACGACGGCCAGTTCCGTAAATTCCAGAAAATCTTAATCTTGAGTCAGGCTTCTGGGCGTATTAGCCTTAATTCAGGCTTCATTAAGAACAAGATTAGCTTCAAACCTTAAGTAGTAAGGGCTGTTGTGTGCATGCCCTTACATCCTGAGCTTACAGCGAACCAAACTCGTCACCCAATTCTTTTCCTCTTGCTGCCGCTGCCTTGATGGCGCTCACGATAGCCTGCCTTACTCCGGCGTTTTCCATGCTGGTCAAAGCAGCATAGGTAGTGCCGCCCTTGGAAGTAACGCGTTCACGTAAAACGCTGACGGGTTCTGTCGCTTGCAAAGCCAGTTGCGCTGCACCAGTAAAGGTTGTCATGGCCAGTTGCAAACCCTGCTCAGGACTCAGGCCCAGCTCAGTTGCCGCCTGTTGCATGGCCTCAATAAAATAAAATACATAAGCCGGGCCACTGCCGGATACTGCTGTGACGGCGTCCAACAAACTTTCATCATCCAGCCATGTTGTTGCGCCAACCGCCTGCATGATGTGCTCTGCCATTTGTTTTTGCTTTGTGCTGACACCTGCCAGTGCAAACAGCCCTGTCATGCCCTGCCCTATCAACGCCGGGGTATTTGGCATGGTACGGACAATTTTTTCATAGCCACCCAGCCAGCGTGCCATATCAGTAGCGCGGATACCTGCAGCAATGGAGATCAGCAATTGCTGGTCCAGATATGGTGCCAGGCCTTGCACGACTTCACGCAATTGCTGCGGTTTGACCGCAAGGATAATTGCATCCATTTGTGCCAGTCTGGCATCGGCAGCGAGCGCTGTTGTTACGCCAAAGTCGCTGCTCAGTTTATCCAGGGAAGACTGGTTGAGGTCGATGACATGGATATGTTCTGCCGTAGTCAAATTCTTGAGCAAACCACCTATCAGGGCATTTGCCATATTGCCGCCGCCTATGAAGGCAATTTTCAATTTATTTTGCATAGTTCCGGTTTCCAAAAATAGCTGTTCCTATCCTGAGCATGGTGCTTCCCTCTGCGATTGCCGCATGCATGTCCGCGCTCATGCCCATGGACAGGGTATCAAGGGCGATGCCTGCAGCTTGTATGCTGTCACTTAATTGTTTCAACTGGCGAAATGCCTGCCTTTGCACCTGCTCATCATCACTGGCTTCTGGCACGGCCATCAAGCCACGCAACTGCAAGCCCGGCAACAGCGCAATTTTTTGCGCCACAGTCAGGGCTTCATCTGGCAAAACTCCACTTTTGCTTGCTTCGCCGCTAATATTAACTTGCAGGCAAATATTCAGGGCTGGCATATCTGCCGGTCTTTGTTCAGACAGGCGCTGGGCAATTTTTTCCCGGTCCACTGAATGTACCCAGGAAAAATGCTCGGCGATGGGGCGGGTCTTATTGCTTTGTATGGGGCCGATAAAATGCCATTCGAGCTGAAGTTGTGGCTTTTTTGCTTGTACTTCCTGCATCTTCTCTAAAGCTTCTTGCAGATAATTTTCACCAAAACAATGCTGACCAGCCTCTGCAGCGTCTATGACTGCATCAGCGGGAAAGGTCTTGGACACGGCCAACAGGCGTAGTTGTTGCGGATCGCGCCCGCTGGCAAGGGCGGCAGCGCGGATATCCGCACTTACGGCTTGCAAGTTGTCAGAAATTGAGGACATAATCAGTAACCAAAAATCTATCTAATTCGTTGTGGACTTCTGGTAAAACTCCCGTCCACAGCTTAATATTGCTTTTATCTTGCTCTAGAACATGTTTACGATCTGTAGCGAGCGAGCGCCAGCGGGGTCAGGGTAACAAAAACGCAGCGCAAAAAGCGGAATGTACTTAAGTACACGAGCATTTTGAGCAGCACATGAGCCTTGATCACGCACGCGCTTAAGATCGGAAACAAATTCTTAGAGCAGCTTACCCACAATCAGCAACGATTTCACTACCGGAATTATAAATGGACATTTCAGAACTGCTGGCGTTCTCCGTCAAGAACAATGCCTCCGATTTACACTTATCCTCCGGCTTGCCGCCCATGATACGGGTACATGGCGACGTCAGGCGCATTAATTTGCCCCCTCTGGAGCATAAAGATGTCCATGAGTTGATTTATGACATCATGAACGACTCGCAGCGCAAAATCTATGAAGAATCACTGGAGTGCGATTTTTCCTTCTCCATCCCGGGCCTGGCACGTTTCCGTGTGAATGCATTCAACCAGGAGCGCGGCGCGGCGGCGGTTATGCGTACTATTCCATCCAAGATTTTGTCGCTGGAACAGTTGAACACTCCCAAGATTTTCGCTGAGCTGTCCATGAAACCACGTGGCCTGGTACTGGTGACCGGTCCTACTGGTTCTGGTAAGTCAACCACCCTGGCGGCGATGGTGAATCACCTGAATGAAAATGAATATGGCCACATACTGACGGTGGAAGACCCTATCGAATTCGTGCATGAATCAAAAAAATGCCTGATCAACCAGCGCGAAGTCGGCCCGCATACAATGTCATTCAATGCCGCCTTGCGTTCTGCTCTGCGTGAAGATCCTGATGCCATCCTGGTCGGTGAGTTGCGTGACCTGGAAACCATACGCCTGGCACTGACTGCTGCTGAAACCGGCCACTTGGTATTTGGTACACTGCATACTTCATCTGCTGCAAAAACCATTGACCGTATTGTCGACGTTTTCCCGGCGGAAGAAAAAGAAATGGTACGTTCGATGTTATCAGAATCCCTGCAAGCGGTTATCTCGCAAACCCTGTTGAAAACCAAGGATGGTTCTGGCCGCGTGGCGGCACATGAAATCATGCTGGGTACACCGGCGATACGTAACCTTATTCGCGAAGCCAAGATTGCGCAGATGTATTCATCGATACAAACCGGTAGTAACCTCGGTATGCAGACACTGGATCAAAATCTGACTGATCTGGTGCGCCGCAATGTCATCTCAGTGGCGACTGCACGTGGTGCAGCCAAAACACCAGACAACTTCCCAGGCTAATAGATCAAAGGATAAAAACATGGAACGCGATCAGGCCACCAAATTCATGAATGATTTGCTGAGACTCATGCTCAGCAAAAACGGTTCAGACTTGTTTATTACTGCAGACTTCCCCCCTGCATTCAAAATCGATGGACGGGTAACACCTGTTTCAAACCAGCCACTGTCGCCGGCTCATACTGTTGATCTGGCACGTTCTATCATGAACGACAAACAGTCTTCAGAATTTGAAGCGACCAAGGAATGTAATTTTGCGATCAGCCCGGCAGGTCTGGGGCGTTTCCGCGTCTCGGCCTTCATGCAGCAAGGCCGCGTTGGCCTGGTACTGCGGACGATCACCACGGCCATTCCTAAACTGGAAGACCTGGGCTTGCCAGAAAACCTCAAAGATGTCGCCATGACCAAGCGTGGCCTGGTCATCATGGTGGGCGCTACCGGTTCAGGTAAATCGACTTCGCTGGCAGCCATGCTGGGCTATAGAAATGCCAACAGCTATGGTCACATCATTACGATCGAAGACCCGATAGAATATGTGCACCCGCATATGAATTGCATCATCACCCAGCGTGAAATCGGTATCGATACTGAAGACTGGGGTGCTGCGCTGAAAAACTCCCTGCGTCAGGCACCGGATGTTATCCAGATCGGTGAGATCCGTGACCGCGAAACCATGGACTTTGCTGTTGCCTTTGCAGAAACCGGCCACCTTTGCCTGGCCACCCTGCATGCCAATAGCTCCAACCAGGCGCTCGACCGTATCATCAACTTCTTCCCGGAAGAACGTCGCCAGCAGTTGCTGATGGATTTGTCACTGAACCTGAAGGCGGTTATTTCTCAGCGCCTGGTGCCACTCAAGGGTCGCAAGGGCCGTGCTGCAGCGGTAGAAATCATGCTCAATACACCGCTGGTGTCTGACCTGATCTTTAAAGGTGCGGTACATGAAATCAAAGAGATCATGAAGAAATCCCGCGAGCTGGGCATGCAGACTTTCGACCAGTCTCTGTTTGATTTGCATGAAGCAGACCAGATCACGTATGAAGATGCCCTGCGCAATGCCGACTCTGTCAATGAACTGCGCCTGGCCATCATGTTGAAGGGCAAAGACGCCAAAGACCGTGACCTGAGTGCGGGTACCAAACATCTGGGTATCGTATGAGCACGCTAGATTTTCAAGCGAACAGCCTGCAAGGCACACCGGTCGATCTCAAACAATATGCAGGCAAGGTATTGCTGATCGTGAATACCGCCAGCAATTGCGGCTTCACTCCTCAGTACAAGGGACTGGAAGCGCTTTACCAACAATTCAAGGACAAGGGTGTGGAAGTATTGGGCTTCCCCTGCAACCAGTTTGGTCACCAGGAACCGGGTTCTGCTGGCGAAATTGGCTCTTTCTGCGAAAAGAATTTTGGCGTAACTTTTCCCCTGTTCGACAAGATCGATGTGAATGGCGACAAGGCTCACCCCTTGTTCCAGCACCTGAAAAGCCAGGCCCCTGGCTTGCTGGGTAGTCAGTCCATCAAGTGGAATTTCACCAAGTTCCTGGTCAAGAAAGATGGAGCTGTCTTCAAGCGCTACGCGCCGCAGACTGCACCTAAGGATTTGCTGGATGATATAGAAAAGCTGCTGGCTGAGTAATGACAGGTATCACGGGATAAGCTCTCAAATCATCTCAAATCACAAGCGCCCAGCCAGTATTGCCTGTCGTATCAGGTACTTTACACCCCAGCGATGGAAAGGGCGTATCAGTTGTATATAGGCTCGCCCAAACCAGTTGTGAGTCAGGCAGACCGTTGATACTACGATAGCGACGGTCTGCTCCTCTACTACACGCACGATGGAAAGCCGGAAATCCAGATGGCTGTTATCACGTCCGGCAACCAGTTCTTCTTGGCTCAAATAAAAAATAGGCCACGCTCCTATTTTCTCACCTGCTTGGTAATCTGATCTCATGTGTGACTGCATGATTTCTGCACTGGCTGGTACGGCAACGCCAAACATGGATACCAGGTAATTACGGCTCAGCATGACTAACTTCATCCATGTTGGCCTGTGCATGAATATCGCATGAAATGCATCGCTGACTGTCAGTCCGTTACTACTAAGCTCAGCTCTGTATGAATCGCGATAATAGGCCGCATGAACTACCTCAGGCATCAACACGCTTTGCTGTGGATGCCCACATTCGCTAAGGAGTGCACGCTGGCCGGGCATACGTCACTCAGGTTTATTCACATTATTTAGCGCGCTGCCCGCTTCTGGCAAACCCTGACTTATCGCAGAATCCTGCAAGGCCCGATCTATGAGTTCTATCCAGTGCTGTACTGGCAGTTCTGTGCCTGATTGCAAATGCGTGAGGCAACCTATATTCGCCGACAAGATCATCTCTGCATCTGTCGCCTCCAGATTGCGTAATTTGTTATCGCGTAACTGAAAGGAAAGCTTGGGCTGCAGGACAGAATATGTACCGGCTGAACCGCAACATAAATGGCTGTCGGCACACAGCGTTACCTCGACACCTATGGCTGTCAGCAGGCCTTCGACCTTGCCGCGTATCTGCTGGCCGTGTTGCAGCGTGCAAGGTGGATGCCAGGCGATACGCTTGCTGATTTTGCCTTGCAGGTGCTGCACCAGTTGCGGCTGGAATTCTGGCAGGATTTCACTGAGATCACGTGTCAGTGCCGAAATTTTTCCGGCCTTGCCTGCATAAGCTTCATCATGCGCCAGCAGATGTCCATATTCTTTTACCGTGGCACCGCAGCCAGATGCTGTCATGACAATTGCTTCTGCACCTGCCTCCACATATGGCCACCATGCATCAATATTCTGGCGCATATCATTGAGGCCATCTTCATGCTCATTCAAGTGGTAGCGTATGGCACCACAGCAACCGGCCTTGGGAGCGATTTGCAATTGCACACCCATGGCATCCAGCACCCTGGCGGTGGCAGCATTGATATTCGGTGACATGGCAGGCTGCACGCAACCATCCAGCAAGAGCATCTTGCGGGCATGTTCAGTTTGTGGCCATAGGCCTGCATCTTGCGCTACCGGCACTTTATTTTGCAAGGACTTTGGCAAGACTGCGCGCAGGCTTTGCCCCAGTTTCATCGCTGGATTGAATATCCATTTGCGCGGCAGCACGGCTTTGAGAGCAGCGCGGTTCAGTTTTTGGAACAGCGGACGACCAACCTGTTTTTCGACTACCTGACGGCCTATATCCACCAGGCGGCCATATTGCACTCCGGATGGGCAAGTGGTTTCACAATTGCGGCAAGTCAGGCAGCGGTCCAGATGTTGCTGGGTTTTGACAGTGGCGGGTTTGCCTTCCAATACCTGTTTGATGAGATAGATGCGGCCACGCGGGCCATCAAGCTCATCGCCGAGCAATTGATAAGTCGGGCAGGTGGCTGTACAAAATCCGCAATGCACACACTTGCGCAAGATATCTTCAGCCTCTTTGCCTTCGCGTGTGTCTTTGATGAAATCAGCGAGATTGGTTTGCATAGTCGTTACCAGCCTTTGTACATGCGACCGGGGTTGAATATACCGGCGGGATCAAAAGTATCCTTCAGGCGTCTGTGTATCTTTTCCAGAGGTGCAGACAAGGGGGCAAACACGCCTATGCTCTTGTCACCGCCACGGAACAAACTCGCATGGCCACCGGCAGCCAGCGCCGTCAGTCGTATCAGTTCCGGTTTCTCAGTGCTGTAGAGCCAGCGCTGCGCCCCGCCCCATTCAATCATGGATTTACCCGTCAGCTTCAAAGCCTGGCTGGTGGATGGCAGCGACAAGCGCCATAAGCCATGCTCTTCTTCCTGCTGGAAAAAATCCAGAGTCTGTTCACGCAAGGCTGTCCAGAAAGCCGTGGCATCCTGCATCTCCTCACCTCCCAGCCTGGCCTTGGCGGCCCGCACTGCGGCCTCGGCACCAGACAGGCGCAACATCAAACGGCCTACATGCCAGCAACTGGCAGAGATAGGCAAGGCCTGGCCTGCCCATAGATTCAAACGCGTCAGTGCATCCGCTTCTGACAGAGCAAACACCAGGGTAGTTTCTGCAAAGGGTCGTGGCAAAACCTTGATGGAAATGTCCAGCAGCAAACCCAGGCAGCCCATGGAACCTGTCAGCAAGCGCGAGACATCATAGCCGGCGACATTCTTCATGACCTGGCCACCAAATTCCAGTATTTGCCCTTGCCCATTCATGAGGCTGACACCCAGCACAAAATCACGCACGGCACCTACTGCGGGCCGCCGGGGACCAGACAAGCCCGCAGCCACAACACCACCTATGGTGGCTGTAGCACCAAAGTGCGGCGGTTCGAATGCCAGCATCTGGTTTTGTGCCGCCAGGGCTGCTTCTATTTCTGTCAGCGGCGTACCGCTGCGGGCAGTCAGCACCAGTTCGGTTGGGTCATATGCCAGGATGCCGCTGTAGGTGCGAGTATCCAGTACCTCACCCTGCACTTCTTGGCCGTACCAGTGCTTGCTGCCGCCACCCTGTATCTGCAGCGCCGCGCCGTTGGCGCTTGCTGCCAATATGCGTTCACGAAAATTGTCTAGCGTCGTTTGCATGCCATCGTCCAATTAAGTCTAGCCTTTGTCTTTAAAAACGCGGCAAATCAGGGAACTTCACTACGCCTTTTTTCACATGCATGCGACCGTATTCGGCACAGCGATGCAGAGTAGGTATGGCTTTATCCGGGTTAAGCAAAGCATCCGGATCAAAAGCCCGTTTCAAGGCGAGGAAGGCAGTAATCTCCTCACTGGAAAACTGTACGCACATGGAATTGATTTTTTCTATGCCCACACCATGTTCACCAGTGATCGTGCCACCGACCTTGACGCATAGCTCCAGTATCTCGGCACCAAATTCCTCGGCTCTGTGAAACTCACCTTCTTTATTCGCATCAAATAAGATCAGCGGGTGCAGATTGCCATCTCCAGCATGAAAGACATTGGCGCAGCGCAGGCCATATTTTTCTTCCATGGCAGCGATGCCGATCAGGACTTGTGCCAGATGTTTGCGCGGTATCGTGCCATCCATGCAGTAATAATCGGGGGAGATGCGGCCAGCAGCAGGGAAGGCATTTTTTCGGCCAGACCAAAAACGCAGGCGTTCTGCCTCGGTATTGGATACCGCCAGTGCGGTAGCGCCAGCCTGTTCCAGTACGGCACTCATGCGGGCAATTTCTTCTTCGACTTCTTCTATGGTGCCGTCTGATTCGCAGAGTAAAATGGCCTCGGCATCAGTGTCATAACCCGCCTGCACAAAGGGTTCCACCATGCGTGAAGATGTCTTGTCCATCATCTCCAGCCCGGCTGGGATGATGCCAGCCGCGATGACGCTGGCAACCGCATTGCCACCTTTGACGACATCATCAAACGAGGCCATGATGACGCGCGCTGTTTGCGGCTTGGGTATGAGTTTGACGGTTACTTCAGTAACGACACCCAGCATGCCTTCAGATCCGATGAACACTGCCAGCAAATCCAGGCCAGGCGCATCCAGCGCACCTCCACCCAGCTCGATGATTTCGCCTTCCATGGTGATGGCGCGTACCGCCATGACATTGTGTACGGTAAGGCCATATTTGAGGCAATGCACACCGCCAGAATTTTCTGCCACATTGCCGCCTATGGTGCAGGCGATTTGTGAAGACGGGTCGGGCGCATAATACAAGCCGTGGGCAGCTACCGCTTCAGAAATCGCCAGATTGCGCACGCCTGGTTGCACGACCGCAGTGCGGGCATAGGCATCAACCTTGATAATCTTGTTGAGCTTGGCTGTTGACAGCACCAGTCCGTCAGCAATCGGCATGGCTCCGCCAGACAAGCCAGTGCCGGCACCACGCGGCACGATGGCAATCTGTTTTTCCCGGCAGATATTGATGATGCTGATGACCTGGCTTTCATTCTCTGGCAGTGTCACCACCATGGGTAACTGGCGGTAGGCAGCCAGACCGTCACATTCATAAGGACGAGTATCTTCTTCATCATACAAAATGCAATGCGCAGGCAATTGCTGACGCAATGCGCGCACAAGGTCTTGCTGGCGTGAAGATATGGCGAGGGATGCTTCCATGCTGGCTCCTGTTGATTCAAGGAGTGTAATCAGCTTTAATGCTCTTGTGATGAATTGTTCTGAGAAATTGCCGCAAATACTTTTCATTGCTCCTTGCAGAAGTGTTGTATGCAACAATCTGCTAAAGAGGCTGCTTTACAGAGCGAGAAATTACCAGCCTTGTCAGCAAAAAATTATTTATTTATTTAGCGCCAGCCTTGACCAGAACGTCTATCATTTTCTTGTTAGCCTTGGCTACGCCTTTAGCCCACGACAACGGTGTATCACCATTGGGTGCGGTGGCATTCACATCAGCTTTTTTACTGATCAAAAGCTGGACTGTTTCCAGCTTATCCGATATCACTGCGCAGAATAAAGGCGTATGGCCATCGCCATTGGTGGACTCTATGGTAGCGCCAGCTTTCAGCAAGGCCAGGATGATGTCGTTGTTACCCTTCAATGCCGCCTGCGTCATGAAGGTGGGCGCGGCGCGGCTGTCTTCTTGCAAGTCCAGCTTGATCTTGTCCTTGATGAGTTTTTCTACGGCAGCGGCGTCATTGCCATCAATCGCCTTGAGCATGGCATTGTACTGACGGCGTTCTGATTTACTCAGCTCACCTTCGCCAGCAAACACGGTAGTCGTTGTTGCGAACAAGACAGTTATCAAGATCAGGGCTAATTTATTTTTCATAAGTAAACGATTTGCTGGTTGATTGTATTTAAAGGCAAATTAAGCCAGGGGCGAATTCTTACAGCAAACCCATGGATAAGCAATTTATCAACATTGAATTTTTGTAACAAATGGATAAGCAAAAAGGACGCCGTAGCGTCCTTTTTCAGGGCAATCAACAAAGATTATCTGAGCACTTAAGCTGAGAATGAAGAACCACAACCACAAGTAGTTGTGGCATTCGGGTTCTTGATGACGAACTGTGCCCCTTCGAGGTCATCTTTGTAATCGATTTCTGCGCCAACCAGATACTGGTAGCTCATGGAATCGATCAGCAAATGGACGCCATTCTTGGTCATGGTCGTGTCATCTTCATTGGTGATTTCATCAAATGTGAAACCATACTGGAAACCTGAGCAACCACCGCCTTGTACGAAGACGCGCAGTTTCAGGTCAGGGTTACCCTCTTCTTCAATCAGCTGGGCTACTTTGGCAGCGGCGCTTTCAGTGAAAACAATGGGTGCGGGCATTTCGGCAACAGCGTTCATAATTACTCCTTCAGACTATTTACCATCATTATAGACCCGCACAGGAATCTATGCATTGTTCGCTGCGAGTTTCAAGACAGGTTCCTGTGCCTGGTCATGGCTAAGCTTGCCAGAGACCACGGCACCGCTCAGCATTTCCAGTGTTTTGTAGTGCACATCACCAGATATTTGTGCTTTTGGCTGTAATTCAAGTAATTCTGACGAAAATACCGGGCCATTGATGACGCCATTCACCACAATATGGGCAGCGCGGACTTCACCATCAATTTTTGCCTGTTCAGAAATCACCAGCATGCTGGATGCTTCAAGATCAGCGACCACATTGCCGCGTATATGACCATCGATGCGCAAACCGCCCTTGAAATGCAAGTCGCCTTGTATGACGGTAGTTGCACCGATCAGGCTGTCTATGGTGTTTTTGGTTTTTCGATTAAACATTCGTGTTCCTTTTTGAGGAAGTGAGCCAGAAGCCGCAGCATATCAGAAATGCTATTTTAGCAAGCGCAGCTTTTCTTTGCGTGGTTGATAATTTGACCGCTATAAATTGACCATTTGCTGAGCCCGGATCTGGCCATTTGCTAACACCTTGGCCTGCACACCTTTAACCGTAGCTCCCTCTGGCAAGGTAATGGTACCTTCCAGTCTTTGATAATGTCGGAATGTTAATTTCAACTTCCCGGCATCGCCCGACTTAGGATCGGGAAACAGCATCGTAGCAGGTTTACCCGCTTGTACCAAGTTCAGGCTGAATTGCATTTCCCCAGTGAAATCGCGGCCACTTTTACCGCCCTGCATCACCAGTGCCCTATAGCGCAACTGGCCTGGACTGAGTATTTCCACTTTGAAATTTTGTAGCGAGATACCTTCAGCGCCAACTGCAGAAGGTGTCAGGCTTTCAAAAAAAGCCAGATCATCCTTGAGCTTGAGGTTTTCTGTCGTCAAGGCCTTGACCTGGTCAGTCAACTGCTTTTGCGTGGACTTGTCGATATTGACTGTACTCTCTATGGTATTGGCTGCCAGCGACAACTTGTCGCGTTCGGCAGTCAATTCCTTGATTTTTTCTTTCAGCTCTTCGACCTGATCAACACTGATCCTGGAACCAAAGGCAAAGCTCTTGCCTAGATCATAAGTCCACCAGGCGATGCCAGCAGCAACAGCAATGACGATACCAGCCATGGCCATTTTTGATGACCATGGCCGTTCATGCGTAATCGTCATTTTTGGCGCCAGGAAGCGCTTGGGTGTCAGACGTGACTTTGGCATGACCGCGCGGTTAAGGCAGCACTGGCACGTGCATCAACCCAGTGCTTTCGTCCAGGCCAAACATCAGGTTCATGCACTGTACTGCCTGACCGGATGCACCTTTCACCAGATTATCTTGCACTACCAGTATGACGACGGTATTGCTATTGTTTGGCCTGTGCAAAGCCAAGCGCAACATATTCGAAGCGCGAGTAGAACGTGTTTCCGGATGCGAGCCAAATGGCAGTACATCAACAAAGACCTCATCCTTATAGGCGTTCTCAAACAGGGCCTGCAAGTCTTCGTTGCTGATTTCTGTGTTCAGGCGCGCATACAGGGTGGAATGCATGCCGCGTATCATCGGCACCAGGTGCGGCGTGAACAGCAGGCCGATCTGGTCTTTGCTGATACGCTGCAATTGCTCTATCGTCTCAGGGGTATGTCTGTGGCCGGATACGCCGTAGGCTTTGAAGGTATCACTGGTTTCCGAGAACAGCAAGCCAAGTTCAGCCTTGCGGCCAGCACCGGAAACGCCGGATTTGCAGTCAGCGATCAAGTTGCCTGCATCAATGATGCCAGCCTTCAGCAAAGGGGAAAAACCCAGCTGCATGGTAGTCGGATAGCAACCTGGATTACCGACCACCCTGGCAGTCTTGATAGCAGCACGGTTCAGCTCTGGCAGGCCATAGACGGCTTCGTCGAGGATATCTGTACAGGTATGCGGGATGCCATACCATTTTTCAAATTCAGCCACGTTCTTCATGCGGAAGTCAGCTGCCAGATCGATGACCTTGACGCCAGCGGCCAGCAATTCTGGCGCTTGTGCCATGGCGACGCCATGCGGGGTGGCAAAGAAGACTACGTCGCATTCTTTGAGGTTGGCTTTATCAGGCGCAGAAAAAGCGATGTCCACACGGCCACGCAAGGAAGGATACATTTCAGAAACCGGCAAGCCATCTTCCTTGCGGGAAGTGATTGCCGTGATTTGCGCCTGAGGGTGGGTGGCCAATATGCGCAGTAATTCTACCCCGGTATACCCGGTACCACCTACGATGCCAATTTTAATCATATGCTTTCCTTGCAAGAAATTTTGACGCTATTCTAGCAGCATAAGAGTCCATGTCGTTGCGACTGAAAAAACTCGTTACATGCTCCAAAGCAAAAAAGCCGCCCTTGCAGGCGGCTTTCTCTTGTAACAATTGCAGCAATTGTAGCAATTGCTTCCAGCGATAAAAAATTAACGCTTGGAGAATTGTTTTGCGCGACGAGCTTTGCGCAGACCAACTTTTTTACGTTCAACTTCGCGAGCATCACGAGTAACAAAGCCAGCTTTTGACAATTCAGGCTTCAAAGCTGCATCGTAGTCGATCAGGGCACGAGTGATACCGTGACGAACAGCACCGGATTGGCCGGATTCGCCGCCGCCGTGAACGTTCACCATAATGTCGAATGTTTCGAGATTATTAGTCAGTTCCAGAGGTTGACGGATGACCATCAGGCCAGTTTCACGAGAGAAATACTCGTTTGCTGGTTTGCCGTTGACAACGATCTTGCCGCTGCCGGATTTCAGGAATACGCGAGCAACTGCGCTCTTGCGACGGCCAGTTCCGTAGTTGTAATTACCGATCATGGCTAATCCTTAGATGTCGAGTACTTGTGGTTGCTGAGCTGCATGCGGATGCGTTGCATCTGCATATACTTTCAGCTTCTTGATCATTGCATAGCCGAGTGGGCCTTTAGGCAACATGCCTTTGACAGCTTTCTCGAGTGCACGACCTGGAAAACGCTCTTGCATTTTCTGGAAATTTGTTTCATAGATACCGCCTGGATAACCAGTGTGACGGTAGTATGTTTTGTTCAGAGCTTTAGTACCGGTCACGCGCAGTTTGCCTGCGTTAACAACAACGATAAAATCGCCTGTGTCTACGTGTGGTGTAAATTCTGGTTTATGTTTGCCGCGTAAACGGAGTGCCACTTCGCTGGCAACACGTCCGAGCACTTTATCTGTCGCGTCAATCACGAACCAGTCGCGCTGAACCTCATGGCCCTTAGCGGAAAAGGTTTTCATGTTGAATCCTAATAAAAGTTAAAAACGCCCTGAAATATTCTGTGTTTTTGGTGGTTCTGCCATTAATTTCAGCAGACTCGTCCTTATCACTCCTCCCTTGGGCGATCAGGGAGTCGGAAATTATAGTATTTTCAAAGACTTAGTGCAAGAACTGTTTAATTTTTGTGCAGGCTTTGTAGGCAGCTTGTGGAAATTTTGTAGAAATACAGGCAAAAAAAAAACCCGAAGACTGGCTTCGGGTTGAATCCACCAAAGGAGTAGGTGGAGGAGACAATTGCAGGGTTAGTTGACAGACTTGCTATTAACTAACCGATGAGTCAATAATAGGATAAGAAATTGTGCAGTGCAAGGTAATTCACAGTTTTTTTCGCAAAAGTTCACGATTTTGAGCAATAGGCTACAATCTGAGGACAGTATTTTCTAATTCAACGGGGGTAAGGAATGGAAGCAACAGTACGCTGGACAGGGTCGTCCGGCATGTCTTTTCTGGCAGAAACCGGTTCCGGTCATGCTGTATTAATGGATGGCGCACCCGATGGTGGCGGCCGTAACCTGGCACCGCGCCCCATGGAAATGGTGTTGCTGGGCACCGGCGGATGTTCGGCTTATGATGTGGTGCTGATATTGCGCAAGGGCAAACAGGATATCCGTGGTTGTGATGTCAAGCTGACGGCGGAACGTGCAGACACAGAACCCAAGGTATTTACAAAGATCAATTTTCACTTCGTCGTGCGTGGCCGTCAGTTGAAACCTAACCTGGTCGAGCGTGCCATCAAGCTGTCACATGAAAAATACTGCTCAGCTTCCATCATGCTTGAAAAAACGGCAGAGATGACGCATAGCTTTGAGATTATTGAAGACCTCGACCTGCCTTCAGAGCATCAGGCTGCAGGCTGATTTTCTTCGTCCGGCTTACCAAAAATATCTGTGTAAGTCGGATAAGAAGAGCAATAAGCTATAACAAAAATAAGAAATGACAATGCTGCAAGCATGAGTGCCGCAACATAAATGTCTACTCCAGCAAAAATGAGTGCGAACGGACTGACTAATATCATCACGCCATACAGGCCAAGAACATAAACAATGAACGCTTTCCAGGAATGCAGTATGGCAAAAAAACTGTAGAACATGGATTTCATCAGCGACATCCGTTGCCATACAATCAATGGGACGCTATACCAAAATGCCATTGCAAATGGAAGATAGATCAGGATGGAAAACAAGATACCCTTGAAAGGAAAGGCTTGTTGCAGCGCATTCGCATCCATAGGCCCGGTAGCAGTTTCGATAATTTTTACGAATGCCGCAATATCTCCGTCAGCGAGCACATCAGAAAGCAAACTTGTAATAAATACGGCCAATATACGGCAGGCACCCGATCCCAGCAAAGCGATCCTATTCTGAGATTTAAAACCAATAAAAAGTAAGCTGGGAGTTATTCTCTGTTCATTTTCAACATGCAGACAGGCTTGTATAAGCCCAACTGAAAACACGGGGAACAGAAGTAAACTGAGGAATTGCCCAGCAAAAGGAATGAACTTCAGCAATTGAGTCAGCATCATCCATAAGAAAAACAAGCTGATCAACTCTGCGGGTCGTTGACGAAATAGTACAAAGCCCCGGGTCACCCAAGTCCAGCCAGACCTTGCGTCTACTGTTTTCATTTATTGACAGGCAATGCCGGTACACTACCAGATTCCCGCAGGCGCAAGATGCGCTCAAAATGGGTAGGATCATGCGGGGTCAGCATTTCTGCATCCCTGGGTTGGTAAAAGTCATACAGGCGCGACAGCCAGAAACGCAGGGCTGCTGCGCGCAACATCGGTTGCCAGGCAATGCCCTCTTCTTTCGTGAAAGGGCGCACGGCATGATAGGCGTTCAGCAAGGCCAGTACGCGCACCTCATCCAGCACACCAGTCGCAACATCAATGCACCAGTCATTGACCGTCACGGCCACATCAAAAATCCAGCTATCGCAACCAGCGAAATAAAAATCAAAGAAACCGGTCAGTCGTTCACCATCAAACATGACATTATTGCGGAACAGGTCGGCATGAACAGGGCCACGTGGCAAGGCACGGTAAATTGGTGTGCTGTCGAAAGCATCCTGGAAATGGACTTCGGCACGCAACAAATGTTGCAATTCATCTGACAAGAATGGCAGCACTTTGGGCGTGGTTTCATGCCACCAGTCCAGTGAACGCAGATTGGGTTGCTGTATGCTGAAATCTTTGCCTGCCATATGCATGCGTGCCAGCATGGCACCTACCTCAGCACAGTGCACAGCCTGTGGGGCCATTTGTGAACTTCCCTCAAGCTTGCTGACAATAGCAGCCGGTTTGCCATGCAGAGCGACCACCAACTCACCTTGATCGTTAGCGATAGGTGCAGGCACCAGTACACCGTGATCTGCCAGGTGACGCATGAGCTTCAGGTAAAACGGCAACTGCTCAAAGCTCAGATTTTCAAATATCGTCAATACGAATTCACCTGAATCAGTATTGATGAAAAAATTGCTATTTTCTATGCCTGAAGCAATACCTTTGATACTTACAGCCTTGCCCAGCGGGAATTGCTGCATCCAGGGGCCAAGGTCTTCCAGACTTACCGGTGTAAAAACTGCCATGTCAATTAAAAATGAGGAGCTAAGTGAATGCTTACTTGGATGCTGCAGCACTGGCGGAGGCGGCTGATTTTGCTGGCGCAGGTGCCAGCACATCAGGAGGATTACCCTCTTTAACATCTTTCTTGCCACCGAATTCGAGTATGGTCCATTGGGCTGCACGATTGGCATCACCTTGCACCGTACCTTTTGGTGCATTACCTACTTCGGTATCGGTTTTGACCGTGTAATTGCTTTTGCCAGACTTCACTTGTACTTCGGTTCCCTTGCCGCCAATGACGCGCTTTTCGGTCACTTTGGTTTTAGGTTCTGGCTTGCTCACTGATACACCCTTGGGATCAGGGAGTTCTTCCAGTTTTTCCAACCTTGGTGGAGGTGGCACATCAGCCTTGGATGGTGCCTGCGCAGAAGCTGTCTGTGCAAAAGCTGATTGCGCAGTCGTGAATGCCAACAAAAACGATATCAGCACCAATGCAGATTTGTTTGTGATTTTCATGTTGAAGCCCGGAAACGATATATATTCAGTCATTGTAACAAACCCCGCCCGGTCTGACAGGAATATCCGGTCAGACCGGACGCAAAGCCACTGTCAGCGGCCGCCTGCATTCACAATTACAACGGCTGGGGGAGTCCCAAGTAAAAGAGGCGCTATCTTAAAGATAGCGCCTCTTTCGTATTCAGATCAAGTGGGCCTGAGCCCGCTTAATCAGAACCAATTTAGAACTGGTGACGTACACCGACTGTCAATTCTTTTACGTCAGCGCCCTTAACTGCTGCGCCCACTTTTTGGGAATTTGCGTCTTGTGTTGTGCTTGCGAAAGCAGCATACAGGTCAGTACGCTTGGAGAATGTGTACTGATAACCGATTGCGAATTGCTTAGCGTCGCCAACTGTAGCAGCGGAGTTAGCTGCAACCAGAGTAGAGTCTTTGATCTTGGTGAAAGTAGCCAGGATTTTGTTGCTTGGGTCAAACGGAACTGTTACGCCCAGAGTGAAGATCTTTTGATCAACAGCCAAAGCAGCATCATCGCTCACTTTTTGATAAATAAAGACTGGTTTCGCTACGCCGAAGTCGTAGGAAGCGGCCAGAGTGTTACCTTTACGTGCATTGATTGGGCCACCAACCAGAGCTTGACCATTGTCTTTAACGAAAGAGTAACCAACGTCCAGACCATTTGCTGCGTAACGCAGGTTCAGACCCAGGGAACGGCCAGCAGAGTTGTCGCCAGCGGCTTCGCCGAAGCCATATTGACCAACAGCAGAGAAACCACCCAGGTTAGCTGGTGTGTAGTAGTAAACTGCGTTGCTTGCACGGCCACCGGAGTTGGCGTTAGCGCCAGCAACAGTTGCTGTACCGCCGATGAAGTACAGATTGGACAGACCATTGCCGCTGTTGATGTAGCCAGATGCAAACGGATCAAAGTTGTCGAAGAACTTGAAAGTTGGAGTCTTGTCGCGGCCCAGATCTACTGTACCGAAATCGCCAGACAGGCCAACTGTGGAACGACGGCCAAATGTACGGCCTTGAGCAGAGCTACCGTCATCAACGTTCAGACCCATTTCCAGAACGAAGTTGGCTTTCAAGCCGCCACCGAGGTCTTCAGTACCTTTGAAGCCCACGCGGGAACCGTTTTCCTGACCACTCTGCAGTTTGTTGAAACGGCCAGCTGGTGTGCCGTTGTCCAGACTTTGGAAGCCAGCGTCAACGATACCGTAAACAACAACGGAAGATTGAGCGAACGCTGCACCGGAGAAAGCACTCATCAGAGCGAGTGCGAGGAATGATTTTTTCATTATCTAGTATCCAAAAATGAATGTTAAGTTTTTACCAATTTCACATCAAGCACGGTAAAAACAGAATTACAGGTGTTTTACAGCCTTGAATCGGTAAGAGATCCAATGACAAGCGGCACGATACCTGTGAAAAGTGACAACTTGATGAATTCAACGTGTTTAGAAAGCTACACTTTAATTAAGTTCAGTTAAAAAGAACACGATAGAAATCTTATTTGCATATGCGGAACGAATAGTACACAAAATCAAGGAAACCTGCTGCCACGCATGATTTTGCCTCGTTGCTGCAAAGCACCAATTATATAAGGCCAGTAACAAGCATTTCAAGTAACTGACTTGAAATTTATTTATATATTACAGTAATTGAAACATTTCATAATCCGTAAAAACCCCTATTCTATGGTCTCCCAGGCGTTCTGCTTTTGCGCTGTCATGGCACGCCAGTAGGCACGCCCGGTGTACCACATCACTGCACCTATGGCCGCGCAGGCAAACTGCCCAAGCGCTAAAGTCAGGACGGAATGATCCAGGGCCGGCGCAACAATACCGGCAATAACCGCCCCCAGCAGTGTCACCGTCGCCGACTGACACGAAGCAACGATGCCACGTATATTCGGGAACAAGTCCAGTACCAGCAAGGTCGCCCCTGGTGCAACCAGCGACATGCCAAAGGTATAAAAAAACAGCGGCGTTACCGACCACAATAAAATGGGCGGAGAAAAATAATGGAAGACCACATTAAACAGGGATGCCCCGATCAGGAAGCAAAACCCTATGCTGACCTGTTTCCATACCGTCATTTTGCCAGCGAGGCGGTTGGCTGCCAGTGCGCCAAAAAAGATGCCGCCCACTGAGGGCACGAATTGCCAGCCAAACTGATCTGGCCCCAGATGCAAGTGCTGGGTAATAAAGGCCGGGGCAGCTGAAACATAGAGGAACAGGCCGGCAAAATTAAAGGCGATGGTGCCTGCCTTCAAATGGAATAAGGGGGACTTGAATACTTTTTTATAACTGGTCCATAAAAACTCTGCACTGAAGGGCTGGCGCTTATCCATAGGTAAAGATTCTGGCAAATACTTGTAACTGGCCCACCACAAGGCCACGGTATAGCCAAACAGCAACAGGAAAATCGCTCGCCAGCTCAAAAAACTGACTACCCAGCCACCCAGGATAGGGGCAATGGCAGGAGCAATTGAAAAAATCATGGTCACCAGAGAGAGCAGACGCTCAGCCGGGGCACCAGCATACAAGTCCCGGATAATGGCGCGCCCCACCACCATGCCAGCACCGGCAGAGACGCCTTGCAAGATACGGAAGCCCCACAGGTAATGAATGCTGTGCACAGAAGCGCAACCAAAGCTGGCAACGGCAAACACCGCCAGCGCCACCAGGATTACATTGCGCCGCCCAAACGCATCTGACAAAGCGCCATGCCATAAAGTCATGACGGCAAAGGACAGCATATAAGCCGTCAATGTCTGCTGCACTTCCAGCGGACTGGCATGCAAGGTGGCCTGGATATTGGGGAAGGCAGGAAGGTAAGTATCGATGGAAAACGGACCAAGCATGGCCAGGGCAGCCAGTAAGGTCGCCAGGCCAGCATTGCTGATCTTGATTGCAGAGGACATGGGCAAATTCAGTGTTGCGCCTGACAGCCAGGGTGGCTATCAGGCATGGGACTACAAATAGAGGGGCTGAAGAATGGCTGAGAACGCGAAGCGAGCACTGCGCTGATGTTCAGGCCGAGATTCACGCTGAGATTCAGATGCCACCCATACACAGATATTTCATTTCCAGATATTCATCCATGCCATATTTGGAGCCTTCACGCCCCAGGCCGGATTGTTTGACGCCGCCAAAAGGTGCTACTTCATTCGAGATCAGACCGGTATTGATACCTACCATGCCGTATTCAAGTTTTTCAGCAACCCGCCAGACACGGCCTATGTCGCGTGAATAAAAGTATGAAGCCAGGCCAAAGTCAGTGTTATTCGCAGCGGCAATGGCTTCTTCTTCGGTCTTGAACTTGACGACTGCAGCCACTGGGCCGAAAGTCTCTTCATTCATGATCAACATGCCAGATGTGACATTCGACAACACCGTTGGTTCATAAAAAAGTTTGCCCGCCTCCAGCAATTTGCCGCCAGCCTGCAAGCTTGCGCCCTGCTTGAGGGCGTCGGCAACATGTTCTTCTACCTTAGCCACAGCTTGCGCATCTATCATCGGCCCCTGGTTGATGCCAGCACCAAAGCCATCACCTACCTTGATCTTTTTAGCCCCGGCTGAGAGTTTTTCAACAAAGGCATCATAAATTGATTCATGCGCATAAAAACGGTTGGTACAGACACAGGTCTGGCCAGAATTACGGAATTTCGATTGCAGCGCACCTTCCACCGCCGCATCCAGGTCGGCATCTTCAAACACGATGAAGGGAGCATGGCCGCCCAGCTCCAGCGCCAGTTTTTTGACTGTCTGCGCCGATTGCCGCATGAGGATACGGCCTACCGGGGTTGATCCGGTAAAGGACAAATGCCTGACCACAGGGCTATCGCACAAGACCTTGCCGACAGCGATGGATTGCTCAGAGTCAGCCGTAATGATATTGATGATGCCTGCCGGTATGCCAGCCCTGTGCGCCAGTTCTGCCATGGCCAGCGCAGACAAAGGCGTTTGTTCGGCAGGCTTGATGACGATGGAACAACCAGCGGCAACCGCAGGTGCCACCTTGCGCGTGATCATGGCGATAGGGAAGTTCCATGGCGTGATGGAAGCGCAGACACCAATAGGCTGCTTCAAGACCACCATGCGCTTGTCGCTCCAGGTGGATGCCATGACATCACCAGAAACACGCTTGGCTTCTTCGGCAAACCATTCTATGAAGCTGGCGCCGTAAATGACTTCACCCTTGGCCTCAGCCAAAGGCTTGCCCTGCTCTGCCGTCATGATGGCGGCGAGGTCGTCGGCATTCTCTATCATCAGGTCAAACCATTTGCGCATGAGCGTCGCGCGCTCTTTGCCGGTTTTTGCCGACCAGAGCGGGAAAGCAACTTGCGCGGCCTTGATGGCGGCTTCGGTATGACTGGCGTCCAGATTGGGTACTGTGCCCAGTATTGCCAGCGTGGAAGGATTATTCACTTCAAAACTGGCCGAGCCTGTGACCCACTCACCATTGATATAGGCCTGGTTGCGTAATAAGGAAGGGTCTTTCAAATTCAATTGCTTTGCTGTTGATTCCAGTGCCATGACTACATCTCCTTGCAGAATCTTGAAGTGAAGCCTCAAGCCTAAAGCAAAACGGCCAGGTCTGCTGAGACCTGGCCGTTTTCGTAGTAACTAATAGCGACTTATAATCACTTTTAACAACTTATAGCAACTTACAATAATCGCATGAAAATTATTCAGCGATGTCTTTTGGCTTGGCTTCTTCCCTGCGATTAAAGCCTGCCACCATATCAAAGCGGAACAAGCGGCATTCCAGTGCACCATTGAAGAATGGCGTCTTGCGCGATTCTTTCAGGCGCAACATCTTGGGCAAGCCCAGATCAGCAGTGAACAGGAAGACACTCCAGCCAGCGAAGCGCTGCTTGAGTGTAGTACTGAAAGCGCTGAAGAAATCCTTGGCCATGTCATCATCTTCCATCGTGCTGTCGCCACGCACGCCAATACGCTCGCCGTAAGGCGGGTTGGTCAGCAAGATGCCCGGCTCTGTCGTTGGTGCTTTGATTTCCTGCGCTTCTATCTGCTTCAGTGGCACGTCAAAACGTATGCCCGCCTTGTTCAGGTTATTGCGCGTCATGACTATCATGTCGCCAGAAATATCGCTACCGAAAATCGTCGGCTCAGCAGGCAGAGGATGTGGCTTGGCGCTGGCCTTGATCTGTGCCCAGGCATCGGCATCGAACTGATGCATTTTCTCGAACGCAAAATCGCGCTTCAGGCCAGGTGGTATGCCTGCCAGGATTTGTGCAGCTTCGATAAGGATAGTGCCAGAGCCGCACATGGGATCAAACAAAGGTGTGCCAGGTTTCCAGCCAGCGGTGCGCAACAAACCTGCTGCCAGGTTTTCACGCAAAGGCGCATCGCCAGTTTCCATGCGCCAGCCGCGCTTGAACAGGGGTTCGCCAGAGATATCCAGATACACCGTGAAATTGCGTGCATCCATGAAACCGACGATGCGCATGTCAGGGTTTTTGGTATTGACTGAGGGGCGCTGGGTGAACTGGTCACGAAAGCGGTCGCAGATCGCATCCTTGATTTTGAGCGTGGCAAAGTCCAGGCTCTTCAAAGGTGATTTTACTGCGGTGACATCGACACGTATGGTGTGGTGATAGCCAAACCAGTCTTCCCAGGGCTGATCCAGCACCAGGTCGTAAATATCATTTTCATTGGTATAGCCAGAATGCGCCATACGCATCAGCACGCGCGATGCGATGCGTGAATGCAGGTTGATACGCCAGCCATCATGCAGGCTGCCTGAGCAGTGCACACCGCCCGGCACCTGATTATGTACAGTCATGGTTTTATCCATGGCTGCAATTTCACCCAGCTCTTCAGCCAAGGCTATTTCCAGGCCACGTGGGCATGGACAAAAATAAGAATAACGCGTCATAGGAGTACCCTTTATCCGTTAAAAAAAACTATGGTGAATATTCACCGCCAATTGCTGACCTGGAGTTCTGCACTCCAGACTTGCCTTTACTACCAAGCCCAAAAACTAAAAAGGCTTGACCACTACCAAAATCAATATCGCCAGCAACAAAATCACCGGCACTTCATTAAACCAGCGGAACCAGACATGGCTGCGCTGGTTAACGCCTTTCTCAAATTTTTTCAGCAGGCTACCGCAGGCATGGTGATAGCCTATCAGCAAGATCACCAAGCTCAGCTTGGCATGCAGCCAGCCATTACCCGGCCCCTTGCCTATGCCATAGCCTTGCCATAACCAGAGGCCGAAGATCAGTGCCAGCACCGCCAATATCGTCATGAAACGATATAGCTTGCGTGCCATCAGCAACAGCCGCTCTGTCGTCGGTGGGTGATTTTCCATCGCCAGATTAACCAGGATACGTGGCATATAAAACAGGCCCGCGAACCAGGATGTGACAAACAGAATGTGGAAAACTTTAACCCAGAGCATGGCTTACTTTCTTTAATAGAGCTTCGACTTTACTGGCGCACTTCGCCGTGACCAAATACCACATACTTCATCGAAGTCAGCCCTTCCAGACCTACTGGCCCACGTGCATGCAGTTTGTCATTCGAGATGCCGATCTCGGCACCCAGACCATATTCAAAACCATCGGCAAAACGGGTGGAAGCATTCACTATCACCGAGGCCGAATCCACTTCGCGCAAGAAACGCAGGGCACGGCTATAGTCTTCAGTGATGATGGACTCTGTATGCTTGGATGAATAATCATTGATATGCGTGATGGCCTCATCCATGTCGGCCACTACCTTGATGGCCAGGATAGGGGCCAGGTATTCAGTGCTCCAGTCTTCTTCCGTGGCCTTAACCAGATGCGGGTAGCCTGCCAGAATCGCAGCGGCAGCATCGTCGCAACGCAATTCCACCTGCTTGCTTGCATACAGTTCAGCCAGTGCTGGCAAGACCTGGGCTGCAATGCCTTGCGCGACCAGCAAGGTTTCCATGGTGTTGCAGGTGCCATAGCGATGGCACTTGGCATTGAAAGCCACATCCACGGCTTTTTTCAGGTCAGCCTTGTCATCGATATACACATGACAGATACCATCGAGATGCTTGATCATGGGCACTGTAGCCTCTTGCATCAAACGCGCAATCAGGCCCTTACCACCACGCGGGACGATGACGTCAACAAATTGCGGCATGGTGATCAGTTCACCAACGGCAGCGCGATCGGTAGTTTCGACGATCTGTACTGCATCAGCAGGCAAACCGGCACCAGCCAGGCCTTCCTTGACCAGTTTCGCCAACGCCTGATTACAGTGGATGGCTTCAGAGCCGCCGCGCAAGATAGTGGCATTGCCGCTCTTGATACACAGGCCGGCCGCGTCCACCGTCACATTCGGGCGCGCTTCATAAATAATGCCGATGACACCCAGTGGCACGCGCATCTGCCCTACCTGTATGCCGGTGGGGCGGTATTTCATGTTCGAGATTTCACCAATGGGGTCAGCCAGGCTGACGATCTGTTCCAGGCCTTCGGCCATGGTGGCAATCGCCTTGTCGGACAGGGTCAGCCTGTCAAGCATGGCGGCTTCCATGCCTGCTGCTTTGGCTGCGGCCAGGTCAAGTTCATTAGCGGCGCGCAAGGCGGAAGCTTCACGCCTGATGGCGGCAGCGATCAGGGACAAGGCCTTGTTCTTGGCGGCGGTGTCGGCTTTGGCCATGGCGCGCGATGCTGCGCGGGCACGGATGCCGAGGTCATTCATGTAGTGCTTGATATCCATATCGTCATTCAGAGAACGTCTGGTTCTCATATTCGTTGATCAGCCACCAGAAAGGCGGCAAGGGAATTCAATTTCCGGTTTGATAAACCGCTTAATCAAGTGCAGGCCAGATTATCTGATCAACAGCTTTTATGCTGTCTTAGCCACTCTCAAACCCAATTGTAATAAGGCATCCCAGGGATCTCCTGCAAATGCCTTCGCTCGTAAACCTTTTACCATCTTATCGACTTGCGATGCTTCTTGCAGTGCGGCCCGCAAATTTGCCAGGCTGACACGGCGTAAAGCGGGGTCCATGAGTTTTTCTCGCGGGCCCCAGATGCGGTATTCTTTCAGCAAGGCTGATAAAGGCCTGCCTTGTGCCATGCCCGACTTCAGTTTCAGCAAGGTGCGTATTTCTTCTGCCATGGCCCACAAGACCAGCGGTAGTGCTTCGCCCTCGCCTTTCAAGCCATTGAGCATGCGTACCAGTCTTGCCACATCACCGGCCAGCATGGCCTCATTGAGCTTGAAGACATCATAGCGTGCCACATTCAGCACGGCATCATGGATTTGTTCAAAACTCAGTTTACCGGGCGGATGCAACAAGGCCAGTTTCTGGATTTCCTGATGAGCCGCAAGCAAATTACCTTCTACCCTGTCGGCAATGAAATCCAGACTTTGCCGGTCTGCGCTTTGTTGTTGCAAAGACAGGCGCAGGCTAATCCAGCCTGGCAGTTGATTGCGCTCTACCAGCGGGATATCGATATACACCGCGGCTTGCTGCAAGCTGCCTACCCAGGCAGCTTTTTGCGTGGCCCAGTCCAGTTTGGGCAAGGTGATCAGGGTCAGATTATCAGGCGACAGGTTCGTGACATAATCCTGCAGGGCCTGGCCGCCATCCTTGCCGGGTTTGCCGGTAGGAATGCGCAAGTCGATGAGTTTTTTATCACCAAACAGGGATTGCGACTGATTCGCCGCCAGCAAGGCACCCCATTTGAAACTGCGTTCCACCGTCAATATCTCGCGCTCGTAAAAACCCTGCGCCTTGGCCGTGCGGCGTATCTTGTCCGCTGCTTCCAGCGCCAACAAATGCTCATCACTGGTGATCACATACAGTGGCGCCAGTGTTTTCGCCAGATGGCCATCAAGGGCATCGAAGCGTAATTGCATATTAATCGTCCATCTTTACAACAGCCAGCCTGCGCATGATTTGCTGCACCAGGTCACTTTGCATATCGCGGTACAACAAGACTTCTTCGGCTTCTTTCGCCAGTACCTGAGATTCATTAAAGCTGATATTACGCTTCAACTGCAGGTCTACCGGTTCCAGATATTCCTTGCCCACATTATTGCGGACACGGAAACGGAAGTTGTAAATCAGATTGTATTCACGCACACGACCCTGGCTGTTCAGAGACAGGATTTGCTTGTCCCTGGTTTCGCTGAGTACTTCCAGTATCACCTGTGCATCCTTGGCTTCAGACATGACCTGCGTCTGGCCGTTGGCACGAATATGGCGGCGCAATTCACCACCCAGGGCCGAGCTTTCAGGCATGCCAATATAGATGCTCTTGAATGGCAAAGCTACCGGACCACGCAGGGCAAAGCCACAAGCGGACAACAACATCACGGCCATGATGGCTGCCAGCCATTGCAGACGCTTTAAATACTTTGCTTGCATGCGGTTTCCTTTATTACTTTGTCAGACTATTGTTCAAGACCAAGATATCACGCAACGATATTCACCAACTTGCCAGGCACGATAATGATTTTCCTGGCTGCGCCTTCCATGAATTTTTGTACGCTTTCATTGGCCAGTGCTGTCGCTTCTATCGTCGCCTTGTCGGCGTCCTTGGCGACCTTGATGCTGCCGCGCAGTTTGCCATTGACTTGTACCATGAGCTCGATTTCATCCTGCACCAAGGCAGCTTCATCTACCAGCGGCCACGGTGCATCAATGATTTCACCTAGTTCTGTCGCCAGACCCAACTCCTGCCACAGTACGTGGGTAATATGCGGACATACCGGATACAGGCCACGCAGCAAAATACTGAAGGCTTCGCGCAAAGCTGCGGCACTGCCTTCGGCTTCTGATTTGAAGGACTCTATGGTGTTGAGCAACTTCATCGCGCCAGAGACAACGGTGTTGTATTGCAGGCGATCGTAATCGGCATCGATCTGCTTGAGCGTCAGGTGTACTTCACGGCGCAGGGCCTTGACATCATTGGCATACGCCACAGGTACAGCAGTACCAGAAGCAATCGTGCCAGACAGTTTCAATGCAGATGCCCACAAACGACGCAGGTAACGCGATGCACCTTCTACACCGCTATTACTCCAGGCCGCACTTTGATCCGGAGGACCGGCAAACATGGTGAACAGGCGTGCTGTGTCAGCACCGAACTGTTCAATGATGTCTTTCGGTTCGACCACATTGTTCTTGGACTTGGACATCTTTTCGATGCCACCCATTTGCACAGGCTGTCCATCGCTTTTCAGTGATGCCGAAACTGGACGCCCTTTGTCATCATGCTGGACTTCGATTTCATTCGGGTAGAACCAGAGTTTCTTGCCGCTGGCATCTTCACGATAGTAAGACTCGTTGAGCAACATGCCCTGGGTGAACAGGTTCTTGAAAGGCTCGTCTATATTGACCAGGCCCAGGTCACGCATGGCCTTGGTCCAGAAACGTGCGTACAGCAAATGCAAAACCGCATGTTCGACACCACCGATGTACTGGTCCATCGCCATCCAGTAGTCATTGCGGCCATCAACCATGGTCGTTGCATCAGGGCAGGTATAACGCATGAAATACCAGCTGGAATCAACGAAGGTGTCCATGGTGTCGGTTTCACGCTGTGCCGGGCTGCCGCATTTAGGGCAAGGCACATTCAAGAAATCTTCACGGTGCTTCAATGGATTGCCAGAACCGTCAGGGATGCAGTCGGTAGGCAAGACCACCGGCAAATCTTCATATGGTACAGGCACATCGCCACAGCTTGCGCAGTGGATGATGGGGATAGGTGTGCCCCAGTAACGCTGACGGGAAATACCCCAGTCACGCAAACGCCAGGTAGTTTTCTTTTCGCCGAGCTCTTTGGCAATAAGGTCGGCAGCCACTGCATCGACAGTTGCTTTAAAGCTCAGGCCATCATATTTGCCAGAATTCACGGTGACGCCGCGTTGCTTGTCGCCATAGGACTCGGCCCACGCGTCTGTCGTAAATGTGTCGCCTTCAATCGCCACTACTTGCTTGATGGCGATATTGTATTTTTTTGCAAAAGCGAAATCGCGTTCATCATGCGCAGGTACACCCATGACAGCGCCATCGCCATAAGTCATCAAGACATAGTTACCTACCCAGACTTCGACCTGTTCGCCAGTCAAAGGATGAGTAACGAACAAGCCGGTAGGCATGCCCTCTTTTTCCTTGGTCGCCATTTCGGCTTCTGTCGTGCCACCAGCTTTGCAGACTTCGATGAAGGCTGCCAGTGCGGCATTGTTCTTTGCTGCTAGTGTAGCGATAGGGTGTTCTGCCGCTACTGCGCAGAAAGTCACGCCCATGATGGTGTCTGGACGAGTCGTAAACACATACATCTTGCCGTCTTGTACCAGCGCGCCAGTTTCATCAGCGATCTGGTGCGGGAAAGCAAAGCGTACGCCTTCACTCTTGCCTATCCAGTTGCGCTGCATGGTGCGTACTTGCTCAGGCCAACCATCCAGATTGTCGATACTGTTCAGCAACTCGTCAGCGTATTGGGTAATGCCAAAGTAATAGCCTGGAATTTCGCGTTTTTCGACCAGGGCACCAGAGCGCCAACCGCGACCATCAATGACCTGCTCATTCGCCAGCACTGTTTGATCGACAGGGTCCCAGTTGACGACCTGGGTTTTTTTGTAGGCAACGCCTTTTTCCAGCATCTTCAGGAACAGCCACTGGTTCCAGCGGTAGTAGTCCGGGTCGCAGGTAGCAACTTCACGCTTCCAGTCAAATGCCAAACCCAAAGGCTGCATTTGTGACTTCATGTCTTCGATGTTGGCGTAAGTCCATTCTGCTGGTGACTTTTTATAGGCAATCGCCGCATTTTCTGCTGGCAAGCCAAATGCATCCCAACCCATGGGCATGAGGACGTTATAGCCTTTCATGCGCAGCTGGCGTGCCAGCATGTCGTTAATCGTGTAATTGCGCACGTGGCCCATATGCAGCTTGCCCGATGGATAAGGCAGCATGGAGCAAGCGTAATACTTGCCTTTAGGGAAACGTGGATTATTTTCTATTGCCGTATAGGCATCGATCTTTTTCCAATGGGTTTGCGCCGATTGTTCGACGTCAGAGGGCGTGTATTTTTCTTGCATGGCGTAAGCAGAAGTAGATGCGAAAATGACTCAGAACCTTTGATTATAACTGGTTCAGGCACATTATTGAGGAAAGCCTTATGGGCAAAGGCTGTCAGGGCGCATTTACAAGTGATGCAGGGTATATCCGGACTCACTTGGCCTGAGTCTGCCAGGGACAATTAAGGCTTTTTAGCCTGCTTGCTGTCTGTCACAAACGAAATCCTGGCCAAACCTTGCGCCTGGGCGGCTGCCATGACCTGGGCAATAATTTCATAACGGGTAGATTTATCGGCACGCAATTGCAATTCTGTTTGCTTGTTCTTTTTCGCCAGCAGCGCCAGTCTGGAATCCAGATCAGCCATGGCAAGAACTTGCTTGTCCCAATACAGTATGCCATCAGCATCAAAGGAAATGCGCACTGCATCTGCCTGCTCTGGCACCGGTGCTGATTGCGCCTGCGGCAAATCCAGTTTGACAGCATGTGTCATGAATGGGGCTGCAATGATAAATATGACCAGCAAAACCAGCATCACATCGACCATAGGCGTGACATTGATGTCCGCCATTGAAGTCAAAGGACGGGATGAAGATTCACGTGGTGTATGGAATTGACCGAATGTCATCGCTGGAAAAGTATCAAGCCTTGCTCATATGTGCATGCAAGTCAAAAGCAAAACCATCAAGCTCTGCCAGGGTAATGCGATTGACGCGATTAAAGGCGTTATACGCCAGCACGGCAGGTATGGCCACCAGCAAACCCAGGGCAGTCATGATCAGGGCTTCACCCACCGGCCCGGCCAGTTGGTCGATTTGCACCACGCCATTGGATGAGATTGCCGTCAAGGCGCGGTATATGCCCCAGACTGTACCCAGCAAACCAACGAAAGGTGCGGTAGCACCGACTGATGCCAGAAAGCTCAAGCCAGTTTCCAGTCTGACCGTCAAACTTTGCAGCTCCTGGCGCAAGCTACGCGTCAGAATCTCACTAAGCCCGGCATTGGCAGACAAGGTGGCGCTGCGCTGCGCCGTATCACTGGCCGCATGTGCAGCATCTGCCAGAGTGATGAATACCTTGGATTGATCTGCCTGACGCAATGATGACAAGGCATCTGCCAGACTGGGAGCACGCCAGAATGTGCGCAAAGCTGGCGCTGCCTTACGGATGCGCCAGAAACTCCAGCCCTTCATCAAGATCAGTGTCCAGCTGAGTACCGACATCAACAATAATAACCAGCCGACCAGATGCCCCAGGGCATCGGCCTGCTCCCAGTAATGTGCGATTGCAGAATTCATGTATAGGCTAAATGTACTATTGCAGACTGATTAACGAAAACCCAGCACATCATACATATCAAACAAGCCTGTAGACTTACCTTGCAGGAAACGCGCAGCACGCAAGCTGCCATGAGCATAAGGCAACCTGCTGGAAGACTTGTGGCTGATTTCCACGCGCTCACCTATGCCGGCAAACAAGACCGTATGATCACCAACGATGTCACCACCGCGGATCGTGGCAAAACCGATGGAAGATGGATCACGTTCCCCAGTTACGCCTTCGCGGGCGAATACGCCTACTTCATTGAGGTCACGGCCCAGTGCGTCGGCAATGACTTCACCCATTTTCAGGGCGGTGCCTGAAGGGGCATCGACCTTGAAGCGGTGATGGGCTTCGACGATCTCGATGTCATAGCCCTCGGCAAAACTTTTGGCAGCCATTTCCAGCAACTTCATCGTGACATTCACACCCACGCTCATATTTGGCGCGAACATGATGGCAGTTTTCTCTGCCGCAGCGGCAATCGCTGCCTTGCCAGCCTCATCAAAGCCAGTGGTACCGATAATCAGCTTGATGCCATGCGCAGCACAATATTCAAGATGCTTGAGCGTACCTTCGGGACGAGTGAAGTCGATAAGGTAGTCGGCATTCGCCAGGCCGGTCGCAAGATCGGCAGTAATGCTGATGCCACATGGCTTACCCAGACCGGCTGCTGCATCCGTGCCCAAAGCTGGTGAAGCTGGCACATCCAAAGCGCCAACCAGGACCATATCATCGGCATTGCTGATCGCTTCGACCAGCATTTTTCCCATACGGCCAGAAGCCCCGGCCACAGCAATTTTCAGTGCAGTCATAAAATTTAATTTTCTTTAGACTTATTTCTCTTTTTTCTTCGGAGCATCGGTTTCCACTACCGACTGCACGCGATTCAGACCCAGTGCGGATTCCGTGATGCGTGCCAGGTATTCTTTTTCTGTCGGCAAGTTACCGCCTTCAAATTTTGCTACCGTACCATCCTTGAAGTACACCGAGACGCGACTGGTAATGCGCTCGCCATTTGGCTTGATCAGGCGGAAAGGATAATCCCAGCGGTCTTCATGGAACATATCGGTTAGCAAAGCCGTACCCAGCAGGAAACGCACTTGTTCACGCGTCATACCTTCTTTTAATTGCGCCACCATTTCCTGGGAAACAAAGTTACCTTGCTGTATGGAAACACGATAAGGTGAAAAGAAGGCCAATACTTTGCCAAAACCAGTAGGTTGCACCACTTGTGCGCCATTTGTATCGCTAGGCGTGCCCGATGTTGCATATACTGAAGTCTTGTCAGCCGATGACAGCAGGGGAATAGGCGATGAGCATGCTGTCAAAGAAGCCAGCACTACCAGACCCGCTACACGGCTGATCCTCTTCCGTGTTAATTCTGAAAACAACAGTTGCATAGATAACCTCTTAATTGAGCAACAAGCCCTAAAACCCGATATCATAAAGCAGATAGCAATTTTTTGATCGAAAACATGACAAACAGCACCCCCAACCTCAAAGCCAGCGGTCTGAAAGCCACTCTGCCCCGTCTGAAAATCCTGGAAATCTTCCAGAACAGCCGGGTTCGTCATCTGACAGCAGAAGATGTGTATAAGATCCTGCTGAATGAAAATATGGATGTCGGTCTGGCAACTGTGTACCGTGTCCTGACCCAGTTTGAGCAGGCTGGTCTGTTAAACCGCAATCATTTTGAGACTGGCAAGGCCATTTTTGAATTGAATGAGGGATCACATCATGACCATCTGGTTTGTCTGGACTGTGGCCGCGTAGAAGAATTTTTTGATGAAGGGATAGAACAACGCCAGCAAACCATCGCCCAGGAACGTGGTTTCAAGATTGCTGAACATGCGCTGGCGATTTATGGCAATTGCACCAAGCCGAATTGCGAGCATAAGGCTTAATTAAGTCACGCACCGACATCTTTTTCAAGCGCATCGGGCGTACACGTCTCGTGCGCTGCCGAGTTCACTTATTGATCTTGGCAACAACAGCTTCCACAGTACCTATGATCTTTTGGGCATTAAATGGCTTGAGGATATAGCCATGTATGCCAGTTTTGACTACCTCATTAATGGTGTCCTGATCTTTATTAGCTGTGACCATGAGTACCCGTGCATCTGGCAGCAGCTCTCTGATACGCGGTAAAATTTCAGTGCCGTTGATTTTAGGCATCACGATATCGAGCAAGATCAGGTCAGGCCTGAGCTTCACTGCCATTTCCAGGCCGGTACCACCATCGGCGGCCTCGCCAACAACGTCATACCCCTCGCTACGCAATATGACCCTGAGTACTTCGCGGGTTACATCATTGTCATCAATTAGTAAAATCTTCGCGTTTCTCTTGTCCATGGCAAACTATATTCGCATAAATGTTTAATAAACTGCTTTGCCAGCCAGGATGTGCTGACACCCCCGCCTTATTGACTCAATGCATTCGATAATAATTTCGAAGTGATATCCACGATAGGGATGACTCTTTCATACGCCATGCGGGTCGGGCCTATTACACCCAGGGTACCCACTATCTTACCGTTTACCTCGTAAGGCGCAGTGACGATACTCATTTCTTCCATGGGTACCAGTTGTGATTCACCGCCTATGAAAATCTGCACGCCGGTTGCCTTGCTGGAAACATCGAGCAATTGCATGAGACTGTTTTTTTGTTCGAACATATCGAACAGTTTGCGCAGGGAACTCATATTTGAAGACAAATCCTGCACATTCAGCAAATTGCGCTCACCGGAAATGACAACTTCGTCATTATCTTCATCCATGGCATTACTGCCCGCTTCGACAGCAGCCTGCATGAGCCTGGTCATGTCATTTTGCAATTGTCGCAACTCGCTATTGATACGGGTACGCGCATCGGTAAAGCTCAGGCCACCAAAGTTCTGGTTCAGGTAATTGGCTGCCTGCACCAGTTGCGTGGGCGTGTAATCAACATCCGTCAACAACAAGCGGTTATGGACTTCACCTGCTGGAGTAACGACCACCAGTAAAATACGTTTTTCTGACAGACGCAAAAATTCTACCTGCTGGAAAATCGACTCGGTGCGCGGCGTCACGACGACACCGGCAAATTGGGTCAAGGAAGATAAAATTTGCGCTGCATTCGCAATCAGTTTTTGCGGTGGCTGCGCATTCATATTAGATTGCAGGCTCGACTGCAAGCGCGAATCCATGCCTGCACCGTTCACATCTTGCACAGTAAGCAAGGTATCGACGAAGACGCGATAACCCCTGGGCGTAGGGATACGGCCCGCAGAAGTGTGCGGGCTGGCCACAAAGCCCATTTCTTCAAGGTCGGCCATGACATTGCGTATCGTTGCTGGTGATAATTCCAGGCCCGATATTTTTGACAAGGCACGAGAACCCACAGGCTGGCCATCAGCGATATAACGCTCGACCAGGGCTTTTAATAAAGTTTGTGCGCGGATATCTAGTTGCATGGTTTCATTTTATGCGTTCATGACTGACATGAACATAGAAAAATTCATAGCCATAGAGTCAGGTCATGCAGATTGGCAAATTCTGCATCCGGCTTGATATGCAGATGGCGCTCATCTTCAATTTTTAAACCCTGGCGGTTCATCCAGCCACCCTTCAAGCCCGCCTGTTGCGCACCTTGCACATCAAGCAATAAATCGTCGCCTACATATAAAACCTCGGCGGGTTCCAGGCCCAGTTCCTGACAAGCTGCCAGAAATATCCTGGGGTCAGGCTTGGCGCAGCCAAAGCGAAAGGCTGCGATAGACACTTTGAAGTGATGCGCCAGCCCTATCGCCTGCAAATCGGCAAAACCATTCGAGACTGTGCCCAGCAGCAGTTTTTCTTGCAAAGCCTGCAAGGCCGGTTTGACATCGCTGTACAAGTCAACTTTGTTCCTGGCGTCGGCAAATACCGCCATTGCCTGGTCGGCTTTTTCGGCTGCCACACCATGTTCATCAAACACCTGTTTCAACAGGGTATGACGCAAGGCCCATAGATCGTATTGAAAACGCTGGTCGCTCGCTATCAGGATATTCCTGCGCTCACGCAATTTTTCCACATTGTAATTTTGCGCAACAACAGGCGCATGTTCATGCATCCATTGCTGCAACACTGATTCGGCATGGCGAATTACCGGTGCAACCGGCCACAAAGTATCATCCAGATCCAGCAAAACTGCTTTAATTGCCATAAAGAGCACTCATTCCATTCGTTGATGTCCTAATTATGTTCTAATCTTAGCCATCATGTCACCCTACCTTTGTTTATGACAGTACAGGCCAAAACCATTGCACTTGTTGGAAAATCTAATGCGTCAGGTATTGCTGACTCGATTAAGGAACTGGCCAATTTTCTCGCGAGCGCAGGACATCGTGTTGTCATCGAGGCAGAAACGGCGCAATACCTGCAATTGAGCGAGTTCAGCAACATGCCCGTGCCAGAAATAGGCAAGCTGGCTGATGTTGCCATCGTGGTGGGTGGTGACGGCACCATGCTAGGGATAGCACGGCAACTGGCCCCCTATAATATCCCCCTGATCGGTATCAATCAGGGCAGGCTGGGCTTCATCACCGATATCGCGCTTGACCGCATGATCCCTGTCATCACGGAAATGCTGGATGGCAAATATGTCTCCGAGCGGCGCAGTCTGTTACAGGCCATCGTGACACGCGATGGCAACCAGATTTTCAGTGGCGTGGCTTTCAATGACATCGTGGTATCACGTGGTGCTGGCTCAGGCATGGTGGAATTGCGGGTCGAGGTAGATGGGCATTTCATGTACAACCAGCGCTCGGACGGCCTTATCGTCTCGACACCGACTGGTTCTACGGCCTATGCGCTCTCTGCTGGCGGCCCGCTACTGCACCCTAGTTTGTCTGGTATTGCGATGGTGCCGATTGCCCCGCATGCCTTGTCAAACCGCCCTATCGTCTTGCCAGACAGTAGCGAAATCGTCATTACTATCGTGGCCGGGCGCGATATCAGCCTGAATTTTGACATGCAAAATTTTGCCAGTCTGCAGCATCAGGACAGGATCATCGTCAATCGTTCTGCCCATACAGTGACCTTTCTTCATCCCCAGGACTGGAATTATTACAACACCCTGCGCGAGAAATTGCACTGGAATGAATATCCATCCGTAGAGGGTGCGCTGAATTAATCTACTGAGTAAGCTACTGAGTAAGCTACTGAGTAAGTATCCAACTAAGTAAGTATCCTATTGAGTAACTTATTAAGCGGACCAAACCCACTCTTACGAACACAGAAGTCACAGGCTGTTGCTAGAATAGCGATTTCGCTATGCTGGGGTATTTTGTCCAGCCCTGTTTTCTTAACAAACTCCTTCATGTCAGCCCATTATGTTGCGCACGCTTGCCATTCGTGATTTTGTCATTGTCGATACGCTGGAACTTGAATTTTCTTCTGGCTTCAGTGTGCTGACCGGAGAAACCGGTGCAGGTAAATCCATCCTGATTGATGCCCTGACGCTGGCACTGGGTGGCCGGGGTGATGCCAGCATGGTGCGCGAGTCTGCCAGCAAAACTGATATTAGCGCAGAATTTGCCGTCAATGAGATCCTTGCAGCATGGCTGAAAGAACATGAATTCTTTGACCAGGACCAACCACTGATCTTGCGCCGTACCATCGATAATGCAGGTCGTTCCAAAGCATGGATCAATGGCATCACCGCAACGGCAGGGCAATTGCGTGAGATTGGCGACATGCTGGTGGATATCCATGGTCAGCACGCGCATCAGTCCCTATTGAAAACCGAGGCACAACGCGATTTGCTGGACATGCAAGGCGGCTTGCAAGAGCAAGTCAATGAAGTTGGTTTGCGTTACCGCGCCTGGCGCAATATCAGCAAGCAGCGCGAAGAATTTGAAACCAATGCAAAGAGCGTCTTGCAAGAGCGCGAGCGTCTGGAATGGCAAGTTGGCGAGCTCGATAAATTGCAGATCAAACCCGGCGAATGGGAAAACATCAGCCAGGAGCATACCCGCCTTGCCCACGCTGCCAGTCTGATGGAAGGCGGGCAGGAGGCGGCAACTCTGATTTCTGAATCAGAACATCCGGTCCTGTCGCAACTGACTGCCATCCAGCAAAAACTATTGAAGCTGCTTGATTATGATGCCGCGCTAAAGCCCGTCACTGATGCGCTGGAATCTGCCTGCATCAACTTGCAGGAAACCACTTATGCACTCAATGTTTACCTGAGCCGCACCGAGCTTGATCCTGCCCGCCTGCGCGTCGTGGAAAACCGCGTAGAAACTATCCACACCACTGCACGCCGCTTTCACGTCGCGCCGGAAAAGCTGCATGAAGAGTTTGCCACGCTGTCAGCCCAGTTGGCACAGTTGTCAAACGCGACTGACATGGATGCCTTGAAAGCACAGGAAGAAAAAGCCAGGCTGGCTTATTTGCAAACCGCACAAAAACTCAGCAAGACCAGGCAAAAAGTCGCCAAGGACTTGGGCGCTGCAGTCACCACAGCGATGCAAGACCTGAGCATGAGTGGTGGCAGTTTCTCGGTCGCCCTGAACCCGGTTGAACCAGCAGTCTATGGCCTGGAACAAGTGGAATTCCTGGTGGCAGGTCATGCCGGGGTGCAGGCTAGGCCGCTGGCCAAAGTGGCATCTGGTGGTGAGCTGGCGCGCATCTCGCTGGCGATCTCTGTCATCACCTCCTGCGCTACGGCCACCCCTACCCTCATATTTGATGAAGTTGATAGTGGCATAGGTGGTGGCGTGGCTGAAGTAGTTGGCCGTTTATTGAAACGTCTCGGACAAGACAGGCAAGTCTTGTGCGTTACCCATCTGCCGCAAGTTGCCAGCCAGGCTAACCAGCACTTCCAGGTCAGCAAGGCCAACCAGAATGGCAAGACTGTGTCACAGATAGAAGCACTCGATAACAAGCAAAGAGTGGAAGAAATCGCCCGCATGCTGGGCGGCATAGAAATTACAGCGACTACGCGCAAACACGCCAGAGAATTATTGGCATCTTAAGAAAAAAAACATCATGCGCTTCCTTAAAGAACCTGAATATTCACACGGCAAAATCGCCAAGACAGCCGTGGTGCTGATCAACCTGGGCACACCAGATGCGCCGACGACATCGGCAGTGCGCCGTTATCTCAAACAATTTTTATGGGACAGACGCGTGGTTGAAGTGCCCCGCCCGCTCTGGTGGCTGCTCTTGCATGGTATTATCCTGCCCTTCCGTTCTGGCCAGTCAGCAAAAAAATATGCGTCCATCTGGACCAGGGATGGTTCGCCACTAAAGATACATACACAAAAACAGGCAGCATTGCTGAAAGGTTATCTGGGTGAACGTGGGCATGAAGTGCAAGTTGCGTATGCCATGCGGTACGGCTCACCTTCGATACCCAATGTCCTGCAAAAACTCAAAGCTGACGGTTGTGAACGCATACTGATATTGCCTGCTTACCCGCAATATTCTGCCACGACGACGGCATCCAATTTTGACGCCGTCGCCCAGCATTACCAGCAAGTCAGGAACATGCCTGAACTGCGTTTCGTCAAAAATTATCATGATCATGACGGCTATATACAGGCGCTTCGTCTTTCCGTCATGGATCACTGGCAAAGCCATGGCCGCCCGGACAAGCTGGTCATGAGCTTCCATGGTTTGCCGAAAGCCTTTTTGCTACGTGGCGATGCCTACCACTGCGAATGCTATAAAACCGCGCGCCTGCTGGCAGAGAAACTGGGACTGGGCAAGGATGATTACATCGTCACTTTCCAGTCGCGTCTGGGCCGTGCCGAATGGCTGCAACCTTACACTGCACCGACTGTAGCAAAACTTGCCAAAGAAGGCGTCAAGCGGGTCGATGTGATCTGCCCCGGCTTTATCGCTGACTGCCTGGAAACCCTGGAAGAAATCGCCATGGAAGTAAAGACCGACTTCCTCAAAGCGGGTGGCAAGGAATTCAACTACATCCCCTGCCTGAATGAATCACCAGCATGGATGCGTGGCCTGGCTGAAATTGCAGAACAGCATTTGATAGGCTGGCCAACCATGATTACTGCCAGCGTGCGCGAACAACAAAAACAGCAAGCCCTGATCAGCCGCGCAGAAGCCAAACGCCTGGGTGGCGAACCTTGAGGCAGCAATGGCAAAAACTTATTTTATCGGCGATATACAAGGCTGTGCCGACCAGTTGCAAAGTCTGCTCAGCAAGATAGAGCAGACCGAACCAAACGCGCAGTATTTGTTTGCAGGTGACCTGGTCAACCGCGGCCCCAAGTCGCTAGCCAGCCTGCGTCTGATACGTGATTTGCAAATCGCTGGCCGGGCAGAATCCGTGCTCGGCAACCATGACCTGCATTTGCTGGCAGTCGCCCACGGCATACGCAAGGCAAGTCGCAGCGATACCCTCGACGATATCCTGCATGCACCAGACCGTGAAGAATTGCTGGACTGGTTGCGGCACAGACCTATGGCGATTTTGCAGCATCAGCATTTACTGATACATGCAGGAATATTCCCGCAATGGTCAGCAAAACAAACCATCAAACTGGCGCATGAAGTGGAGACACAGTTACGCAGTGAAGATTGGATAGACCTATTGCGCAATATGTATGGCAATACCCCAGCGCAATGGCAGGATGATCTGGAAGGCTATGACAGGTCACGCTGCATCATCAATGCACTGACACGCATGCGTTTTTGTAGCGCAGATGGCGTCATGGATTTTGACAGCAAGGATGGGTTGGACAGCACACCGCAAGGCTTTGCCCCTTGGTTTGACCAGCCACGTGCCAGTGAAAAAAACACTGTTGCATTTGGCCATTGGTCTACCTTGGGCCTGATCTTGCGTGACAATCTGATCAGCCTTGATACCGGCTGCGTCTGGGGCGGCAAGCTGACTGCTGTTGCTCTGGAAGACAGGCAAGTCGTGCAGATAGATTGTCCGCAGCAGCAAAAACCCGGGTAAGTATTATTCGCTTAATCTCAATTCTTTCATCACCGCCGCACGCGCCACTTGCGCCACTTCTCTGCGGTGCGCACCCTCTGTAGGAATAGCAGGCAGGCGTACCAGTTCTGCCGTCATGCGTGGCGCCAGCAAGATGATGCGCATGCTCTCTGCAAAAGTCATGTCGCCAATAAAATCGGCAGCAGCATGAAACTGCCCCTGTGCATCAAGATAGCGGACAACAAAGGGTTGCACAGGTACATGCGCTTCTATTGCCGCTTCAAACAGGTTGGCGTGAAAAGACAGTAAATTGCCTTGTGCTGCTGTCGTACCTTCAGGGAAAAATGCAATACGCTTGCCCGCTTCTATCTGATGTACCAGTCCCTCATAAATACGGCGCACATCACGCTGCCTGCCACGCACCAGGAAAATCGTGCCGGCCTTTTCACATAACCAGCCCAGCAAAGGCCAGTTACGGATATCTGACTTGGCGACGAAATGGCAAGGGTGCAGCGTATTGATGACAAAAATATCCAGCCACGACACATGGTTGGACACGATCATCGCCGACGCACTCACAGCACCTTCACTTTTATCCTTGAAAGCCACATCCACAGTACAGATGGCGAGCAATTTAACCGACCAGCGACGGACCAGCTCGTCACGCCTGGTATCAGAGGAAAACGGAAAGATCACGGCGCAAGTCAGCAGACCTGCCGTGAGATGGAGAAATATCCGGAAAAAATGCCAAACAATCATGCCCAAACGCCCGTGCCCACAAAGGCTAAGATAAAAATTTCAAATCGCAATAAAACAAACGGGAGTACGGTGAACCATACTCCCAGCAAGCCATTTTATTACCCAATAATGCTTTAAATCATTTCCAAAGAATTCCGTCAGACCAGATTCAATGCAGCGTATCAAACGCAATATGCCCTGAAACTATCGTCGCCTTGACCACGCCTGGCAATTCATAACCCAGGAAAGGCGTATGCTTGCCCTGGCTGGCAAGGGCTTTTGCTTCGACCTTCCAGCGTGTGACAGGATCAAAGATACAGATGTCGGCAACCTGTCCAACCGCGATTTGCCCGGCAGGTACGCCCGCCACTTTGGCGGCATGCTGGCTGATCTTGGACAGGGCCAGCATGAGGCCAACTTCACCACGGCTGTCTTCTGCCCATTTCAGTGTCAGTGACAATAGCAATTCCAGACCGGTCGCTCCTGGCGATGCTTCGGCAAAGGGCAGCAATTTTTCATCATCATCGACCGGTGTATGGTCTGAGCATATCGCATCGATGGTGCCGTCTTTCAATGCCGCAGAAATGGCATCGCGGTCACGCTGGCTGCGTAAAGGCGGAGTCAGGCGGGCATTGGAATCGAAGAAGCCAATGTCGGCGTCAGTCAGATGTACATGGTGAGCACCAACGTCGCAAGTCAGCGGCAAACCTTCTTTTTTGGCCTTGCGTATCAAATCCAGGCCAGCGGCAGAAGAGATGCGGCACAGATGAACTTTGGCACCAGTAGCACGCATGAGTTCAAACAGGGTATGCAGGGCAATCGTCTCGGCCATAACAGGCACGCCAGACAAACCCAGACGTGAAGCCAAGGGGCCGCTGTGGGCAACGCCGCCCTTGCCTATGTAGGCATCTTGCGGACGCAACCAGACGGTAAAGCCAAAGGTCGCGGCGTAATCCAAAGCTCTTTGCAGGGTATTGGTATTGGCGATGGTTTCTTCAGCCTGTGAAAAACCTATGCAGCCAGCCTGAGTCAGCTCAGCCATCTCGGTCAAAGATTCACCTTTCAAACCGACGGTCAGCGCACCCAGTGGATAAACATGGGCCTTGTTTTGCATGCGCGCTCTTTGCTTGAGCATTTCTACCAGGCCAGATTCATCAAGTACAGGGTCAGTATCTGGCGGGCACACCAGACTGGTGACACCGCCGCGCATGGCGGCTTGCAATTCAGATTCCAGCGTGGCCTTGTATTCAAAACCAGGTTCACGCAGGCGGGCGCTGAGGTCTACCAGGCCGGGTGCAACGATCAAGCCAGTTGCATCAACAGTTTTATTGGCGACAAAGTCAGCAGGTGCCTGGCCCAGGGCGACAATCTTGCCAGCAGCGATAAACACGTCCTGTACTGCATCGGTAGCACTTGCCGGATCAATCACGCGGCCATTTTTGATATGTATCTTCATATTCTCCTCATACCCCGCCGCTGTTACCAGCAACGATGCTCATGACAGCCATGCGCACGGCGATACCAAAAGTCACTTGCGGCAGTATCACTGCCTGCGGGCCATCGGCCACGGCAGAGTCAATTTCTACACCACGGTTCATGGGGCCGGGGTGCATGACGATGGCATCTGGTTTTGCCAGTGCCAGGCGTTCTGGCGTCAGGCCATAGCTCTTGAAATATTCTTGTGCTGAAGGCAGCAAGGCACCGCTCATGCGTTCATTTTGCAGACGCAGCATGATGATGACATCGACGCCTTTGAGGCCCTCATCCATATTATTGAAAACCCGCACACCCATCTGATCCAGGCCACCCGGCAACAAAGTGCGCGGACCTATCACGCGCACTTCCGGCACGCCCAGGGTTGTCAGGGCATGAATGTCAGACCGCGCGACGCGGCTGTGCAGGACGTCACCCACAATCGCGACTGTCAGGTTAGTGAAGTCTTTTTTATAGTGGCGTATGGTGTACATGTCCAGCAAACCCTGGGTGGGGTGGGCATGGCGGCCATCACCGGCATTTACCACGTGTACGTGGTGTTGTCTGGTGTCGTTCAGATGCTTGGCGATCAGGAAAGGTGCGCCTGAAGTGGCGTGGCGCACGACAAACATGTCGGCATGCATGGCTGCCAGATTGTCGATGGTGTCGAGCAGGGATTCACCCTTGCTGGTACTGGAAGCCGCGATATTGAGATTGATCACGTCCGCCGACAAACGCTTGGAGGCAATCTCAAAGGTAGTGCGTGTGCGTGTAGAGTTTTCAAAGAACAGATTGAAGACGCTTTTGCCACGCATCAACGGCACTTTCTTGACTTCCCTGTCGCTGACGCTGACGAAGGAAGAAGCGGTATCGAGAATATGATTGACGATGGCTTTCGGCAAGCCATCTATCGTCAGCAAATGCTGGAGTTCGCCGTGTTTATTGAGCTGGGGATTATGCATGGTCGACAGAGATGCTGAAAGTGCCATCATCTGCACGTTGCAGATTGACAGAGACGGCGGGTTCAAATGAGGCGGTATGAGCTACAAAATCAGCAGCCACCGGCAATTCGCGACCACCACGGTCTACCAGGGTGGCCAGCATGATGCGGGCCGGGCGGCCATAATCAAATAATTCATTGATGGCGGCGCGGGTAGTGCGGCCTGTGTACAACACGTCATCTACCAGAATGATTTGTGCACCATCAACATCGAAAGGAATTTGCGTAGGTTTGACTTCGGCATGCAGGCCCTTGGCGGCATAGTCGTCGCGGTAAAAGGACACATCGATGCGGCCGGCTTTATTCGGCAAGCCCAGGTCGTGCACCAGGCGCTCGGCTATCCAGGCACCGCCGGAGTATATGCCAACGATGGCAAGCTTGTCTTGTGCCAGCGCATATGGCCTGATTTGCTCCAGCAGTTGCTGATACAGCGCTTCTGCATCAAGCTGGGCAGCATTAGTGGTCGTGGTAGTCATGGCGTTTCATCAAAATATTGTTGCAGAATGAGGGCAGCCGCATCGTCGTCGATAAACTCGCCACGCGAGCTACTGAGTACGGCAGAAGAGTAACGTTCATCGACCAACACGGCAGGTAGATTGAAGCGGCCATGGAGCTGGTTGGCAAAGCGCCTGCAGCGCTGTGTCATTTCATTGTCAGCACCGTCGGGATGCATGGGCAAACCTACCACGCAGAGCACTGGCTGCCATTGTTCAATGAGTTTGGTGATGTCGGCAAATTTGCCGTCATTGGTAGGGGCGTGGATGATGCTGAGAGCTTCAGCCTGGCGTAAAAAGGTATTGCCAACGGCAACGCCTATGCGTTTCAAACCAAAATCAAAGGCGAGTACCGTACCTTCGCTTGCAGCCATCAGGCATGCCCCGCTTCGGCTGCCAGCATCAGCGGGTCTATGCCCAGCAATTTGATGGCAGCGGCAAAACGTTCTTCCAGCGGCAAATCAAACAGGATACGCGCATCGGCCGCTACTGTCAGCCAGCCATTGGCCAGTATCTCTTGTTCGAGCTGACCAGCACCCCACCCAGCATAACCGACGCTGATCAGGACTTGTTCAGGCCCATCACCGGCAGCCACGGCTTCCAGTACATCGCGTGAGGTGGTGAAGGCGATCTCGTCGGTCACTTTTAATGAAGATGAATACTCACCGACAGGCGTGTGCAGGACGAAACCACGGTCATCCTGTACTGGCCCGCCAAATATGACGGGGCGCTTGCCTATTGGATGAGAGTCAGGAATGATTTCCAGCTTCAGGTCTATGCGGTCAAACAGGCCAGCGACCGTCAACTCTATGGGGCGGTTGATAACCATGCCCATGGCACCGCGCGGGCTATGCTCGCACAAATAAATCACCGTGCCACCAAAGACGGGGTCCATCATGGATGGCATTGCAATCAGGAAATGATTGGTTAAATTCAATTCCAAATTGTTATCGTCTTCGCTTTTCACCTGAAATTTATGTCTGGAAGTCATGGGGGCCGACTGTGTTGCATCGTCGTGCAGATTGGTATGTAGTGATTTTGTTTGCTTCGCCATGGTCACATTTTAGCATTTTTAGCGTGCATTTTCGATGTGTGCTAAGGTGCCACACTGCGTTTTGACCACACTACCAGACAGATCATGCAAGAACTTAAAGCCCATTTCCCTCGCTCACTGGTCTGGTTCCGCCGCGACCTGCGTAATTTTGACCACGCCGCCCTGTATCATGCCCTGCGGCAAAGTGACAAGGTCTATTGCATTTTTATCTTCGATAAAACAATATTAGACAATTTGCCAGAAAATGACAGGCGGCTTGCATTTATTCATGAAAGTATTCTTGAACTGGATCAAGAACTGCAGCAAATGGGCGGTGGTTTGCTGGTGCGTTATACCCATGCAGAAACAGCCATACCACAACTGGTGGCCGAGCTCGGCGTTGATGCCGTGTTCACCAATCATGATTACGAACCGCAGGCAGTGGCCCGTGATGAGTCCGTCAGGCAAGAATTATCAAAACGAAATTGTGCATTTCTGAGTTTTAAAGACCAGGTCATTTTTGAAAAGTCAGAAGTCTTGTCGCTGGCAAACGCGCCCTTCTCTGTTTTTACTCCCTACAAAAATGCCTGGCTGAAAAAATTCCATGAAGAAGGAAGCGACTTTTATTCGCGCTCTTACCCCATAGAAAAATATGCGCACAAGCTAAACACCATTTCCGAACAAACCATACCCACGCTGGCAGAAATGGGTTTTGCCCTGGCAGCTGAACGCCGTATGCCGGTAGCCGCCGGCATGTCGGGCGCACGTAGTTTACTGGAAGACTTTGTGGGTCGCGTGAAATTGTATGATCAGTCGCGTGATTTCCCGGCGATCAAGGGACCATCTTATTTGTCCGTCCACCTGCGCTTTGGCACGATATCGATACGGCAACTAGTACAGGAAGCCGTGCGGCAAATGCGCATCTCTGCCAATCGCGGAGCAGAAATCTGGTTGTCTGAACTGGTCTGGCGCGACTTTTATTTCATGATACTGCATCATCACCCGCATGTAGCCTACCGCTCTTTCAAGCCAGACTACGACGCTATACTATGGGAAACCGGCCCACAAGCTGACGCCCACTTCGCCGCCTGGTGCGAAGGCCGCACCGGCTACCCCCTGGTCGATGCCGCCATGCTGCAACTAAACCAGACCGGCTACATGCACAACCGCCTGCGCATGGTCACCGCCTGCTTCCTCATCAAAGACCTCGGCATAGACTGGCGTCGCGGCGAAGCCTACTTCGCCGAACACCTGAACGACTTCGATCTCTCCGCCAACAACGGCGGCTGGCAATGGGCATCCTCCTCCGGCTGCGACGCCCAGCCCTACTTCCGCATTTTCAACCCCATCACCCAGTCAGAAAAATTCGACACCGAAGGCAAGTTCATCAAACGCTACCTGCCGCAACTGGCGAAACTGGACAAACGCAGCATTCATGCGCCGTGGAAGGCTGCGCCTTTATTGCTGGAGCAGGCTGGAGTGAAGATAGACAAGGATTATCCGTTTCCGCTCGTCGAACACGATGTCGCGCGCAAGCAGACATTGACGCGGTATGCGGTGGTGAAGAAGGTGGCTGCGCATGAGGGGGATAAGTGAAGGCTAGCCGAACTAATACCGATAGCAATTTGTGTATGCTTGTTTTGACGTTGCAGTTGGTTTTGACGTTGCATCTGCTTTTGACTTTTGCAGTTCCCATGTGTAGACGCCATTTGTGCAGTACAGAAAATGGAAAGAGAAAGGCCGATGTCTGAGCCGCAGGCGAGTTTTCGGACTTTCCCATTTTTTGTACTGCACAAATGGGAACCCAGCAGGGGCGGCTACGCCTGGGTCGCCTTTCTTTGAATTCTTTCTTTGGCGACGCAAAGAAAGAATTTCGGCCGCCGGGCCGAGACCCGGCTTGTGTCCACGGAGTGTAGTCGCGCTAATCAAAGTGAGTCATGTAACAAGCATACGGCATACCACGAACGCCACTGGATTCCAGCCAAAAGTACGCTGGAGCGCCAGCCCGGTGGAATGACGGCTTTTAATTTAAGGTAAATCAATCACACCATAAGTTACAAGCGGCAAAAAACCAAACCACAAAAACAAAAAAAGCAGAGATCACTCTCTGCTTTTTTGACTATCTAAAATCTACAGCCTACTTACACGATCACCGCCGCATCCTTACCCAGGAACCCCATAATCGCCCCCAACAAATCATCCTCACGATAAGGCTTACCAAAGTACTCATTCACACCGAGTTCTTTCGCATAATTCCTGTGCTTATCCGCAGTACGCGAAGTAATCATGATGATAGGGATATGGCTGGTACGTGAATCGCTGCGTACGTTACGGGTCAGATCGAAGCCGTCCATGCGTGGCATTTCGATGTCGACCAGCATCACGTCTGGTGTCACCGACTGCAACTGCTCCAGTGCATCAATGCCGTCTTTTGCCAGGATAACCTGGTAACCCTCACGTGTCAGCAAACGCTGGGTCACGCGGCGTACAGTCAGGGAATCATCGACTACCATGACCGTATGCTGGGTACGCAAGCCCTGTACTGGCTGTGCTTTGGTTTCAGTCACTTCCGTTGCGCTGTGCAGATTGGCGACGGCACCCATTTCAGGTGTAGCTTCTGCACCCAGTTGCTGCAGGCGTGCATGTTCGTGTTCCATGCGTTGTGCCAAAGGTACCGGGTTCAGGATCAGAACGATCTCACCGGAACCGAGTACGGTCGCGCCGGCGATACCTGTCATACGTGCCAGTTGCGGGCCGATGTTTTTAACAACCACCTCGCGGTTACCCAGAACGTCATCAACGTGGATGGCAACACGCTCGCCACCGCTCTTCATTATCAGCAGCGGGCTGTATTGTTGTGTCATCGGTGTAGCATCGTCCTGGCCCAGCATGGAGGACAGGTAGTACAAAGTCACGCGCTGACCTTGCCACATGACCGCGCCTTCGTTGTAGGCATTGGCCAGGGCATTTGATTTCAGTTGCTGTACTTGCTCGACCAGAACGGAAGGTACGGCGAAAGTACGGCCACCAGAACTCAGCAACACAACCTGCGTCACTGCCAGCGTCAGAGGCAGGCGAATCGTGAATTCAGCGCCCTTGCCTTCGTTAGTCGTTACTTCAACACGACCGCCCAGGGAAGCAGCTTCGGAGCGGACCACGTCCATACCGACGCCACGGCCGGCAAGTTCGGTGATTTCAGTCGCAGTCGAGAAGCCAGGTTCGAAAATCATGTTGGCTGTTTCCAGCTCGCCAGGATTATCTTCATTGGAAATCAAGCCGACGGACAGCGCTTTTTCGCGGATGCGGGTCAGGTTCAGGCCCTGACCATCATCGCTAAAGCGAATCACAACTTCATTACCTTCCTGGCGAATCTCGATCAGCAATTCACCGGTTTCTTCTTTGCCATGATTGCGCCTGTTTTCACGGCTTTCAATACCGTGGACAATCGCATTACGCAGCAAATGTTCGAAAGGACCGGCCATTTTTTCCAAAACGCCCCTATCCATCTCTACCGTTGCACCGCGAATATCCAGGTTGACGCGCTTGTCGACTTCTTTGGAAGTCTGACGGGTCACGCGATACAGACGCTCAGAAATACTGGCGAAAGGAATCATACGTACGCGCATCAAATCCTGTTGCAAGTCACGTGTCAAACGCGCTTGTACCAGCAAGTCATTGGTTGCGCCGTCAATGGTACGCGTCAAGTTGGTTTGTACGGTAGCCACGTCGCTGACGCTTTCAGCCATCATACGTGTCAATTCTTGCAGACGGGTAAAGCGGTCAAACTCAAGCGGATCAAATTCACGGTCGCCAGAATGCGCCATGCGCGAGGTAATCTGGGTTTCTGCCTGAATCTCAACTTCACGCAACTGGTCACGCAGGCGGTTGACGTTTTCTGTCAACTCGCTGAGGGATGAGCGCAAGGTGCTGACTTCATTTTCCAGACGTGAACGCGAGATGGAAACTTCACCGGCCTGGTTAACCAGACGGTCAAGAATATCGGCACGCACACGCACCAGGGTAGCCGGCGTATTGGCTGCCACAGCAACTGGTGCAGCTGCAGCCCTGGCCGGTATGGCGCGGGTCATGAGTGGCACTACAGGTGTCAGGTTCACCAGTTCATTGATGATCACTGGTGCATCTGTATTGGTGGCCGCCATTTGTTCCTGGAACTGATCCAGTTCTTGCGCAGCACTCAATGGTGCATCAGCTTGTGCAGGTGTTACATGCGCCTCAGGATGCAGCAAGCGGTCAAACATGTGCATGCTGTGATCATGACGTGCCAGCAAATCATCCAGCAGGGAAACACGAACTGCACTACCACCATGCATCAGCGTTTCGATGCGTGATTCCATATCATGGATGTGCTGACCCAGGCCCATGGCGCCAGCCATACGTGCACTACCTTTGATGGTATGCATGATACGGGCAATGGCTTGTGGTGCTGCCATGTCGTCTGGTTTCTCTTGCCAGGTACGCAGCAACTGACCAACCATAGGCAGCAAGTCATTACCTTCTTCTATGAAGACAGGCAACAAGTCCATATCCAGATCATCACGAATCTGCACGCTGCCATCACTGGCTGGAGCAACATATTCAGCCGCAGCCTGAACAACCGGTGTAAAGCTTGCCGGTGTTATCAGTGTTGCAGGGGTTGCTGGCGTAGCTACAGCTTCCACTATTTCTGGTTCGGCAACAGGCTCAGGCACTTCTACAGGTGCGAGTTCAATAACTGGATCAGGCGCGATGACCGGTGCAGGCTCAGTGACAGGAGCAAACTCTGTATGCGCGTCCACCGGATGGATATCGCCCATGGCGTCGAGCATGATGGAGCCGATGCGGTCAGTAATAGTTTCTTCCGGTGCTTCTGGCTCTGGCAAGCCTGCCGCAATGACAATCTCTGCTTCCAGCGGTGTCTCAACAGCCAACTCTTCCGCGCTCAACTCTTCTGACAATTCTTCATCCAGAACAGGCAAGGCTTCCAGCGCTTCTGCATGATCCAGATTGAATTCTGACTCAGTCAGGGTTTCAGTAACGACTGGTATGTCCGCGGTGATTTGCTCAGGCGCGTCGAGCGTATCAACTACTTCTGCCGTCAACAACTCTGTAGCAGCAAGATCTACTGATGGCAACTCTTCTGACAGAGATATCGGATCAAGTTTTTCATTAGTGGAAGTGATGAATTCTTCATCTGCACCAGCGTTGGAACGCTCGATGACGACTTGCAACAAATGTTCAAGTTGACGAATTTCTTCAGGTGCAGATGCTGCCATTTCTGACAAGGCAAACTTTTGCAGCATGCGTTTGGCAGAATCCAGAGAACGGTCCAGTACATCGTATTCTGATTCCAGCAATACGACAGGATGACGTTCCAGTCTTTGCAAGACAAATTCCAGGCTATGCGCCAGTTCCTGTAAAGGTTTGAGGCCTACAGTTGCCGAGCTGCCTGCCAGAGAATGGCTGGCATGAATCGCATGTGTAGAAACATGGCGGTGTGGCTCATGTCTCCATTCAGCAAAATCCTGCACCAGGAAACGGACGATTTCATCTGTTTCTGCCATGTAGATGGAATACAAAGGCAGGCTGATTTCTATATCGCCGATACGCTTGATGTTGTCGTCCACACTAGGTGCGGGTGCTGACAAATCTGGGAAATCGATGATTTTTGCGGTAGCAATTTCTGCTGCTTCTGGTGTTTTTGTGTCTTCTTCGCTGGCAATAGTCTCAACAGGCAAAACTACTTCCGGTAACTCATCTGCGCTGGCAAGATCAGATGCCAGACTGTCAGAGCCTGCTTCTATAGACTCTGCTTCTACTACAGGCAAATCTGTTTCAGGCAAGGCCGTCAGTTCTATGACTTCTGGCAATTCCAGCGTTGGTATATCTGCCACTGCCTCAGTCAGCACTTCCAGAGGGATGTCTGCTGGTGTTGCTGGTGCTACTGATACCAGAATTTCTTCGTGTACTGCGTCCAGCGGCAATTCAGCCATCAGCTCTTCAGCCTCTGGAACTGGCATATCTTCTGCCGCAACAGCAACTTCCAGCGCACGATCGAACGGCAAGCTGGTTTCTGGCAAGATCGCTTCTTCAGCGTGAACAGGCGTGTCCAGTGTCAACTCAGGCAAGCTGGCGAACGCCGGTGTCACTGCAATAACTTCCTCAACAGACGCAAGCACTTCGACAGGCTCACTTCCCATCGGTACGTCTGCTACTGCAGGCGCTTCGACATTCACCAGTTCTACTGGCGTAAATTCAAATGCGTCGAATTCGGAAGAAGCATCTGCAGTCACCGGAGCAGGCACTTCTGTAGTTATCTCTTCAATGACAGGAGTAGCCACAGCCTCAATTTCAAGGGCTTCTGGCAAGGCTGCTGCGTCAACTTCTTCAATCACCGGAGCAACGAGGACAGGCTCAACTGCCGGGGCGGCGACGACTTCAGGAATATCCTGATAATTTTCGCCAGCCTTGATACGTTCAGCAGCAGCGATGATGGCTTTGCCTGTGCGTGAAGAAACACCGTTCTGTTTCAATTCACCGACCCACTCGACCATTTCACGCGCAGTGCGGTCCAGCAGGGCATACAGGTTTTCATCACCACTACGGGAATCAGATAACCACAGGTTCATGACCTGCTCTATGCTCCAGGCGGCTTCACCAAATACCATCAGGCCAACCATGCGGCCACTGCCTTTGAGGGTATGGAAAGAACGGCGCAAGCTGGTCAGGTATTCCTGGTTATTGGTATCTTTTCTGGACAATGGCAAGGTGGTCTGGACATATTCCAGTACCTCATCGGCTTCCATGAGGAAGATTTCCAGCAATTCAGCATCAATAGCATCGTCGCCATCAGGAATATCCTGGGCTGGTGCAGATGCCGTGGCTGTTTCGGCTGGTGGTGTCGTGACGATTTCCTGCAAGGCACCTGAGCCATTGGTGGCATCAGTTTGCGCCAGCAATGCAATGGCAGATTTGGCGCGTTCCGACGCCGCTGTGTCGTCCAGCAAAATAGCCACTGAACGCTCAGATTCCAGCGAGCTTTTCAGTTGCGCTTGCAAGCCTGCATCTTCTGGCGCTGCAGCCAAAGATGCTGCCAGACGGGCAGATTCTTGCTGTTGCTGAGCCAGCTCTTGCTCAGCAGTCTGCAATATGGCGACCTTGGGTTCCTGACCATGTGCTTCATCACCAGGCAAATGTATGTCTGCACTAGGCAGCAATTCCTTGCTTGCCTGGGCTTCCAGCAAATTGGAACGGAACAGGCCGGCTTCTTTGTCGAAGCTGAATTTCTTTTTCGCAGTATCTGGCTGAGATTGCAAAGTCTCGATGAAGAAAGACAAGGCACCGATGTTTTGCGCCACATTTTCATGCGAGGCTGCTTGTGCAACCGGATCAATAGCATCTTCTGCTTTAAAGCTGCTGATCATTTGACGAGTATGATCTACTGCAGCCATCGCATCATCCTGATCCAGCATGGCCAATGCGCCACCAATCTGATGCAGATTGCCATCGATAGGTTTCAGGGTTTCTTTGTCAGCAGGGTTGCGGAAATATTCATCCAGCACTTTTTCTATATGACGCAGGCTGGATTGCATTTCACCAACCAGTACACCCATGGTCTGACGTTGCTGCGCTTCGCGGGAAATTTCACCCATCCAGCTGGCCTGGGTTTGTGGTGTTTCACCGGACACGACGGACAACAGACGAGTGGTAATTTCTTCAGCACGCTCGGCAAAGTGCGCGGGCAGGCGTGTTATATGATCAAGTGCATGCTCAACAAACAGCAGGCTGGTGGCCAGCTCTATACCCAGCTTGCTGCCATCTGGCGAATGCGCGACACTGCGGGCTATACCATTCAATTCACGCAAGAGTTTTGCCAGCGCCGGCGCATTCAAACCTGCGCCGGTATCGGCCAGGTCGGTCATTTTTTGTGAGAATTTTTCTGCCAGGCCATTTTCGCCATTGGCTATCCGACCCCACAGATTTTTGACAGCCGACAATTGTTCTTTTGCCGTTGTCAGTGCACCTGCAGTGATCTGACCATAATTCTTTTTGTCGTAATCAAGCGGCACTGTGTCGTCAAGCTGGTAAGCCTTACGTACCCTGGTGACAAAAGGAGAAGGGTTTTCAACCTGAGCCAGGAAAAACAGGGCATCGCGCAACAGACGTTCAGGGATGGTGCTGACACCTTCAACCAGACGACGGATTTGCAGATTGATGCGGCCAAATATCTGTTTGACATATTGCTGGTTGTCGATGGAACCATGACCTACGGCTTCCACAAAAGCACGCATGACGACCCAGAAAGCCTTGGCTTGTGAGTTGGTCTGGCCATTTTCGATTTCTGCAATCATGTCATGCATGGATTGCGTGGCAGCGCGTTGCTGTTCTTTGTCCTTGCTGGTCAATACTGTCAGCAAGAGTTTTTCGAAGCGCTGGCGCAAGCCGGTATAACTGATGGCCACAGCCTTGCTGCTGACGGCCAGTTCAGGGATCTGCTCTTTGGCGGACAGGGACGGGAAAAACAAATCGGCCGGATGTATTCTCTCGGCACCTTTGAGTTCCAGCAGGGCACGGTAATACGGGAACAGGCGCACTGGCTGATGCAGTGAGCCAGACAGCAAGTCTTCCAGATAACGCAAGACAGCATGGAAGGCATCGACGATGACTTCAACGTTCGCTTGTGTCATTTCAAGCTGCCCACTTTGCAGGCGCTCGAGCAATTCTTCTATGGTTTCTGTAACGATGGATACACCATCGATATCAACAATCTGCAAGGCACCATGGGCCTGGTGCAGATAGCTTTTCGCATGCAATAAGGTGGTGGGGCGGGTTTCAGTGTCCTGGCCAAGTGCGTCCGTCAGCATCTTGCCAGCATTCGTGATTGCTTCCCGCACTTCTCCCATCACCCAGGATAGCGGCCCGATGTCGAACTGTTCCTGTGGGAGATCTGGCGATTTTGATAAATCGGATGTCATGCGTACTCCGCAAACTCAAGGGCAATGGACCGCAGTCCATTGCCGTGCAAATATGATAGGGCTGCAGCTAGTGGACTGTAACAGTGAAAGCGTAAGTGAGGGACATGTGCCCGGCGAACCAGGGCAAGACCAGTGTCATCACTATACACAGCGATAGCATGGCTATCGCCAGTATTTGCAACACCGCCCTGGTTGGCGCGCACATGGCAGGCACTTCGCTTTTCACTGTTACAGTTCACTCTCACAACCGGGGCGTGAAAATCAGGCGGCAACCCGGAACCGTGACACAGAGTTCTTGAGTTCTTCAGCCAACATGGACAATTCCTTAATGGAAACCGCAGTTTGCTGCGTACCATGCTGCGTTTGCTCGGTGATGGTCAAAATGTGTTGAATATTTTGCGCAACGCCGTTGGCTGAGGTAGCTTGTTGTTCCGTCGCCAGCGAGATACCTTGAATCAGTTCTGCCAGACGGTTGGAAACGCTACGAATTTCAGACAGCGCCGTACCGGCCGCATCTGACAGTTTCGCTCCCTCAACCACACCCTGCGTGGATTTTTCCATCGCGGCAACCGCGTCATGGGTATCCGTTTGAATCGTACGAACCAGCGCACCAATCTGCTTGGTCGCTTCAGCTGAACGTTCCGCCAGACGCTGAACCTCTTCCGCAACCACCGAGAAGCCTCGACCTGCTTCACCCGCAGATGCCGCCTGAATCGCCGCATTCAGCGCCAGTACGTTGGTTTGTTCGGTAATGTCGGAAATCAGTTCCGTGATCTCACCAATCTCTTGTGAAGATTCACCCAGACGTTTAATACGTTTGGAGGTTTCCTGGATTTGTTCGCGAATCTCGTTCATACCCTTGATGGCGTTTTCCACCGCATGGGCACCTTGCTCCGCCGCAGCAACCGACTGACGCGCAACCAGTGCTGATTCATTCGCAGAGCGGGATACGTCAGTAATCTCAGCCGCCATCGTCAGAACCACCTGACCAGCATCAGAAATCTCGCGTGACTGTTGTTCAGACGCAGTCAACAAATCGCTGGAAATATTTTGCGCTTGTGTAGATGCTGAAGTAACCTGCTCGGCAGTTGCCGTAACACGACCTACCAGACCGCGCAACTCTTCCACCGTATAGTTAACCGAGTCGGCAATCGCGCCCGTGATATCTTCAGAAACCGTCGCTTGCACCGTCAAGTCACCATCCGCAACCTCTTGCAATTCATTCATCAGTCGCAAAATCGCAGCCTGATTCTGATCGTTTGCGGCTTTCGCTTCTTCTTCCTGTTTCTGCGCTTGCATCATTTGTGCCGCAGCTTCAAGACGACGATCATTCGCTTCTTTAGCGCGGTTACGACTTTCTTGCAACTGAACGAAACCGATACCTACCGCAGCCAGCAGAGCGAAGAAGGCAGAACCCAACATGGCCCAGAAATAGATACTGGTACCATCTTGCTCAGCCGTATAGGTTTTCTGCAATTTAGACAGTTTGTTTTTGAGATCTTCGTTCTCGTTAAACACCAGCTGTTCGGACTGTTTTGCAGCGATAAAGTTTTGCAGATTGCCCAGAATGCTGGAAACCCATACCTGATATTCAGAGAAAGTTTTTTGCAGTTCAGTCAATTTGTCGCGGGTATCAGCATCTTTGGTAGCAGTCAGACGCAATACATCACTACCTTTCAAGAAACCATCGACCAGATCACGGAAAGTATTCGTATCCTTACCCAGCAAGAATGCCGTTTCAGGATTAACACCCTCAGAAGTCAGGAATTCATTCGCACTACGACCCAGACGCTGGGTCAACATGACCAGCTGACCGGCAGCATTAATTTCACGCGCTGAACCACCGCCCTGTACTTTCAGGGTAGAGATTTGTTCAGTCAATTCCAGCAGGATTGGGGACAGGGCATTCATTTTTTGCAGAGTCTGACCGAAACCCGTCAATTCTTTTTGACGGTTCAAGATCGTTTCCGCAGCCTTATTGGAGTTGTTCCAGGCTTTTTGTGCTTCTTTGACGACTGGCTCCAGAGCAGAGTCAGCACGTTTGACGACACGACCCTGGTATGGACCACCACTCAGCAGAACACTCAAATCGGCATTCAGTTCGCTACGGCTGTCTTTGAGCTGTTTAAAAGCTTCAACGTTACCCTGAATCGCATTTGGTGCCGCTTTACCGATACGCTGCGAGTGCATCAGCGCCTCACCGGCGATCTGCGCCTGCGTTGATATCAGTGTCGATTGCTCAGAGTTCAGGTACACCGAGACACCACCCAGTAACAGGAAGAATGCCATGGTACCGAGCAAGAAGTTGGTCTGACGACGAACTGACATGCCGCCGATGATAGGCAAGCGCATGCCGCTACCCTTCTCCAGCGCATCACCAATAAAGGTGGCGTCGCCATACGACTCAACTTTTGAAGCCGCAGTTTCGGCTACCACAGGTGTGGCGGCAGCCGCCTGCTGCTCTGGCGTCAACATTTTGACATTGCTTGCTTCTTCAATTTCAATCGAATCAGCATTCCCGAACGACCTTGCCGAACCTTCTGCTCCGTCAATTTCCGGATTTTCTTTATCTTTGGACAAGAACGGTAGATTAAATGCCATTACTAAGTCTCCTAAACGATTGAAAAGCTGTCAGTACTGCTAGAGTGCACATACCGACTTAAATACCTATTTGCAAAAAATCCTGGTCCTGCACCAATGTGGCCAGACTAAGTTCAAACCAGATGTTGCCATCCTTATCCCTGTACTTTTTACGCAACCAGGCTTTGCTCTCAAACTGGTTGTCTTCAAAAGGGATTTCTTCCATTTCTGAAACCGTACGCAAACCCAGAACCTGGGACACCAGCAAGCCACTGTTGAATGCCATGCCGGGAGCAAAAGCAACAATCCGGCACTGCGTATCAAGCTTGGTGTTATCCATGCCCTGGAAACGCGGCAAATCGACGACACCCGTCAAGTTACCGCGGATATTCGATAAGCCTATGTACCAGTCACGCGTCAAAGGCACCCTGGTCAGGGTGCCAGCAGTGACAATTTCTCCGGATTCTCGCAAATCCAGGAGATAACGTCCCTGTCCTATCATAATGCCCAACTGGCTAAGTTTCGTATAGCCACCGCGCTGGGCAGCTTGCATGCGTTCAACCAGCTGCGCCTGAAATTCACGCAAACGGGTACGACGCACGCCCTTTTCAGGTTTGACAACGTCCAGATTTGCTGCAGCAGTTTCACGCACAGTCTGATTCATGAGGCAATCCGAAGATATCTTATTGTTGATGCAAGAATTAATACTTGTCGATACGGATTAACCGAGGGCAGAAATCTTCGCCAGCAATTCTGCCGGATCAATAGGCTTCACCAGATAATCACGGGCACCCTGACGCAAACCCCAGATACGATCAGTTTCCTGATTTTTGCTGGTGCAGATGATCACGGGAACGTCTTGCGTATCAGGATCTTTGGCGATCGCACGGGTAATCTGGAAACCATTTTGCCCAGGCATGACCACGTCCATCAAGATCAACTGTGGTTTGTCAGCCTTGATTTTGCTCAGGGCTTCTTCACCGTTTTCAGCTGTTGATACTGAAAAACCATTTTTCACCAATACATCGGTCAGGAAATAGCGTTCTGTTGGAGAATCGTCTACTACCAGAATTTTTTGAATGGCCATCTTGTTTTACCTCACATTAACTAACTTAACTATATAAAACTAGGTCGCCGAAGTGTAATTTTTTACAGTTTTCAGCAGACTATCCTTTGTAAAAGGCTTGGTCAGATACTCATCAGAGCCGACCATCGCACCGCGGGCACGGTCAAATAAACCGTCCTTAGAAGACAACATGATTACCGGTGTATCCCGGAATTTCGCGCTTTTTTTAATCAAAGCGCAAGTTTGATATCCATCCAGCCTTGGCATGAGGATATCGCAAAAAATCAGGTCTGGATGAGAATCGTTAATCTTGGCAAGTGCGTCAAAACCATCTTCCGCCAATACTATTTTGTATCCGGCTTGTCCAAGAAAAATCTCGGCCGAACGGCGTATGGTGCTGCTATCGTCAATCACCATGATTTTCAAGTTCTCGTTGCCTGTCAACGTTGACATAAAATCATCTCTTCCCGGCAGTATTAAGGTTACATATCACTGTAACAAAAAATCGCACATTTGCGCTTTTTTTCCTTGAATAAACATATTAAGCAACATCAAAATCGACAAATCGATCAGATTGCCACCATTTCAAAGTCTTCTTTGCGTGCACCGCACTCGGGACAGGTCCAGTTCATGGGTACATCTTCCCATTTGGTACCAGCCGGAATCCCGTCTTCAGGTGAACCTTGCTCTTCATCATATACCCAACCGCAAATCAAGCACATCCACGCCTTGAAAACTACCTTTTCCGTTACCGTATCAGTCACGACTAAAACCCTTCAATCAAGTAAAATATTGAAACTGCTGCAAATATTCTGTTTGCAATGTGTTACTAATGGCATTTGCGCGAGTAATTTAAGTCCTCACGAAGTCAGCTATATTAATCTACCCAACGTGCAAAACCAAATTTCTCCACTAATACTTAGCTTTGGCGCATCAGATCCTGTTGCTGCCACCGGTATCCATGCCGATCTGGCATCGTTTGCAGCCATGGGCTGTTATGGCTTACCCGTTATCACCGCCATTTTAACTGGTGATACGTCGCAAATCGATGATTTACATCCACTTGATGGAGATTTAGTCGACGAACAGGCCCGCACCGTGCTGGAAGACATGCCGGTGCTGGCCTTTAAAGTCGGCCAGGCAGGCAGCGTCGAGAATGTCACCGTCATTGCCGAGATCGTTTCAGACTATCCAGAACTGCCGCTGGTACTCGACCCCTTCAATGCCGCCCTGACAGAACAAGGGCCAGAAGCCGAAGACCTGGTACTGGCAATCCGTGAATTGCTGATACCGCAGGCCAGCCTGCTGATGATCTCTGCAGTAGAACTGTCGCGTCTGGCAGAAACCTGGAAAGAAGGTGCTGAGGTAGAAACAGAGGCCGAGGATCTGGCCGCCGACACCATGACGCTGATCGAATCCGGCTGCGAGTATATATTAGTCACGGGCACTACGGGTGAAACTGGTGAAGTGGTTAACACTTTATATAATGAAACCGGCATTGTCAGGCGCGATACCTGGCAGCGCTTGCCAGGTTCACATGCCGGCGCAGGCTCTACCCTCTCCGCTGCCATTGCCGCCCTGCTGGCGAATGGACTGGAAATCCCGGAGGCTGTACTTGAAGCCCAGGAATTTACCCACGCCGCTTTAAGCCATGCGCAAAGGCTGGGCATGGGCAGGCTGATACCTGACCGTTACTTCTGGGCCAGGGAAGCCAGCTAGATCCTGTGCAAACTCCCTCTACGAACTTCTTCTACGAATTCCCTCTAATATATAAGCACGTATTCAATGCCTTTATTATTTAATGCCCTTATTGATAGAGCACCTGATTTTAAACACCACCTCATTTGCACCATCACTTACTGAAGCTCCATCATGACCGATAAAAACGACATCCTGTTTGCCCGCGCCCAAAAGACCACGCCAGGTGGTGTGAATTCTCCTGTGCGCGCCTTCCGCTCCGTCGGCGGTACGCCGCGTTTCATCACGCGCGCAGCCGGCCCCTATTTTTGGGATGCGGAAGACAAACGCTATATCGATTACATAGGCTCATGGGGTCCGGCCATCGTTGGTCATGCCCATCCTGAAGTTATCAGCGCAGTGCAAGAAGCTGCCGCCCGCGGCCTGAGCTTTGGCGCGCCGACCGAAGGTGAAGTCGAGATGGCAGAAGAAATCTGCAAACTCGTGCCCAGCATAGAACAAGTGCGTCTGGTATCCAGCGGCACCGAAGCCACCATGAGCGCCTTGCGCCTGGCTCGTGGCGCCACCAAGCGCGACAAAATCATCAAGTTTGAAGGTTGTTATCACGGTCATGCAGACTCTTTATTGGTCAAAGCTGGCAGTGGCTTGCTGACGTTTGGCAACCCGACTTCTGCAGGTGTGCCGGAAGACTTCAGTAAACACACCCTGGTGCTTGACTATAATAATAGCGAGCAACTGGAAGAAGTGTTCAAGTCCATCGGCGACCAGATCGCCTGCGTGATTGTTGAACCAGTGGCTGGCAATATGAACCTGATACGTGCCACGCAAGAATTCATCAACACCATGCGCAAGCTGTGTACCGCGCATGGCAGTGTCCTGATATTTGATGAAGTGATGTGCGGCTTTCGTGTAGGCCTGCATGGTGCGCAGGCACTGTATGGTGTGCAGGCCGACCTGACTTGCCTGGGCAAGGTCATCGGTGGTGGCTTGCCGGTAGCAGCCTTTGGTGGCCGTGCCGATTTGATGGGGCACATGGCACCGTTGGGTGGTGTGTATCAGGCTGGCACTTTGTCAGGCAACCCGGTCGCCGTAGCAGCGGGCATGACTACCCTGAAAATTATCCAGCAAGCAGGCTTCTATGAAAACCTGACAGCGCAAACCCGCAAGCTGGCGGATGGCTTGAGTGCCGCAGCCAAGGCTGCCAACATCACGTTTTGCGCAGATGCTGTCGGTGGCATGTTTGGCCTGTATTTTGCCAATGAAGTACCAGGCTCTTATGCTGCCATGATGGCCAGCGACAAGGAAAGATTCAACCGCTTCTTCCACCTGATGCTGGACCAGGGCGTCTACCTGGCACCATCGGCTTTTGAAGCTGGCTTCGTTTCTGCGCAGCATGATGATGCCATCATTGCCGATACGATTGCTGCGGCTGAAAAAGCTTTCGCACAACTCTGATCTCCGGGCCATCAGAGGCCATACAAATAAGGGAGCTTCGGAATCAAGCTCCCTTAGTTTCAAGCTCCCTTATATATTAGTATGTTCAATTCTTTGATCTGAAATCCACCTGCCCTGGCCGTCCTGGCAAATTCAAATTCGCATGCGGCACCGGCGTCTGGCTGATAACTTTGCCGCGGCGCAGCACATGGGTGCGGGTGGCGCGCAAGCGTATTGCTTCAACCGGGCCACTGGCATCAAGTATCACCATATCGGCATTGCAACCCACTTCCAGTCCATATCCTTCCAGCCCCAGTATGCGCGCTGGTGCAGTCGTCACTGCCTGGAAGCACTGCCGCATAGCATCCTGCCCGGTCATCTGCGCGACATGCAAACCCATCTGCGCGACTTCCAGCATATCGCCAGAACCCAGGCTATACCAGGGGTCCATCACGCAATCATGACCGAAGGCGACTTCTATGCCTGCAGCCAGCATTTCAGGTACGCGCGTCATGCCACGGCGTTTGGGGTAAGTATCGTGACGGCCTTGCAGGGTAATATTAATCAAGGGATTGGCGATGGCAGCCACACCGGCTTCACGTATCAGCGGCAATAATTTACTGACATAGTAATTGTCCATGGAGTGCATGGACGTCAGATGCGAACCAGCCACCCGCCCTTGCATGCCCAGTCTATGCGTGTGATAAGCCAGGGTTTCTATGTGACGCGACAAAGGATCATCCGATTCATCGCAATGCATGTCAACACGCAAGCCTTTGTCGGCGGCGAACTCACACAGCAGCCGTACCGATTCTGCACCATCAGCCATGGTGCGTTCAAAATGCGGTATGCCACCGACCACATCCACGCCCATCGCGATAGAGCGTTTCAGATTATCCATCGCCGTGGCGCTGCGCAAGATACCATCTTGCGGAAATGCCACCAGTTGTAAATCCAGATAAGGGGCGACGCGGCGCTTCACTTCCAGCAAGGCTTCAACTGCCAGCAAACGATCATCGCAGATATCAACATGCGAACGCACCGCCAGCAAACCTCGCCCCACCGCCCAGTCGCAATAACGCATGGCCCGCTCGACCAGCGCTTCTTGCGTCAGCATAGGCTTCAATTCGCCCCACAAGGCTATGCCTTCGAGCAAAGTGCCTGACTGGTTTACTCGCGGCAAACCATAGCTGAGTACGGCGTCCATGTGGAAGTGGGCATCAACAAATGGCGGCGTCACCAGGTTGCCATTGGCATTGATTTCTTCTGCAGCTTTGATGGGCAGAGCCACATCAACCGCGACTATACGGCCATTCTGGATAGCGATATCCACACCCTTGCGTCCATCTGGCAAACTGGCATTGCGAATGACAAGATCGTTCATCAGAAATCTCTCTATATTATTAATACACAATAGTTAATAGTTATTACAGAAAATATACGCCACGAGCCTCATCCTGCGTCATAATCTTGGCACAGAAAGGCAGGAATCATATGGCAACTATGAAGCAAGTCGCAGAGAAAGCCCGGGTTTCAACGACCACGGTTTCTCACGTCATCAATAATACCCGTGTCGTCAGTGAAGATGCACGTGAACGTGTGCTGGCCGTGATACAGGAATTGCGCTACATCCCCAGCGCTGTTGCCCGCAGCCTGAAGAACGACCGCACCCACACCCTGGGTATGATGATACCGAATAATTCCAATCCCTATTTTGCAGAAATCATACAGGGAATAGAAGACGCTTCATTCAAGCTGGGCTATAACATTATCCTGTGCAATTCCTACGATGATCCAAAGAAGCAGGCTGCCTATATCCGCGTGCTGATGGAAAAACGTATCGATGGCCTGATTCTGGTGTCCTCTGGTTCGGATGAGGAACTGACGCAATTGCTGGCCGACGAAGGCATACCCAAAGTCCTGGTGGATCGCGAAGTGTCCGGTGTGGTGGCGGACTTTATTGAAGCTGACCATGAACAGGGTGGCTATGAAGCAACCCGTTATCTGATAGGACTTGGTCACAAGCGTATTGCCTGCGTTGCCGGACCTGACATCTTGCTACCCAGCGGTGACCGCGTCACTGGCTACCGCCGCGCCTTGCAAGAAGCAGGGCTGGAATTCAATAGCGCATATTTGCTGCATGCTGACTTTACCAGCCAGGGCGGTTTTAACGCCTTCCAGCAATTGCTGGCACTGCCGCAGCGGCCAACGGCCATTTTTGCCAGTAATGATTTGATGGCGATCGGTGGCATCAGGGCTGCCAATGAGGCTGGCATCAAGATACCGGAAGCCTTGTCCGTCATTGGTTACGATGATATTGCCCTGGCCTCGTTCAGCACCCCGCCATTGACGACGATAGCACAGCCCAAGCAAGCCATAGGTAATCTGACGGCACAGATACTGGTCAACCGCATTGTCGACCCTGAAGCGCCCTTAAGGCGGGAAATGTTGAAGTCGCAACTGGTGATACGGCAATCAACTGCCCGCATGAGCAATGAGGAATGAATTTATTTAGAGATATAGCTAAGCAGAATCGGTAGCAATATCAGTATTATCATAGGAGAAAAGTCCAGGCCACCAATGGGTGGAATCAGCTTTCTCACCGGCGACAGCAAGGGTTCATTCAATGCGCGGACAAAAGGGGCCAAAGGCGCACTGGGATTCACCCAGCTAAATAATACCTCAAGCAAAAGCAAGCCCATGATTTCATAAATTATCCACTGCGCCATGATGATCCCGGCCGCGATGAAAACCTGTTCAATCATGAATACGGGAAGTTCCAGCCAAACGATAAAGCCTGCAGTAGCCAGGGCAACCAACAAAGCACCTATCAAGGTAGACCAGTCATAACCAGCAAAGCCAGGAATGACGCGGCGGATAGGATGGACCAGCCAGTCTGTCAATTTAAAAATTGCTTGCGCCAGTGATGCAGGAGGCCGTATGCGTTGTGCCTGCATCCAAAAACGCAGCAACAGAAACCCGGCAAATACACCCGTGACAGCTTTGATAACATAAATCAGATTATTCAATAACACGGCACACCCTTAAAAAAAACCCACTGCATGACGAATCAGACAGTGGGTATTGTGCCTGAATAAAACCAGGCCACCAAGCACATCAAAGATTATGCTGGGCGATTACCAGTTGGGAAAGGCCATGCTGCATTTGGACTTACAACTGTTTTTGCATCAGGTGTCGCTGGTTTTGCTGGAGCGGCCTTTTTTGCGGCTGGCTTAGCCGCGGCTTTTTTTGCGACTGGCTTCGCTGCAGCTGGTTTAGCTGCTGGCTTTGCTGCGGCTGGTTTAGCTGCTGCTTTTGCTGCTGGCTTGGCTGCAGGTTTAGCTGCTGCTTTTTTAGCTGCTGGCTTGGCTGCAGGTTTAGCTGCTGCCTTAGTTGCTTTAGCCGCTGGCTTTGCTGCTGCCTTAGTTGCTTTAGCCGCTGGCTTGGCCGCTGCCTTAGTCGCTTTAGCTGCTGGCTTAGCTGCGGCTTTAGCTGCTGGCTTTGCTGCTGCTTTTTTCGCTACTGGCTTAGCTGCTTTTGCTGGTTTAGCTGCTGCTTTTTTTGCCGCTGGTTTAGCTGCTGCCTTCTTAGCTACTGGTTTAGCTGCCTTAGCCGCTTTTGCTGCTGGTTTAGCTGCAGCTTTTGCTGCTGGCTTGGCCGCTGCTTTTTTCGCTACTGGCTTAGCTGCCTTAGCCGCTGGTTTAGCAGCTTTTGCTGCTGGCTTAGCGGCTGCTTTTTTAGCTGCTGGTTTAGCTGCTTTAGCCGCTGGCTTGGCTGCTGCTTTTTTAGCTGCTGGTTTAGCTGCCTTGGCTGCTGGTTTAGCTGCAGCCTTAGTTGCTTTAGCTGCTGGCTTGGCCGCTGCTTTTGCTGCTGGTTTAGCTGCCTTGGCCGCTGGTTTAGCTGCAGCTTTTGCTGCTGGCTTGGCCGCTGCCTTAGTTGCTTTAGCTGCTGGCTTGGCTGCTGCTTTAGCTGCTGGTTTAGCTACCTTGGCGGCGGCTTTTTTTGCAGCAGGTTTCTTTGCTGCTACTGGTTCGTCCGGGGACGGTTGTGGTGCTGTTGCCATTTTGTTTCTCCTTCGATTGATGGAAAAAATCAGATAAAAATTAAATCCGCTCGATCCATTCAAGCGGATTATTCATCGGCACAAACATGATCGCTGTTTGCGCTAATGAATTCTGCACCGGCCGAACTGCTCCATCCCCTCTATTGATGGGGCACTTCAGCCATCATGGTGTGCGCTATCCCGGCTCCTCGCCAGGGCGCAAACTCATAAACGCCTGCATTAGCTGCAGACGCCGGTATTCTTTTGTGAAACAGAAAGACCAAAAGCCACAATACCCAGTGTATCCAGGTATTGCGGCACTAACAGTTCAAAACAATGTTGTCTATGACTGTCCATTCAGTTTGGTGAGGCCTCTCGCGTTTTACATCCTGTGCAAATCATGAGCAATCCCGGGGGACACTGACAGCTTGCGGCGTTTCCTGATTTGATGAATTCTTGTGGCTGCGTTTTCTATCTGGGGTCTTGCAAGCCCAAATTCAACATCACATTAAAAACTTCAATCAACCTGCTCGCACTACTTGATCAGAAATCCCTGATCCGGATTTTGGTGGTCGCTGCCTGCAGCGCTTATTCCCAGTTGAGGGCTCCACCAGTTTGATACTCAATCACACGTGTCTCGAAAAAGTTGCGCTCTTTTTTCAGGTCTATCATTTCACTCATCCAAGGGAAAGGATTTTCTTCCTGAGGGAACAGCGTTTCGAGACCAATTTGTTGTGCGCGGCGATTTGCAATGAACCGTAAATAACCTTTGAACATTGGCGCATTCAAACCGAGCACTCCACGCGGCATTGTATCCTCTGCGTAACGATATTCCAACTCCACAGCACGCAAAAACAACGATTTAATTTCATCGCGAAATGCTGGCGTCCACAAATGCGGATTTTCCATCTTAATTGTATTGATTAAATCGATCCCAAAATTGCAGTGCATCGATTCATCACGCAAGATGTATTGATATTGTTCAGCCGCGCCCATCATTTTATTTTGACGGCCAAGCGCCAGAATTTGTGTGAAGCCGACATAGAAAAACAGGCCTTCCATCAGGCAGGCAAAAACGATCAGAGACTTGAGCAAAGTCTGATCTGCTTCGGTGGTGCCAGTCTTGAATGCAGGATCGGTTAACACGTCGATGAAAGGAATCAGGAACTGATCCTTGTCGCGAATAGAATCAACTTCATTGTAAGCATTGAAGATTTCTGCTTCATCCAGACCCAGCGATTCAACGATGTATTGATAAGCGTGAGTATGAATAGCTTCTTCAAAAGCCTGACGCAACAAGTACTGACGGCATTCAGGCGCGGTGATATGTCGATAAGTGCCAAGTACGATATTGTTGGCAGCCAGAGAATCAGCAGTCACAAAGAAACCGAGATTACGTTTTACCAGGCGACGCTCATCTTCGGTCAGACCGTTAGGGTCTTTCCAAAGTTCAATATCGCGTTGCATATTGATCTCTTGCGGCATCCAGTGATTCGCGCAACCTGCCAGGTATTTATCCCAGGCCCATTTGTATTTGAAGGGCACCAGTTGATTGACGTCGGTAGTACCGTTGATGATGCGCTTGTCGGCAGCATTCACGCGGCGCGCCACTTCGCCGGTTGCGACTGCTGCAGTTGCGGCAGGAGCTGAAGTAGCAACTGGCTTGCTGATCAGGGCAGGATTGAGGGCGACTTCTTGCGTTTGCAAACGTGCTTGCAAATCCAGGCCGCTTACTGGTGCACCTGCTGGTGCACCTGATGGGGCACTCATTGAACGCGGTGCCGGGGTCGCCGGGCTTGCAGGCTGAACTTCATCATCCCAAGATAACATTATTATTTCCTTACTTTTTGTAACAGCTTATTTTTTCGGGGAAGAAGCCAGGCTTCTTCCCGCAACGGTCAGGGCTTGCGCATTGTCATGAAACTTGACGACGCTTATTCGACATTTATTGGCAAGCTTCGCACTCTTCGAAACCGGCATCGCCTGGACGCAACATGCAGGCCGGACCATCCGTTTCCTGGGCTGCTGCGGTGATGCCAGCAGATGCTGCGCCATAACCACCACCGTTACCATCTACCCCTACCGCATTCAATGCACCGGTTTTGCTGGTGGATTTTTCAGTGTGCGTTGCACCTATGGTACGCAGGTAGTAAGTAGTTTTCAAACCGCGCAACCATGCCAGCTTGTAAGTCTCATCCAGTTTTTTGCCGGATGCGCCTGCCATATAGATGTTCAGGGATTGCGCCTGATCTATCCATTTCTGACGGCGCGCAGCCGCCTCGACCAGCCAGGATGGGCTGATTTCAAATGCTGTTGCATACAAGGCGCGCAGATCTTCCGGGATGCGGTCAATGCGGGCCAGGCTGCCGTCAAAGTATTTCAGGTCAGAGATCATGACTTCATCCCACATGCCACGGTCTTTCAGATCGCGCACCAGGTGTTCATTGATCTCGGTAAATTCACCGGACAAATTCGACTTCACATACAGGTTCTGGTAAGTCGGTTCGATACAAGCTGCCACACCAATAATGTTAGAAATTGTTGCAGTTGGCGCAATCGCCACGCAATTGGAATTGCGCATGCCAAATTTCTTGATGCGGTCACGCAGTGGGTACCAGTCCATGGTTTCGGAGAAATCTGCTTCCAGATAACCGCCGCGTTCTTCGGCCAGCATCTTCAGGGAATCTTGCGGCAGGATGCCACGGTCCCACAAAGAGCCAGGATAAGAACTGTAACGACCACGTTCTTCAGCCAGTTCAGTCGATGCCCAATAAGCGTAATAGCAGACGGCTTCCATGGAAGTATCAGCGAACTGTACGGCATCCATCGATGCATAAGGGATGCGCATCATGTGCAGGCAATCCTGGAAACCCATGATACCCATACCGACAGGACGGTGACGCAGATTGGAATCGCGTGCCTTCTTCACTGCATAGTAGTTGATGTCGATCACGTTATCCAGCATACGCATCGCTGTACGCACAGTTTTTTGTAATTTAATGTGATCCAGCTTGCCGTCTTTCATGTGGGCAGGCATGTTGACCGAACCCAGATTACATACAGCGATCTCACTGTCGTTGGTGTTTAGGGTAATTTCTGTACACAAGTTGGAGCTATGGACCACGCCAACATGCTGTTGTGGCGAGCGGATATTGCAAGGATCTTTGAAGGTGATCCAAGGATGGCCAGTTTCAAACAGCATGGACAACATCTTGCGCCACAAATCCAGCGCCGGGATTTTTTTCGACAGCGTCAGTTCGCCATTGGCTGCTTTTGCTTCATAAGCGACATAAGCCACTTCGAAAGCCTTACCAAATTTGTCATGCAGGTCTGGTACGTCGGATGGGGAGAACAAGGTCCAGTCGCCTTTTTCCATGACACGCTTCATGAACAGGTCAGGAATCCAGTTCGAGGTATTCATGTCATGCGTACGGCGACGGTCATCGCCTGTGTTCTTGCGCAGGTCGAGGAATTCTTCGATATCCATGTGCCAGGTTTCCAGGTAGGCACAGACTGCACCCTTGCGTTTACCACCCTGGTTAACAGCCACTGCCGTATCGTTGACGACTTTCAGGAAGGGTACGACCCCCTGGGATTTACCATTGGTGCCTTTGATATGCGCGCCGAGCGAGCGTACTGGCGTCCAGTCGTTACCCAGGCCACCGGCATATTTTGCCAGCAGAGCGTTTTCCTTGATGGCTTCGTAGATACCATCGAGGTCATCGGCAACCGTAGTCAGGTAGCAGGAAGACAGTTGTGAACGTTGTGTACCGGAATTGAACAGGGTCGGTGTCGAGCTCATGAAGTCAAAGCTGGACAGCAGATTGTAAAATTCTATGGCGCGGGTTTCACGGTCGATTTCATTCAGCGACAAACCCATGGCGACGCGCATGTAGAAAGCCTGGGGCATTTCTATGCGGGTGCCGCGTACATGCAAGAAGTAGCGGTCATACAAAGTTTGCAGACCGATATAACCAAATTGCAGATCGCGGTCAGCGACCAGGGCATTCGCCAGTTTCTTCAAATCAAACTGACCCAGTTTGGCATCCAGCAAATCGGCTTCGATACCTTTCTTGATGAACCTGGGGAAGTAATCGAGATATTCTGCAGCCGCATCTTGTTGCGCCACTTCTTTGCCGAACACTTCTTTACGGACTGTATGCAAGAGCAAACGTGCCGTGACCTGGCTGTAGGCCGGTTCTTTTTCCATCAGCGCGCGGGCAGCCAGGATGGCAGATTTGTACAATTCTTCTACCGGTACACCGTCGTACAGGTTTTTCAAAGTCTCAGCCAGGATCGCATCTGGATCAGCCAGCTTGTCCAGACCCAGGCAGGCAGCGGCAATCATCTTGCGCACTTCTGCCACGTCCAGCGGACGGGACTGACCGTCAACGATGACGTGCAATTGTGGTGCAACGGCTTCAGCATGGCCAGGTGCATCATTGACACGGCGGCGCTCTTCCATGCGTTTGGCGCGGTACAAGACATAGGAACGGGCGACATCATGTTCGCCTGAGCGCATCAGCGCCAGTTCAACCTGGTCTTGCACATCTTCTATATGAAAAGTACCACCGGCAGGCTGGCGGCGCAGCAGGGCGGCGACCACGCTGGCTGTCAGTTGCTCTACCAGTTCACGTACCCGGGCAGACTCTGCACCATGTCCGCCATTCACTGCCAGAAACGCCTTGGTCATGGCGATGGCGATCTTGGACGGTTCAAAGCCAACCACTGAACCATTACGGCGAATGATGCGGTATTCGCTATAACTGCTGTGGTTGTTAGTGACAGGTGTTGCTGTCATATTCAAAACCGATCCAAGTTCTGGCTTGGACGTAGTAGATGTTTCAATAGAAGAGTGCATTGATCCTCCGGATGCGGTGTTATTTTTTGCCAGCAA
>JAZJXP010000044.1:82271-144465 GCA_040390835.1 Pseudomonadota bacterium
ACACAAATTCAATTGCAAAACATGAGGGAAATTGAAGCAAGGCAAGAAAACAAACAAATCCTGAAAACCACTACATCTAGTGCGCTAATTTTTATTTGCCCTAATTCTAGTGCCGCGCCAGGCGATATGCAACCGCTTTTTATTTAATTAATTGAATTATTTTTTCTGTAAATATGTGTACGAGGTGTTGACTTTCGCAAAGCACAGAAATGCGTAAGTCCAGCCGAGAGCGGCCACTAACGTGACGAATCATGCTAGGAGCAAGGTCTTGCAAGCCCATCATAGGTGCATGCAAAAAGGAAATAAGAAAGTGCAAGGAATGCGCTCAGTTAAATCAATGAGATGGATGAGATTGAAGATTGAGGAGATCGCTGAAACTGAAGAAGCGGGAATAATTATGGTCTTAGGCCAAGACCAGCCCTGCCACAAGCAGGCAAAACCCGGACACTGTTAAATATTAGGACTTACGCAAAATTGTCCCCGCAAGACGCAGCGACGAAGACAGCACTTTAGTACCAAATCCTGCTAAATGCGCGAGCTGCAACGCTTTGGGACGGTTTTGCGTAAGTCCTGAATAATTTATTCCTGTATCTTCAATTTTTGTATCTGATAACGCAGTTGCCGGAAGCTGACCCCCAACAACTCTGCCGCTTGCGTACGGTTGTTGCGGGTCTGGTGCAGGGCCCGGCGTATCATTTCGCGTTCGACGTTTTCCAGATAGTCAGGGAGTGAGCAAGGCAAACTCGGTGCCGAGAATACATCCTGCCCGACAACAGGTGCAGCAACTGGCGCAACATGTCCGTTATTACTGACGACCTCAGTAGGAACTGGCTGCACTATGGGTAAGTCAATCAGTTTTCTGGTGCCGCGCAAAGCCAGGTCGGTGACCTCGATGCAGCCATCATTGGCAAATGCCACGGCACGTTCCAGTATGTTTTCCAGCTCGCGCACATTGCCAGGGAAATCGTAACTGATCAGGGCATCGATTGCCTCGACCGACATATTAATATCATTGCCTGTGAGCTTTCTCAGGATATTGCTGGACAGCTCAACGATGTCCTCCAGCCGTTCACGCAAAGGCGGCAAGTGTAATTCGATAACATTCAGGCGGTAATACAAATCTTGCCGGAAGCGGCCTTCTTCTACACAGATGGCCAGATTCTGGTGGGTCGCACTAATAATACGTACATCCACCGCCTCTTCTACCGTAGCCCCCACCTTGCGCACCCGCCTTTCCTGGATGGCACGCAATAACTTGACTTGCATGGGCAAGGGCAGATCGGCCACTTCGTCAAGCATCAGGGTACCGCCATTGGCGGCCTGAAAAAACCCTTCCCTGTCATCAGCAGCACCAGTAAATGCGCCTTTTCTGTAGCCAAAAAATTCGGCTTCCATCAAGGTCTCGGGAATTGCACCACAATTGACGGCGATAAAGGGTTTGTCGGCCCTGGCACTGCTGGTATGTATTTCCCGCGCGGCCAATTCTTTGCCACTACCAGATTCACCAGTGATGATGACGGGTGCCATGCTGCGTGCCAGGCGGCTGACCTGCGCCCTCACCTCTTGCATGCCTTGCGACTGGCCTATCATGAAAGAATTGGCAGGAATGCTCAGCTTTTCTGGCGTTGCCAGTTGTACTTTTTGAACTTCATTGGTTTGCAGAGCTGACCTGACCAGCTTGCGCAACTGGTCAAGCGCAACAGGTTTGGAGACATAATCGAAAGCGCCAGCCTTCAAGGCAACCACGGCATTGTCAGCGCTGCCGAAAGCAGTGATCACAGCAATCGGCGTGTTCTTATAGAGGGCACTCACTTCCTGCACCAGTTCCATACCCGATCCGTCAGGCAGGCGCATATCCGTCAACACCAAAGCATAACTGCGCTTGCTCAGATGAGTGCGGGCCAATGCCAGTGTTTCTGCACTGTCTACATCCAGCCCCATTTTGATGAGAGTAATTTCCAGCAATTCGCGCAGATGTGCCTCATCATCCACTACCAGGATACGGGGACAGGCCGCAGCTTCTATCATACTCATGCACTATATCCAGAAAAATTAATTACAAAACGCCCGCTGGGCTCGCTCTTGCCTTCTTCGGTTTCTTCAACGCGATATTCATAATCAAGCAAGGCATGGTTATTCAAACACAATTCCCTTGCCATGTACAAGCCAAGGCCGGTACCCATACGTGAAGTAGTGTAAAACGGTTCAAACAAATGGGACCTGACTTCGTAAGGAATCGCTGGCCCGTCATCTTGTATATGCAACTCTTGCCGGCCACTGCTATTAACATAGGCAAACAGCCTGATACTACCCGCTTGCCCGCTGGCATAGCGTATTGCATTTGACAAAAGATTCAACACCACTTCTCGCAAATGGCTGGGATCAAAATTCACCAGAAAGCTCTTGTCCCTCACGACTGCTATAAAATCAGTGGGCAAATTGCGGGTTTCTACAAAATCCCTGACCATTTCTGTAATCTGGTCCATGACCAGATAAGGCTCCACATCCGACTGTGCCTTGCGTGAGAGCTTCAGGATATCTTCAATCAGCTGATTCAAACGTGACACATTGTCATCAACGATCTTCAGCAAGCGTTGGGCCTGCTTATTTTCCTGACCGGGATGACTCAGATCTTCATTCAATAGTGAGGCTGCATAAGAAATCGATGACAAGGGATTACGCACTTCATGGGCGATACTGGCTGTCAGGCGTCCCATGGACGCCAGCTTCAGTTGCTGCGCCTGATTTTCTATATCTGATACATCTTGCATGAAGATGATGGTATAGCTACCATTACGCTCTTTGAGCCCCCCCGCATTGACACCTTTGATAGCGACAAAGCGTAGTTTCAAATGCGTCACGAAATGCGGGCGTTCACGTTCAGTGCGTTCCCTGGTGGCGGTATCGGCGGCTATTTCCCCCAGCTCAGGCTTGGGGTCGTCGAGATAACATCGTATGGAAACGAAAGAAATTTCTTCTTCTTTACGACGGTCCGGCAAACTAGGGCGCGCCTGCATATTATTCAACACTTCAACAATCGGGCGTAAAGCTGCAATGCTGCCCAACTCCACACCTATCATTTCTTTGCTCAGATTACCGCCCAGCATGCGCGCTGCTGCCGGATTGATTTCAAACATGCTACCGTTTTGATCCAACACCAGGATGCCATCGCCCATGTCGGCAATTACCAACTGATTGATGGCTTGCTGTATGGCCAACGCATTACCGCGCTGCACCGCCAACTGCTCCTGATTGATGAGATTATGTGCCAACCGGTTGACCACCGACACAACGGCAAAATAGGCTGCACCAAACAGGCCTGCCTGCGACAAAGGCGTCCCGTCTTCCAGTTGCAAATAGTGGTAACCACTCTCACCCAACAAAAACAGAACGACGATGGAAGCAAAGAAAAAGGACCAGACCAGTGGACTCAGGATCGCGGCACCTGCCAACGGAAACAAATACAAAATCCCCAAGCCACTCTTATTACCGCCACCGGCCAGATACATGATAGAGATGATGATGATGTCTAGCAGGATCTGAGTTGTCAGTTGCCACATGAAACGACGGGGGTACAGTTGCTTGAGTACCACAAAGCCGATGGCGACAAATAAGTAGATCAGGCCTATATCACGACCAAATAAAGGTTCACTGGTCCAGATATCTTTGCCAGTACGCAAACTCAGCAAGATCAGCAAACTGGCAGCCACCACAATGCGCGACGCATTCAGCGTTTGTAATGAACGCCAGAATGAGTGGGATGGTTCAGATACTTCTGGCTGAGTTTCAGACATTGGCGTCCTGTCGTCTGGCAGGCTCATGCAAGATCAGCATGTTCTTGACTGCAGTACACTCGCTCGTCGCGCTGTACTGCTTCAGATGCCGGCAAATAAATCTGGCAATGCGCGCAGCACACCATGGTCTCGGCAGGTGCGGCATTTCGTGTGCCAGAATTTTGCGGACTTGCCGGGCTTTCTGGATGCCCAGGCTTGTCAGTACTGCCAGTACTGGTACCCGCACCAGGCGGCTGCATTTTCTTTTTCAGGGCCAGAACTATCAGTACCACTAGTCCGAGCCAGAACAGGATTCTCATGACAGGCTCCTGTGCAACAAGACTTCCAGCACGAAGCGGCTACCGACATAGGCCAGTAACAAGGTGACAAAACCTGACAGGGTAAAGCTCAATACGGTTTTGCCGCGCCAACCGCGCCAGTAGCGCCCGGCCAGCAAGATGGCAAACAAGAGCCAGGACAAGAGTGACAGTATGGTCTTGTGATCCCATTTGAAGGCCACGCCCAATACCTGCTCTGAAAATATCACACCCGACAAGACAGTCAGTGTCAATAAGACAAAACCAAGCAGGACAAAACGAAACAGTATCTTTTCCATGGTCAGCAAGGCTGGCAGTCTGTCTATCAGGACATTCAGCCATTCCACTTTTTGAGCAGTACGCAATTGATGCAAATGCTTGTCTTGCACTGTCATGACGACGGCATGAAAAGCCGCTATCGTCAGCGTGCTATAGGCCAGCATGGCAATCACCACATGCCATGGAAACATGGCAGTCTTGCCAGCCAAAGCAATCAGGCTACCGGGAAAGAAGCTCGGCAACATAGCCATCACGGCAGCATTAGGCATGAGCAAGAGGCGCAAGCCGTCAAGCGCAGCATTGCGATTTTCCAGCCAGCACACAAAGACAGAGACCCATAGCGCAGCGGACAACATGACAGCAAAGCCTACCCTGAGCGCGTGATCCGGAAAAATGGTCAACCACAAAGCCGCGCCATGCGTCAGCCAGGCCAGTGCGCCAACCACATTAGACAGAGTCAGCAGCCTTCCCGGCAGGACTATGCTCAATATATATAAAGCGGCGGCAAGAAATGATAGATAGATTTGCATGGCACAAGTTTACACCATGTCGCCTGAAAAGTCGGATTATGCATGTTCAGCAGTTTCCACAATGCCTGCAGCATCCCTGCCCAATACCTACTCTAACCCGCTGGCTGATTGATCGGGGTCAAAGTTTTTTGATATTTTTTGATCTTGTCGTACAGGGTTTTCTTGGGTATCCCCAGTGATTCCGCTGCTGCGGCAACATTGTTGGCATTTTTTTCCAGGGCAAGCTGGATCAGGCTGGCTTCATACACGTCCAGTTTTTCAGGCAAACTGGAGGTAGCAGTTGATTGGGCTTGCCGGGCTTGATCGCCATCCAGAGCAGGCCGCTCAGCAAACTCTGCCACCCCCAGCACCAGTTGATCTGCAAAATTGCGCAGCTCACGCACATTGCCCTGCCAGTCAGCCTGCATCCACAATTGCATTTGTGAGGCAGACAAGACTGGTACCTGTTTTTGATAACGCAGCGCTGCCCTCTGCACAAAATACGAGAGCAATAAAGGAATATCCTCACGCCGCTCATTGAGTCTGGGTAAATGCATGGTGATGACACTGAGGCGATAATACAAATCTTCGCGGAATTGTCCTTGTGCGCTAAGCTTGAGCAAATCCATTTTTGTCGCTGCGATGATGCGGCAATCCAGCGCGATGGATTGATTACCACCCAGTCTTTCCAGAGTGCGCTCTTGCAGGACCCTGAGCAATTTGATTTGCAGGTTCAGCGGCATACTTTCAATTTCATCAAGAAATACCGTGCCACCGTGTGCATACTCCAGCTTGCCTATGCGGCGTTTCTGGGCACTGGTAAAGGCACCCGCTTCATGACCAAAAATCTCGCTCTCGAATACAGACTCTGGCAAGGCACCGCAATTGATGGCAACGAATTCGCCTTTACAGCCACTGGCCAGATGCAATTGCCGCGCGACCACTTCCTTACCGGAACCGGTCGCGCCATTGATCAATACATCGACCTGGGTAGGACCTATGCTTTGTATGAATTTTCTGACTTTTTCTATCTGCGGGCTTTGACCTATCAAGTCCGGCGTTGCTGAATGATTTAGCCAGGATAATTTAAGCTTGCGGTTTTCCATGACCAGCCGCCGCTTTTCCTGGGCGCGCAGGCAGGCATCCAGCAGGCGCTCGGCAGCAAAAGGTTTTTCCAGGAAATCATAAGCACCATGGCGCATGGCCTCTACCGCCATACTGACATCGCCATGACCAGTGATGATGATGACCGGCAGCTCCGCATCAATGCCGCGTACTTTTTCCAGCACGTCCAGACCAGACTTGCCAGGCAAACGCACATCGGTGACGATAATGCCAGCATAGCCATCCTTGATATAAGCATCAGCCAGCTCAGCACTGGCGCAGGCCTGCACTTCAAAACCACCCAGCTCCAGTGTCTGGGTCGTTGCCAGGCGCACTGCCTGCTCATCCTCTATTAATATAGCGAGCATTTGATTCATACTGTTTCCTTACACTATGTATACAGTCGTGCGCGATCAGCTTGCTTTAGTCTGTCTTAGCCTGATCAGCCAGCGGGATGCAGACTGTGAATTTGGCACCGCCTTCCGGGCGGTTATCTGCCACCAGGCTGCCATTCATGGCTTGCACGATGGAAGAAGAAATCGCCAACCCCAAGCCCAGGCCATGGCCAATTTCCTTGGTGGTAAAAAATGGCTCAAACAAATGACCGGCCACATGTTCAGGAATGCCAGTGCCACTGTCGGCAATACTGATTCTTGCCATACCCTGTTCACGATTAAGTCTTACATCCACTTCCTTGACAGGGCTATTTTCTACCGCATCCAGAGCATTGCGTATCAGATTGATCAAGACTTGCTCTATCCTGACGGTGTCACCCAGCACTTTGGCAGCTTCGGCAACATGTACACGCAAGATGACCCCGCGCCTGTCGGTCTCGCTGCGTAACAAGCTGACAGCAGACTGGATTGCCATCTGCACATCGACCTCGGCAATCGCATTCGGACTTTTTCTGGCAAAACCCTTGAGCTGGGCAATGATGCTGCCCATGCGTTCGCTGGCATGGCTGATATGCTCCAGATTGGCCAAAGCCTGCTCAGCCTTGCCGCGGTTCATGAAGGTGATTGCGTTATCAGCAAAGGCGCGTATCGCGGTCAGTGGCTGGTTCAATTCATGGGTAATGCCGGTGGCCATCTGGCCCAGCATGGCCAGTTTGCCAGCTTGCACCATTTCATTCTGGGTGGAGCGCAGCAGGGTTTCGGTCTGCTTGAGTGTCAGGTAGCGGCTTTCAAGTTCTGCATTTGCCTGCGTCAATTGCCGGGTGCGCTCAGCGATATGCAATTCCAGCTCATCCGCCGCTTTCTTCAGCGCACGTTGTGCCAGCCGTCCCTCTTCCAGCCTGCGGCGGCGTTGGTCAAACACTGCGGCAAAGGCCAGCGCTATGCCCAGTATCAGTGCCACTACCAGGGCGGATTGCAAACCCGCCCGCATGACTTTACCCTGATCGGGGAATAACATCAGTTGCCAACTCAGACGTCCTATCGGCCTTTGCAGATATTCGTCATAACCCTTTTTTTCTGCCAGCGGCAATTGCGCAATTGCATCTATATGCTTGCCACCATATTGCAAAGTGGCTTTCAAGTTTTGCTGTACAGCAGATGACAGATTTTGCAGGCTATGATATTTCCAGGAAGCGCGGTTACTCAAAAACACCACACCATGTCTGTCACTGAGCGCGATAGGTTCTTCACTACTGCCCCAGGCTTGCTCAAATTCGTTAAGGATAATCTTGACGGCGATCACGCCTATCGGAGCCTGGCTGCCACGCTTGCTGCCGGGTGAATAGACAGGCTGAGAAATAAAATAGCCAGGAATATTCGTGGTATTGCCTATCGCATAGAAATGGCCCGGCTTGACCTGTCTCAGGGCTTCAGAAAAATAGGGCCTGAAGGCAAAATTTTGCCCTAGATAACTTTGCTCGGTATTCCAGTTACTGGCGGCAATGGTATTGCCTTGCACATCCATCAGGTAGATCGCAGCCACTTTGGCCTGTTCAGCCAGTTCTTGCAAACTCAGGTTCAGCGCCTGTGTCAGACTGGCATCTTGCTTGTTCAGTAAGACCTCGGCGGTCGAGGGCAGATAAGAAATAGCGAAAGGCAGGGTTTCATAACGCTCAAGTACAGATTCAATATCGAGGGCAATGATCTGCAACTGCCTGTCACCAGCCTGACGGCTGTTGTCCCTGGCGATGGTGGCGGCCACAAAATAGCTGGCGACCACCAGCGCAATGCTCACCGCCGCCACGCAGATAAAGATCAGGCGCCGCCTGCGGACACTGTCAGTACGCGGCGCTGTCACAAGCGCTTACTTATAAATACCGCAGTTGATAACAATGTCTTCATACTTTTCAAAGTACATGGATTTTTGCTCTATCTGCTTGGAGACAGGATTGACGAATTTATAGTCTTGCCAACCCTTGCCCTTGGTTTTGGCAAGCTCCATGCGCTCACGCACAAACAGTTTGCCGTCAGCGTCTTTCAAATCCATCAAGTCCTTGCCCTGCATCTTGGCATTCGCACCATGAGCCAGATTCCTGCCATTCATATCATTGATGGTGACATACAGGTCGCGGTCACGGAAAGGTCCCTGCAGATTATTGACATCAGCAAAAGTCTTGTCCCTGCCATTCGCCTTGATACTGGCGATCACTTTTTGCACCATGGCGACGGCCTCGGGGGCCGTGCCATGGGCACTTTGCGCGTGACTGGACGCGCCCAACAAGAAAACCAATCCCGCTACTACAATTCGTGCGAATTTCAGCATGATGTCTCTCCTTATGATTTTTATGGGCGCGTCCAGCTACTAGCTTCTACTTACTGCTCAATCTACTGCTGCCATCTTCAGTTCATCATTATGGTGTCTTTGCTGTTCTTCCATGACCAACTGTCCCAACTCACGTTTCAAGGCATTGAAGCCGGGGTCAGAAGGATCACGCGAACGTGGCAGTTCGACGATCAAATCTTTTTTAACAGTACCTGGCCGGTAAGTCATGACGACGATACGGTCAGCCAGATAAATTGCCTCTTCTATACTATGGGTAACGAAGATGATGGTTTTCTTCAGTTCTGACCAGATACGCAGCAACTCGTCCTGCAAGTTGCGACGGGTCAATGCATCCAACGCACCGAAGGGCTCATCCATTAACATGATAGGCGAATCCAGCGCCAATACACGGGCAATTGCAACGCGCTGACGCATACCGCCAGACAAATCCTTGGGGAAACGGGCCTTAAAGTCACTCAAGCCCAGCATACCCAGCAAACTGGCAGCCCGTTGCTGTATCTCTGCCTTGGCCATGCCCTTGATTTCCAGTCCAAAAGCGATGTTCTGCTCTACCGTCATCCAGGGGAAAAGTGCATATTCCTGGAACACCATGCCACGGTCCGGGCCGGGAGCGCTGACCTTCTGTCCGTTCGCAATAATGCTGCCAGAAGTTGGCAAAGAAAAACCTGCAACCGCATTAAGCAAGGTCGATTTTCCGCAACCAGAAGGCCCAAGCAGGCAGACAAACTGACCTTCCGGTATCTCCAGATTGATGTCACGCAAGGCCACGACTTCTTTGTCAGCCGTCTTGAAGATTTTATTTACGCCTTCAATTTTGATATGAGTAGGATTCATCTCAGTTCTCCAATCCACGGTGCCAGCGCAGCAAATAGTTATTTAACTTATTCATGGCGATATCGATCATCAAGCCAAGAAATCCTATGCTATACATGCCCGCAATAATTTTTGAGGTCCAAAAATATTCACGTGCTTCCAAAATGCGGAACCCAAGTCCATTATTCACGGCAATCATTTCTGAAACAATGACCACAATAAAAGCGGTGCCTATACCAATACGCACTCCTGACAAAATATATGGGACGGCAGCCGGCAGCATCACTCTGGTGAACATAGTCATTTGACTCGCCCCCAAGTTGCGGGCGGCTCTGATATAGATACCATCAACATGACGAACGCCAGCGATGGTATTCATCAAAACTGGGAAAAATGCGCCCAATGCAATGAGAAAAATAGCCGGGGCATTTCCCAGACCAAACCACAAAATCGCCAAAGGAATGAAGGCAATCGGTGGTATTGGACGATGCAACTGAACCAAGGGGTTCAGCAGCGTATACACAAACTGATTTGCTCCCATGAAAAGCCCTAAAGGTAAAGCCAGACCAGCACCAATCAGAAACCCCACTACGACTCGGTATAAGCTTCCCATGGTATCGCGTACTAGTTCACCTGAAAATATCCATTGCAATATGTTTCCCTGCGCAGCGTCATGAGCCTCTGCCGGAGTTGCATAGGCAATCCATTTTAGTAAAACCTCGCCTGGAGGCGGGAGCATTTGCGGGTTGACCCAGCCATTAGTAGAAAACACATGCCAGATCGCAATCAGAATAACAGGCACAATCAACCCCGCGCCCATTTCACGCCATTTAAATTTCATGATTTTTCCTTCAAGAATTGTGGAGCTGGGTGAGCAGATATCGCTCAAAAAAGCAGACTCACCCTTTGCTCAAGCTATAGACTTACTTGATGCTTATTTTATGTTCAGGCTCTTCTTGGCTTGTTCCAGAAGATCGGTTTTAACCCAATCCTTGGCAACTGGCGGCTTGGCCATTTTGCCTACACCGTATTTTTGCATCAGATCAGTGGTGATCTGTATATGTTCTGCCGTTACGTCATAGGTATAAGGCGAGTTTTCTATGGCATTAACGAAATCTTCATGGCTGACCTGGCCTTTGAACATGTTTTCACGCACGTATTTTTCTGCCAGTTCCTTGTTGTCGATAAAAGTCTTGGTAGCTTCAACAAAACAGCGCATGAATTTTTCTGCGACTGGACGACGTTCTTTATAGAACTTCTCAGTCATGACCATGGTGCGCACCGGCTCACCTATCGGAGTATCGTAGGGTTTGATGATTTCATTGCCAAAACCCTTGCTGATAGCCTGCGAAGAGTAAGGCTCGGACTGCATGATGGCATCAATATTTTTACCCAGCAAAGCCTGGTTCAAGTCAGGAAAACCAAGATAAATGATTTGTACATCCTTGCCAGGCTGGTCAGAATAAGTCAGTCCGTTTTGCGACAGTTCCGCTGCCAGCAAAATATCCTGGATACCGCCACGGGTAACGCCGACTTTCTTGCCCTTCAAATCCTTGACTGTCTTCATACCCAAATCTGCACGTCCCACCAGACGTGCGCCACCCTTGGCAAAACCGGCTACCAGATAAATAGCTGTGCCACTGGCACGCGCAGAAATAACAGCTTCGGAAGATACGGCGCCAACATCAAGCTCACCAGCGATGACCGCCTGCATGGCGTCCAGGCCTTTGGCGAACACCCGTTCTTCTACTTTGATACCGCATTTAGGTGCGATTTCTTTGATGTAAGAGACAGCGCCATAGTGGGCGAATTTCAGATTACCCAATCTGACCACATCCTGGGCCTGGGCTGCGCTGGCAAATAATCCTGAAGTAATGAGAGTGGCAAGCAAAATCTTTTTGAACATCTTTGTCTCCTGAGTTTTGATTTGATTTTTTCCTACACGTACTGATGAGCAGGTATTGTGCCAGCATCAGGATTTTAGTAAACAACTGATTTCATTCAAGTTTCTATTCAGGATTCAGCAAACGTGATGCGAAAAACCAGATTATGCCTGCCGTGCATTCTGTGTTTTCGCACTAACTTGTTGATATGTACTAGCGCAAAAACTTACCGTCCCGGCCTATCATCGTCAAATCCACAAATTCACTACCACTATGGGCCCGCTCGCTATAAGTCACTGTGATACCACCCAGATCCACCTTGTGCATGGATTCCAGTGCACGGATCAGGCCTTCGCGCGTGAGACCCTTGCCAGCCCGCTTCAAACCTTCTACTAATAGTTTGGCAGAAACAAAGCCCTCCATCGCTGCATACGAAGTTGCGACACCATTTTCTTTGGCAATGGTCTTGAACTCCTGACCCAGGGTACTTGATACCAGGTGCGGTGCCGGCATGATCTGCGACACCATGATGCCGGTCGCTACCGGCCCCAGCGAGTCAATAAAGGATTGCGAAGCATTATTCGACAAAGTCATGATTTGTATGCTGCTGCCTTTGGTACGCAAACCACGAATAATTTCTGACACCGTAGTGGCTGAGCCTACAATGATCAGCGCTTTGGCTGGCGATTTGACAACTTCATCAATGGCCTTGGGCACGTCTGGCTTTGCCCTGTCATATTTACTGACCAGAGAAGGCTTCAACTTAAAGCTGTCCATCGCGCTGGTAAAACCGGCCAGACCATCACCACCAAAAGTATCATCGACATGCACGATCGCAATGTCTTTCAAGCCTATGGTGGAAAACTGTTCCACGGCTTTCTTAACTTCATCCTGATATTTGGCCCTGACATTAAATACATAGCGGTTGACGGGGTTATGAAATACGGCAGCACCAGTACTCGGGGCAACCAGGGGAACTTTGCTGGAGGCCAGGATGGGCAGGATGGCCTGGGTATGCGGTGTGCCACGGGATTGGAACAAGGCAAAGACATGGTCTTTCTTGATCAGTGTTTCGGCATTGGTGGCGGTGATGGCGGGATCAAATTTGTCATCAATGATGTGCAGTTCTATCTTGCGGCCATACACGCCACCATTCTTATTGATTTGGTTGAAATAAGCCGCAGCACCGGCATTCATTTCCTTGACTGGTCCGGCTATCTGCCCGGTCAGTCCTACAGTTTGTCCTATCAGTATGCTATTGTCAGTGACACCTTCCTCTGCCAGGCTATAGCCAGACGAAGCAATCAGGGTGCACAGGGTAAGTATGCGTGGCAAGCGCCAGGCACGATGAAGTCGTCTCATGATTGTCTCCAGATTATTGAGCGTCTATTTTTGAACCGGCGACAAAATCAGACTGACATTGCAGAATGTCCAGTCATCTTAACTTTGTAGCAAGCTCTGTAATAGCGCTCTTATTAGCAGACTTCATACCAAGCACGAATGAAGATCCGCACCTCGTTTTTAACCGATTTTTTGAGCAAAATATATCAGTACTATCCCTCATGCGTCTGAAAATCCGCACGGCAATTTGAAATTATTCTGGATTTTCAGAATTTCGCCCGCATCTGCTCTGTACATTAGGCGAAATGCCTGACTCTGTCACGGGTTCAGGTAAAATGCCTGCTGTTGTTGCTACTGAGTTGCTACTCAGTGGCTACTAAACTGCTACTACCGCCTGTGACAGGCTGCAGTGAGCACCGCCCTATTGATTTTTTCTTAATATCCCCTAAGCCAACATGCTCGATAACCTAACCCAGCGCCTAGCCAAAGTCGTCAAGACCATGCGCGGCGAAGCCCGCCTGACTGAATCCAATACCGCTGAGATGTTGCGTGAAGTGCGCATGGCCTTGCTGGAGGCCGACGTCGCCCTGCCTGCAGTGCGTGAACTGATCGCCCGTGTCAAAGAAAAAGCCATGGGTGAAGAAGTGATTTCTTCCCTGACACCGGGTCAAGCCCTGGTTGGCGTGGTACAGAAAGAGCTGGCCGCCCTGATGGGCGCCGACCTTGGCGAAGAGGCTTCACAACTGAGTTTTAACTGCCAGCCACCGGCAATCATCCTGATGGCCGGTTTGCAGGGGGCAGGTAAAACCACCACCGTCGGTAAGCTGGCTAAATATCTGCGTGAGCAAAAAAAGAAAAAAGTATTAACCGTTTCTGCCGACGTTTATCGTCCGGCAGCGATAGGCCAGTTGCAGACGGTGACGGCACAGGTTGGTGCAGACTTTTTCCCGTCTTTACCTACCGACAAACCGGTGGACATCGCCCTGGCAGCACTTGATTATGCCAAAAAACATTATCACGACGTGTTGATCATTGATACTGCTGGCCGCCTGGGTATCGATGAAGCGATGATGCAAGAGATTGCTGCCGTCCATGCCGCCGTCAAGCCGATAGAGACCCTGTTTGTGGTCGATGCCATGCTGGGTCAGGATGCTGTGAATACGGCCAAAGCCTTTAATGATGCGCTGCCTTTGACAGGCGTGGTACTGACCAAGCTGGACGGTGATGCACGCGGTGGTGCTGCCCTGTCGGTGCGATATATCACAGGCAAACCGATCAAGTTTGTTGGCGTTGCTGAAAAACTGGATGGTCTGGAATCTTTCGATGCTACCCGCATGGCCAACCGTATTCTGGGCATGGGCGACATCCTGGCGCTGGTCGAATCGGCGCAAAAAGGCATGGACGTGGCTGCAGCGCAGGACCTGGCGCACAAGATCAAGGATGGCGGCAAATTCGACTTGAATGACTTCAAGATGCAAATTTCGCAGATGAAGAATATGGGTGGCCTGTCGAACCTGATGGACAAATTGCCAGCGCAGATGCAACAGGCAGCCAGTGGTGCCAATATGGATCAGGCTGAAAAACAGGTGCGCCGCATGGAAGGCATGATTAATTCCATGACGCCACAAGAAAGATCCAAGCCAGAATTGATCAAGGCTTCGCGCAAACGCCGTATCGCCACAGGTGCTGGCGTGCAGATACAGGAAGTCAACCGCATGCTGGCTCAGTTTGAACAAATGCAGTCCATGATGAAGAAATTGCGCGGCGGCGGCATGATGAAGATGTTGCGCGGCATGAAGGGAATGATGCCGGGCAAGCGTTGAGTTTTGCCTGATGGCCTTAAATTTAGTTGAATTTCGCTGAATTTTTCTCAGTATTTCGCTTCGCATTTCCCTCTATGGAAAAATGCCGGATAGCAGCCAAAATGGCGCTAATCCGGCATTTTTTTATGCGGAAATCCAACGACAGGCAAATTCCTGCACTTTTTCAGTAAAAACCCGCAAAAAACACTTGCATCCCTGTAAAAACCGCACCACTATTAGCGATGCGTGAAGTGACGCAATGCAGGAGCTTTTCAAAACGATCAAAGCTCCGTCCACGAAATTTGTGAAGGAGGCTATTTATGGCAACAGCAGCAAAAAAACCAGCAGCAAAACCGGCAGCCAAAGCAGCGGCTAAACCAGCAGCTAAACCGGCAGTAAAAGCAGCAGCTCCAAAGGCAGCAGCAGCGAAACCTGCAGCAAAAGCAGCAGCTCCTAAAAAAGCCGCGGCAGCCAAGCCAGCAGCAGCACGCAAGCCAAATGCAGCGTTCATGAAACCTATGACTATTTCCCCAGTTCTGGCAGCAGTCATCGGTGCAGCAGCAATTCCTCGTACTGAAGTCACTAAAAAAGTATGGGAATACATCAAGAAACACAAACTGCAAGATGAAGCAAACAAACGCAACATCAACGCGGATGACAAGTTGAAAGCCGTTTTCGATGGCAAGAAACAAGTGTCCATGTTTGAAATGACTAAACTCATTTCCGGTCATCTGTCCTGATTTTTTAGGAAGATATTGCCGTAGTTGCTTTGGGAAACTCAAAGGGAAGCAGTCAGTCCCCTCCCAAACAAAAATGCCCGCATCGCGCGGGCATTTTTGTTTTTATTCTTTTCTCTCTTTTACAAATTGCCGCAAGTAACTGGAGTAGTCGGCAACTCATTCCCGATGATCTCACCAGGTTTGCGGTGCAAGATGCAATAAGTGCCAAATGGGGTAATCACTTTCGATACCGGTCGTCCATCACCCAATATATGTACCTCGTGTTTATAACTTTCACGCATGACAGTTGAGGACGCCTGGACTGCGGCAGCAAATTTTTCCATAGCGGCTGGCGCCACTTTGGCACTGACCTGGTCACGGTACTGAAAATCTTTTTTCAGGCCGTTAAAAATTCCCCGCGTATCACGATTAACGGGCGCATCAGTTCCTGAATCTGCGTCCGTTTTCTCAACTGCTGACACAGTCTGTGGCTTGCCACTGACAATAGCTTTGTCAGGTTCACTGATAGCAGAACTTTGGCGTGAAACAAGTGGGACTCGGATTTGCGGTGATGGCGCTGTTATATCCCCGGGCAGCCTGGAAAACGGGGGAAGGGAGGGAGACTTTGTCGGCTCGGGCCTCTTCAAAAAAATCAAACTGGCTGCCTGCGACAACTCATCTTTGTGCATGGCTTTTAGTTGCGGCCACAGCAAATACAGGCTCGCGTGTAACAAGAGTACGCCAAGGAGTACGCCAAGCACCATGCGCGACTCACTGCGTTGAACAAACAGGTGATGAGGAACTGCCAGCATTTGCCCGCCCTCGCCTCAATAACTGCCGCAACTGACAGTCTGTATGCCGGGCGATCGCGTAATATCTGCGCCGGGTTTTGCACCTATCACACAATATGAACCTCCTGGTGTCGTGACCTTGGTCATGGCGGTGCCATCTGACATGGTAATGTTTTGATAGCTGGTGCCACGCGGACGCGCAGCTGCGGCGACATTGATGCCAAATTGCACCATGGATGATTTTTCTGGCTTGATATCTGTCAGGATGCGGTTCGGCATTTCGCGTTCTACCTGCTTGATGACTTTGCTGATATCACGCTGTATGACGACAGGGCCCTCACCATTTAATGTGGGTGTGCTTGCCTCTGTATTCGCTGGCGAAACAGGTGTGACAGTGATAGCTGCATCTACGCTACTGGTAATGGGTATGTTGGGTGTAGTTGGCACAACGGGTATGCGGGCTTTATTTGGCACTGGCAAGTGACTGGACGGCGTCGCTGGTTTGGTCACAGGTACAGCCTGTTCAGGCTTGCGTTGCAATGGTGCTTCCAGCATGCGAACCACGAAAGCCAGTGGTGCACTCACTTCATTTTTATGCCTGACTATGCTTGGCCACAATATGATTAACAAGAGATGGGCGAACAGTACTGCAAGCAGCAATTGCCAGCGTGAGCGCAATAGCTTGCGCCAGTCTGTACTGCCAAATTCCTGGTGGTAATAGAGTGCTTGCATGTCCGGTCTTGGTTAATCCTGAATATGGTGAACGATATATTCAGGCCCGCCTTACTCTGGCAAGGAATTGACAAATCCTGAGTATCATCGGGTATTCTGGAATGCCCGATGATACTTGACCCGTCATTTATCCAAAGCATAGTTTTACAAGACCAGGGGTAGCGTCAATTGCTACCTGAACAGCGATGCAGATTTTACCAAGCAGGAAAATACAGATTCGCTTTATAGAGGATGAATCAGCTGGTGAATTCCCAGTTTTTCCAGTTGGACAGCACTGCTTTAGGGTATTCAGGACGGCCACGACTACCGTTGTAACGACCCAGTGCCAGGTAAAGATCCCCCTTTTCCATATCGATGTACAGGCGCAAAATGGAGCAACCGTAACGCAGATTGGTTTGCATCTGGAATAGTTTTTTCGCATCGCCATCGCCAATCACGCGCGACCAGAATGGCATGACCTGCATATAGCCGCGCGCGCCAACCACTGAAGTTGCATATTTGCGGAAGGCGGATTCCACCTGTATCAATCCCATGACCATGGCAACATCCAGGCCTGCACGCTTGGATTCATACCAGATAGCATCCAGCAATTCCTTGCGGGTCTGCAAATCAGGGATGCGGCGCTTCAGGCGCGATGCCATTTCGCCCTGCCAGTTGATGTATCTGATACGTTCTTCTATCGTGGCAAACGTAGGTTTGGGCGGGGTGGAATCAGAAACAGCTTTAGCCAGCGCAAGACGCACAGAATCTGCCATGGCTTCTTCTTTTTGATTACCGGCTTGCACCGGTAATGCTGAAAAAACCAAGAGGCAGATAGCCAGATGGAGGATGGATTTTTTCCATCTTCCCCATATAACTTGCATAGCTTGCAGATCAAACTTGCTACTACCGCTACATCTTCCTTTGCACCAGACGCAAAAGCGCAAGAAAAAATACTTCATTCTGCTGCTTATTTATCTGCCATCTTGGCCTGGATGAAGGCCAGCATCTCGGCCACAGGCACATTGCTGGCTTCAGTATCGCGACGGCCCAGGTATTCAAGCTTGCCTTCTTTCAGACCACGGTCACCGATGACGACGCGATGCGGCACGCCTATCAGCTCCCAGTCAGCAAACATGGCACCAGGGCGTTCGCCACGGTCATCCAGTATCACGTCAATGCCAGCTGCCAGCAAGGCGTCGTACAGTGATTCAGCCTCAGTCCTGACAGCTTCGCTGCGGTCCATTCCCATAGGGCAGATGACGACTTCAAACGGTGCAATCGAGGTTGGCCAGATGATGCCCTTGTCGTCGAAATTCTGTTCTATCGCTGCACCCAGGATGCGGGTGACGCCTATGCCGTAGCAACCCATTTGCAGCAATTGTGGCTTGCCGTTTTCGTCGAGAAAAGTGGCTTTCATGTCGTCGGAATAGCGGGTGCCGAGCTGGAATACATGACCAACTTCAATACCACGCTGTATCGCCAGTACACCTTTGCCATCTGGTGATGGATCGCCGGCAACGACATTACGCAAATCGGCAACCACAGGCTCAGGTAAATCGCGGCCCCAGTTGGCACCGGTGAAATGGAAGTCAGCTTCATTCGCGCCGCAGACAAAGTCGGCCATATTGGCGACGGTCCTGTCCGCCACGATATTGACTGGTTTTTGTGTGCCGATAGGGCCGAGGTAACCTGGTTTGGTGCCGAAATGCTCGACAATTTCAGCCTCGGTAGCAAAGCGGTAGTTGGCCATGCCAGCTATTTTGCCTGCCTTGACTTCATTGAGTTCATGGTCGCCACGTAACAGCAACAGCCAGATTTGCGCTGCCTTGCCACTATCTTTTTCGGCATCAACAGCGAGCACGATGGACTTGACCGTGGTTTCCAGCGGGATACCCAGCAATTGCGCGACATCTTCACACTTGGCTTTACCAGGCGTGGCAGCCTTGGTCAGCGCAGCAGCAGCGGCTGGGCGGCTGGTTTGTGTAGGCAAAGCCTCAGCCGCTTCCATATTGGCGGCGTAATCAGAGGTAGGGCAATACACCAGTGCGTCTTCACCAGTGTCAGCAATGACGTGGAATTCATGTGAACCAGAACCGCCGATAGCGCCATTGTCGGCAGCTACCGCACGGAATTCCAGACCAAAGCGCTGGAAGATACGGGTGTAGGCGTCATACATGACTTCATAAGACTTTTGCATGCCTTCAACATCACGGTCAAAGGAATAGGCATCTTTCATGGTGAATTCACGGCCACGCATGAGACCAAAACGTGGACGGCGTTCGTCACGGAACTTGGTCTGGATGTGATAAAAATTCACAGGCAACTGGCGGTAAGAGCGGATTTCTGTACGAACGACGTCAGTAATCGCTTCTTCAGAAGTTGGCTGGATGATGTAATCACGACCATGGCGGTCTTTGACGCGCATGAGTTCCGGGCCCATTTTGTCCCAGCGGCCGGTTTCTTGCCAGAGTTCTGCAGGTTGCACGACGGGCATGAGCATCTCTATCGCACCGGCGCGATTCATTTCTTCACGAACAATATTCTCTACTTTGCGGATGATGCGCAAGCCCATGGGCATGTAGTTGTAGATGCCGGAACCGAGGCGTTTAATCATGCCCGCACGCATCATCAGTTTATGGCTGACGATCTCGGCATCGGCAGGAGCTTCTTTCTGTGTAGAAATAAAAAATCGTGTAGCACGCATGACAGTGATTCTTTTTAAATGGAGGGTTATAATCAACTCAATTTTAAAGGATTAGCTGGCTAATGCGCCCACTCTTTGCACATTTGATGAAGGAAACTGCGATTTGTTCGCCTCCAAGGGGGCTGTCCGTCGAAAAACGCGGTATTTTGCGACGAAACAAACGCTCTCTACGCTATCTATTGCAGGAGCAAGCCGTTTAGCCACAGAAAGTTTTGAGGTTGAACATGCTGGATCGTGAAGGCTTCCGCCCTAACGTTGGCATAATTTTGCTAAACGCCAACAATGAAGTCTGGTGGGGAAAGCGCGTGCGCGAGCACTCCTGGCAATTCCCGCAAGGTGGCATTAAATATGGTGAGTCACCGGAACAGGCAATGTACCGGGAACTCGAAGAAGAAACCGGCTTGCTGCCTGAGCATGTCAAAGTCATAGGGCGTACCCGTGACTGGCTGCGCTATGAGGTGCCGGATCATTTTATCAAGCGTGAAATCCGCGGGCATTATCGCGGGCAAAAACAGATCTGGTTTTTGTTGCGCATGATAGGCCGCGACTGCGATGTCAATTTGCGGGCCAGCACCCATCCTGAATTTGATGCATGGCGCTGGCATGACTATTGGGTACCACTGGATGTAGTGATTGAATTCAAGCGCGGCGTCTATCAATTGGCCCTGCAGGAATTGTCGCGCTATGTGCACCGCACTGAGCATCCCAACTCCAATCGCAGCCGTTATTTGCGTAATCAGCAACAAACACCAAAAAATCAGGATTGCAGTAAAACCGAGCCGGAAGAATCCAAATAATTTATGTTGAATAAAAAATTACGTCATATCGCTATCATAGGTCTGGCCTTGCTACCTGTCAGTCTGGCTTTTGCAGCAGATGAAGAGGAAGAGGATAAAGAATGGCGTGAAGTCGCCCTGCAATTGCCTGAAGCGCCCAAAGCTGAAAATCTCTTGAATTTCTACAAGAGCCCCAGTCAGTCTTTTGCGATTGACACCAAGTCTCTCATCGTGGCAACGGATGGCACCATACGCTACACCCTGGTTGCAACCAGTTCCGGCGGCGCCAAAAACATCAGTTACGAAGGCCTGCGCTGCCAGTCATATGAAGTCAAGCTATATGCCTTTGGCCGCCTTGATGGCACCTGGTCACGCTCACGCCGCAATCAGTGGGATACCATCATCAACACTGGTGCCAACAAGCAGCATGCTACTTTGTTCTCTGACTATTTTTGTGAAGGCAAAACCATTGCAGGCAAAGCCAGTGTCTTGCTGGACAAGCTGCGCGGCAAAAAGATGTCGTATTACTAAAATCCTGTAACAAAATGCAGGAATAAAATGGGCGCAGGAATTTGTTTAAATTCATGCGCGCATTTTTATGTCTGATTTATAACAACACCAGATTATCGCGGTGTATCAGTTCAGATTCTTCAACAAAGCCAAGTATGGCCTCAATCTCAGCCGAAGCATGGCGCTTAATGCGGCGCGCATCTGCGCTTGAGTAATTAATCAGCCCCCTCGCTACCGGAGTACCGGCCTCATCACAACACGTGACTACGGCACCGCGGCTGAATTCGCCTCGTACGTCAAGCACGCCTATAGGCAACAAGGATTTGCCTTCGCGTGTCAGCTTTTGTACTGCACCGGCATCCAGCACGACCTGGCCCAGGGTTTGCAAATGATCCATCATCCATTGCTTGCGCGCAGCAACTGGCGCCATTTGCGAAATCAGTTGCGTGCCTATGGCTTCACCCTGCGCCAGACGCAGCAAGACATTCTCTTCACGCCCCCAGGCGATAACGGTGTGCGCACCAGAACGGGCGCCGCGCTTTGCTGCCAGTATCTTGGTCAGCATGCCGCCACTACCAAGACTTGAGCCCGCGCCGCCGGCCATGGCTTCCAGCGTCAGGTCACCTGCCCTGGCTTCATGGACAAAGGTAGCATTCGGGTCTTTGCGTGGGTCAGCGGTGTACAAACCTTTTTGGTCGGTCAGGATGATCAGAGCATCGGCTTCTATCAAATTGGCAACCAGGGCACCCAAGGTGTCATTGTCACCAAACTTGATTTCATCGGTGACCACCGTGTCATTTTCATTGATGATGGGGACGATGCCCAGGCGCAGCAAGGTGAACAGCGTCGAACGCGCATTCAGGTAGCGTTCACGGTCTGCCAAGTCGGCATGTGTCAATAAAATCTGTGCCGTACCTATCTGGTGTTCGCGAAAGCTGCTCTCATAAATTTGTGCCAGACCCATTTGACCCACAGCAGCACAAGCTTGCAATTCATGGATGGCAGTCGGCCGTTTTTCAAAACCCAGGCGTTGCCGGCCTTCGGCGATGGCACCAGAACTGACCAGCACCACTTCCTTGCCCATGGCACGCAGGCCTGCGATCTGGGCAGCCCATTTGGCGATGGCCTGTTTGTCCAGCCCCTTGCCATCATTGGTGACCAGGGATGACCCTACTTTGATAATCAGACGCTTTGCTTGCTGGATGACAGATTGCATAAATGAATACGGATATGATTTGGCGACGTTGCCACACGAAAGCGGCAAACAAATCAAAATTATACTTTATATGGATACTGTCGTTGCAATCTAAATTTAATTCATATTTAAAAGGTATATTCTACTTTTTATAAGATTTTCATTATTAAAAAGAAATTATTTCAATATCAAAAATGATTAACATTCAATCCTTAGCGAGTACGAGGCACTTGATGAGCAATTGATTAGCAGTTGATGCGAGACGTAAAAAAACCTGGCTTTCACCAGGTTTTTTATTAATCTTCCAGTACTTTAAAACGCGGATCATCCGGATCAATGGACAAGATGCCCTGCGCTTCTTCTTTCATTGTGGTTTCTTGCGAACGCTGTTCATGCGTACGCTTTTCTTCCAGATATTTATAGATCTCGGTCACCAGCTCTTCACAGCCTTCACGATTCAGGGCAGAGATTTCAAAGACCGGACCTTTCCAGGCAAAACGCTTGATGAAGTCTTTGACTTTTTTCTTGCGTTCGTCTTCTGTCAACACATCGAGCTTGTTGAGTACCAGCCAACGTGGCTTCTCATACAGGCTTTCGTCGTATTTACGCAATTCCTTGATAAGTGCCTTGGCTTCTTTGACCGGGTCGACAGCTTCATCAAACGGTGCCAGATCAACAATGTGCAAGAGCAAGCCTGTGCGCTGCAAATGTTTCAAGAATTGGATACCCAGACCAGCGCCATCTGCAGCACCTTCGATCAGGCCAGGAATATCGGCGATGACGAAGCTTTTTTCATGGCTGACACGTACCATACCCAGATTAGGATGCAATGTCGTGAAAGGATAATCAGCGATTTTCGGGCGTGCATTCGATACTGCAGTAATGAAAGTGGATTTACCGGCATTAGGCAAACCCAGCAAGCCTACGTCGGCCAATACTTTCAATTCCAGGCGCAATTCACGGCGTTCGCCTTCTTTACCATCAGAGCGCTGACGTGGTGCACGGTTGGTCGAAGTCTTGAAGTGGATGTTACCCCAGCCGCCCTCGCCACCTTTGACCAGCTCAACTTCCTGGCCATGTTCAGTCAGGTCAGCGATAACTTCATCGGTATTTCTGTCGCAAATCTGGGTGCCAACCGGCATGCGCAGACGGATATCGTCAGCACCTTTGCCGTAACAGTCTGCACCGCGGCCATTTTCACCATCTTTGGCTTTGTGCAATTTGGAATAGCGATAATCAACCAGAGTGTTGATATTACGGTCAGCAACTGCCCAGATACTGCCGCCACGGCCACCATCACCACCGTCAGGACCGCCAAATGGGCGGAATTTTTCACGGCAAAAGGATGCCACACCATTGCCGCCGTCGCCGGCGATTACTTCGATACGGGCTTCATCAATAAATTTCATTTTTACCACCTAAAAAAGCTTGTATAAATTTTTGTAACCTGATGGAACAATAAATTTATACAGGATTTCTTCAAATTAAAAGGGCTAACACCAAACTGCCATGCAGGGTGTGCTTAGAACCTGTTTTCGATCTTAAGCGCGAGCGGAATCAGAGTCTACGCGGGGCTCATGTGCTGCTCAAAATGCTCATGTACTATAGAGTACATTCTGCTTTTTGCGCTGCGGTTTTTGTTACCCTGTCCCCGCTGACGCGCGCTCGCTACAGATCGCAAACAGGTTCTTACGGAGAGGTGAACTTGCGGAAAGATAAACCGCAATGAGTTGGAATGGAGACTGATCCAACTAAAAAGGCCCTACCGATGGCAGAGCCTTTTTATCATACTGGCTTGCGCCCTGCTTTGAATTACTTCAAAGCATTACGCCGCTGCTGCGTCTGCAACAACAATAGCGAACTGGTGACGTGCTGCACCTTTGATCGCAAATTGTACTTTGCCGTTAACCAGAGCGAACAAAGTGTGATCTTTGCCCATACCAACGTTTTCACCAGCGTGTACGCGAGTGCCGCGTTGACGAATGATGATACCGCCGGCATTGATAGCCTGGCCGCCGTAGACTTTAACGCCGAGGCGTTTTGATTCTGAGTCACGACCATTGCGCGTGGTGCCGCCGCCTTTTTTGTGTGCCATTTTTAATTAGCTCCTTAAATACAGGTAGATTGATTGCTGATCTACAGATTAGCCGTTGATAGAAACGATTTGCAATTCAGTGTAGTTTTGGCGATGGCCTTGACGTTTCTGATAGTGCTTACGACGACGCATTTTGAAAATGCGCACTTTGTCGTGACGACCGTGATCTATAACCTTAGCCAGCACCGTAGCACCTGCGACCAATGGAGCACCAAATTTAATGGTCTCGCCAGCGCCCAATGCGAGCACTTGATCAATGGTGATTTCGGAGCCAATGTCTGCAGGTATCTGTTCTACTTTAAGTTTTTCACCAGCGACAACTTTGTATTGTTTGCCTCCGGTTTTTATGACCGCGTACATGTGAAACCTCATCAAATAAATATTAGGGATTTTCTCCCCGCCAGACAAAAATGCACCTGGGAAGTCGGGAAAACCCCAAATTGTACATAATCCTGCCAAAAGCGTCAAAGACTATTTGCATATTTTTTCAGCACACCCATGGTAAACAGGCAATTGGATAGTGATAAATGGATGAAGCGCAAGAGAACTGGTGCAATTCAAGCAAATACCTGCCCTGCATCGTATAATCTCGGCCATCCCGGATTCTTAAGCAGGTTCTCCCTTGTCTGCCACAAACAACCAAAACCCCATCACTGAACTGATCGCCGTCGATATGGACGAAGTGAATCAGGTAATCCGCAACAAATTGCATTCTGAAGTTGCCCTGGTCAACCAGATCGCCGAATACATCATCAGCGCTGGCGGCAAACGCATACGCCCGGTACTGGTCTTGCTGGTGGCGAATGCCTTCCAGTATAAAGGCAAGCATCACCATGAGCTGGCCGCCATTGTCGAGTTCATCCATACCGCTACCCTGCTGCATGATGATGTGGTGGATGAATCATCCATGCGCCGTGGCCGCAAGACCGCCAATGCCCTGTTTGGCAATGCCGCTTCGGTCCTGGTGGGCGACTTTTTGTATTCACGTGCCTTCCAGATGATGGTGTCCATCAATAGCATGCAAATCATGCAAATCCTGGCGGATGCGACGAATGTCATCGCTGAGGGTGAGGTCTTGCAGTTATTGAATATGCATGACCCCGACGTGACTGAAGAGCGCTATTTGCAAGTAATACGTTCAAAAACCGCCAAGCTGTTTGAAGCCGCAGCAGAAATCGGGGCCCTCATCGCCGGTGCCAAGCAGGCAGAAATTGAAGCTGCCGGTGAATATGGCCGTTCTCTGGGAACTGCTTTTCAGTTAATAGATGATGTCCTTGATTATTCAGGGAATGCGGATGACATAGGTAAAAACGTCGGTGATGACTTGCGTGAAGGCAAACCTACCCTGCCTTTGATCTACCTGATGAAAAACGGTACTGCAGAAGAGCGTGAATTGGTACGCGCCTGCATAGAAAATGGCGATGAATCGAAATTTGATGCCATACTGGCTGCGATCACTCAGTCCGGTGCTCTGGCATATACGCAAAGTGAAGCTGTGAAAGCAGCTGACCGTGCTGCGGCTGCCATCTCGGCATGGCCAGATAATCAATATAAACAGGCAATGGTCAAGCTGTGTGCCTTTGCGGTTGGCAGGAATCATTAAATCGCAAAATTTGCGGATTTAACAGATTGTTACAAAATCAGGCAGGGTCACATCACTGCCCGGAATCCACGCCGCCCCACGGAAATAAAAGAGTGGTAAATTCATCGTGGCAATTTGCCTGAAAACATTCTATACAGAGTAAAGAAGCTGCAAATCTTTGTCGTCAATAGCAGATAGATTTAAAACTTGATGCAGTTGTTGCAGCGCTGCATTTTTTGCCCATTCCCCAGCCTGTGCGCTAGGGAACGACTTTACAAATAACAGGCTTAGTTGCATTATCCTGAAGCAACTGATTGTATTGGCAAATTTTACTCAAAAGATCCTATGTCCGCAGTCTTACCAAATTCAGCATCCCAGATGCCAAGCTCTGGCCTGGCGAGAGCGTTGACGCAGGCCAATTTACTGACCCCAGCTCAAGTTGACATTGTCAACAAAAAAGCCCAGGCAGACAAAAGCGGTTTCATTGATGCGCTAACGCAAAGTGGCACCGTCAGCGCACGCGATCTGGCAACATTTTGCTCAGATGCCTTTGGCTATCCTTTACTGGATTTATCACTGATCAATGAGTCACAGATCCCGGAAAAACTGGTCGATCAAAAACTCATGCAGTCGCAGCGCCTGATCGCCATTGCAAAAAAAGGCAATAAAGTCTCACTGGCGATATCTGATCCGACCAATAACTCTGCCCTGGACCAAGTTAAATTCCAGACTGGTCTGGGTATAGACATTATCATCGTGCAGCACGATGCCCTGGTCAAATTGCTGGAAAAACTGGGCAAATCTTCTGAGCAAAGCCTGAATGAAATCGGCGGCGATGAATTTGAGCTGGAATTCAAGGAAGATGATCTCGGTGCAGGTGCGGCGGCTGAAGCACAGGCTACTGAAATTGACGATGCACCAGTTGTCAAATTCCTGCAAAAAATGCTGATTGATGCCATTAATCTTGGCGCATCCGATTTGCATTTTGAACCTTTTGAAAAATTCTACCGCATACGCTTCCGTGTTGACGGTGAGCTCAGGGAGATTGCTCAGCCACCACTGGCCATCAAGGACAAGTTGTCCTCGCGTATCAAGGTTATATCCAAACTCGACATCTCGGAAAAGCGTATCCCGCAAGATGGTCGTATGAAGTTGCAATTGAATGCCAACAAGTCCATCGACTTTCGTGTGAGCACCTTGCCTACTTTGTTTGGCGAAAAGATCGTTATGCGTATCCTGGACGGTTCGCAGGCGCAAATGGGTATTGACGCCCTGGGTTACGATCCGGATCACAAAGCCATTTTGATGGATGCGATCCAGCGGCCTTACGGCATGGTGCTGGTGACCGGGCCTACGGGTTCCGGTAAAACCGTTTCTTTGTACACTTGCCTTAACGTCATTAACAAACCTGGTATCAATATTTCGACTGCCGAAGATCCGGCCGAGATTAACTTGCCTGGTGTAAATCAGGTCAACGTCAACGACAAAGCTGGCCTGACTTTTGCGGTGGCCCTGAAGTCTTTCTTGCGTCAGGATCCTGACGTCATCATGGTGGGTGAGATTCGCGACCTGGAAACTGCAGATATCGCCATCAAGGCTGCGCAAACCGGTCACATGGTGTTCTCTACCCTGCATACCAATGACGCACCTGCTACCCTGACGCGTCTGATGAACATGGGCGTGGCGCCTTTCAATATCGCTTCATCCGTTATTTTGATTACGGCACAAAGGCTGACACGTCGCCTGTGTACCTGCAAAAAACCAGTAGAAATCCTCGATGAAGTCTTACTGGCAGCAGGCTTCAAGGATGAAGACCTGGATGGCACCTGGAAACCTTATGGCCCAGTGGGCTGTGATCGTTGCAACGGTGGCGGTTACAAGGGTCGGGTCGGCATCTATCAATTGATGCCCATATCCGTAGCTCTGGAACGCCTGATTTTGGCCAGTGCCAGCGCCCTGGAACTGGAAGAGCAGGCACAAAGAGAAGGTATCAGGAATCTACGACAATCCGGATTAATGAAAGTCAGACAGGGACTGACCAGCCTCGAAGAAGTCCTCGGATGTACCAACGAATAATAAGAGAAAATTAATATGGCAACCAATCTGGCAAAATCGGCAAAAGCAGGCCAACCCAAAGAACAACTGTACGCATGGGAAGGCAAGGACAAATTCGGCAAGGTCGTCAGGGGCGAAACGCGTGCGGGCGGTGAAGCCATCGTGAATGCCACCTTGCGCAGACAGGGCATCCTTGTTACCAAGTTAAAAAAGAAAAGCTATACATCAGGCAAGGCGATTACTGACAAGGACATCACCTTGTTTACCCGCCAATTGGCAACCATGATGAAGGCGGGTGTACCGCTGTTGCAGTCTTTTGATATTGTGTCCAAGGGCCATAGCAACCCCTCGGTCTCCAAATTATTGCAGGATATCCGTGGTGACGTAGAAACCGGGACCAGCCTGAACGCAGCCTTCCGTAAATTTCCACTGTACTTTGACCCCTTGTTCTGCAATCTGGTGGGTGCCGGTGAACAAGCCGGTATTCTGGAAGACTTGCTGACCCGTCTGGCCATCTACAAAGAAAAAACCATGGCCATCAAAGGCAAGATCAAGTCAGCACTGACTTATCCTATTGCCATTTTGGGTATCGCCTTCATCGTCACCGCCGTGATCATGATCTGGGTAGTTCCGGCATTTAAACAGGCGTTCAGCAGCTTTGGTGCAGAATTACCAGCTCCGACCCTGATCGTCATGAACATCTCGGACAATTTCGTTAAATACTGGTACATCATCTTTGGCGGTCTGTTTGGCAGCATCTACTTCTTTATGCAGACATGGCGCCGCTCATTAAAGATGCAACAATTCATGGACAGAGCGCTGTTGCAGGCACCAATTTTTGGTGACGTCATTAAAAAAGCAACCATAGCCCGCTGGACGCGCACGCTGGCGACCATGTTTGCTGCCGGCGTGCCTTTGGTTGAATCGCTGGATTCTGTTGGTGGTGCAGCCGGTAATGCAGTCTACCTGGATGCGACGATCAAAATCCAGACCGAAGTCAGTACGGGTACCAGTCTGACTGTCGCCATGCAAAACGCCAATGTATTCCCCGCCATGGTCACGCAAATGGTGGCGATTGGTGAAGAATCAGGCGCGCTGGATCAAATGCTGGGCAAGGTTGCCGACTTTTATGAAGATGAAGTCGATGAAGCAGTCGCTGCACTGTCGAGCCTGATGGAACCTATCATCATGGTGATTCTCGGCGTGGTGATTGGTGGCCTGGTGGTCGCCATGTACTTGCCTATCTTCAAAATGGGCTCGGTTGCGGGATGATTGAGACGTTTGTATTTGCCGGGCCGCATGACTATTTGTCCACAATAGCCTTCGGGCTATTGGGACTGTTGATAGGCAGTTTTTTGAATGTGGTGATTTATCGCCTGCCAAAAATGTATTTGCGTGATGTCGATAATTTTGTCGCCGAGCAACGTCAGGAAGAATTGCCTCATCAGGATAAGTTCAACCTGATGCTGCCCCGTTCTGCCTGTCCGCATTGCGGGCACAAGATCACTGAACTGGAAAATATACCCATCATCAGCTACCTCGTCATAGGTGGCAAATGCACGGGCTGCAAGGCCAAAATCTCGATACGATATCCGCTGATAGAAGCACTGACAGCCCTGCTAACTGCAGGCATGATCTGGCATTTTGGTAGTGGCGTAGTGGGTATGGGTGCCGTGATGTTCGTCTGGCTTCTGATCGCCATGACCTTTATCGACCTCGATCACAAATTACTGCTGGACGACCTGACACTGGGCCTGATGTGGCTGGGTTTGCTGCTCAATGCCTATGGTGGCTTTGTCTCTTTGAAAGATGCCGTACTGGGCGCGGTTATTGGATACCTGTCGCTATGGTCCGTTTACTGGATATATAAACTGACGCGCGGCAAAGAAGGTTTTGGCTACGGTGACTTTAAATTGCTGGCAGCCTTTGGTGCCTGGATGGGCTGGGGTATGTTGCCAGTGATTATTCTGTTGTCAACCCTGGTTGGCTCAGTCATAGGCATCGCGCAGATTGTCTCGAAAAAATTTGGTTGGGAATCAGAAATACCTTTTGGCCCTTACCTGACTGGTGCAGGTTTGATTGCCCTGATCTGGGGCCGGCAAATCGTCGACTTTTATTTGAGCACCTTGTAATGACAGGTAGTTTCTCACCTGGTTTTTCACTTGGCCTGACAGGCGGCATAGGCAGTGGTAAAACCACGATTGCCAATATGCTGGGTGAACTGGGTGCGGCACTCATCGATACCGATTTGATCGCCCATGAGTTGACAGTCCCAGGTGGCCTGGCCATCCCCGCCATACGCGCACAATTTGGCGACGAATTTATTGCAGCAGATGGTGCCATGAACAGGGCCGCCATACGCCAACTGGTGTTTGTCGATACTGAGCAAAAACTGAAACTGGAAGCCATATTGCACCCATTGATTCGCACAGAAACCGAGCGCACGGCAGCAGAAGCCAAGGGTGATTACCGTATTTTCGTCGTCCCCCTGCTGGTTGAATCTGGCAACTGGAAAAAACGTGTAGACCGTATTCTGGTGGTTGATTGCGATGAAGAAACGCAGATCAGGCGCGTCATGTCGCGCAATCAGTTAAGCAGGGAACAGGTAGTAGCCATCATGCGTAATCAGGCCAGCAGACAGGACAGACTGGCTGCAGCAGATGATGTGATTGTCAATGATGGTGATTTAAAAAATATACGGGAAGAAGTTTTACGCCTGCACAAGCAGTATCTGATTTTTGCAGGGGGCAACAAGTGAACATGCGCAGTGCATGCAACATTTTCCTACAAAAAATATAATGGAAATCTGCACGCGGTGTTTGTAATTTCACACAGTATGGTTCAGAATCATGTGCAGCTTTGATTAGCACCAAATTTTGACAGGGAAACTATTTTGATTGTTTACGAATACCCTTTTAACGAGCGTATTCGCACGTTATTGCGGCTGGAAGACTTATACGAAAAATTCACGTTTTTCTTACATCAGTCTGACCCCATGCAGCATCACGTTGCCCTTGCCACCATTTTTGAAATGTTGGAAGTCGCTGGTCGTGCCGACCTCAAATCCGATCTCTTGCAAGAACTCGAAAGACAAAGACACACACTCATCAGTTTCAAATCCAATCCCAATGTACAGGCAGATATGCTCGACAAGGTACTGGACGATGTTGACCGCGCCAGTAGCGGCCTGGTTGGCAGCACCGGCAAGACCGGCCAGAACGTGCGTGACAATGAATGGCTGATGAGCATACGTGGCCGCACCATTATTCCTGGCGGCGCTTGCGAATTTGACTTGCCCAGCTACCATGCCTGGCAAAAAAATACGGCAGAAAAGCGCTTCGCTGACATCAGTGCCTGGTTTGCCCCTATCGCCCCACTGTTTGATGCCATCAATGTAGTCTTGCGCCTGTTGCGCGAATCTGGCTCGACGTCGAAAGTCATTGCCCAGGCTGGCAGTTACCAACAGATGCTGCAAGGCAAGGTTTATCAGTTATTGCGCGTCAATGTCCTGCAAGAACTTGGTGCCATACCTGAAATCTCTGCGAATAAATATATGTTGTGGATACGTTTTATGTCCCAGGATGGCGACATGAAGCCCAAGGCCTATGAAAACGATATTCCGTTTGACCTGACTCTCTGTAATTTCTGAACATGGCTACTTTTGTTGATTGTCCCACTTGCAAAATCAAGGTGGAATGGAAAGAGGCGAACCGCTGGCGTCCTTTTTGCTCAGAACGCTGCAAACAAATTGACCTGGGTGCCTGGGCCGAAGAGAAATACACCATCCCTGCGGTAAATTTACCTGAAGACCCGGAAGAACTGGCTGAATAAGCCACGCCCCTGATTTAGAACGTGTTTACGATCTGTAGCGAGCTTGTGTCAGCAAGGTGAAGAGCAGCGCATGGGCCTTGATCCCGCTCGCGCTTAAGATCGTAAGCACGTTCTTAGCGCTTTTGCGGGATACCGTATTTACGCAGCTTGGTGGCGATCATGGAATGCGAAGTTGCCAGACGGGTCGCCAGCTTGCGGCTGGACGGATATTGCGGATACAGGTTTTCCAGCAAACTGCGTTCAAAGGCATTCACCGACAACTCCCAGCTCTCGGTGGCATCGCTCTTCACCACATCTGCCGTGATGCTACCCTCAGCCCAATCGAGGTCAGCTGCATCCAATACCCGCTGATCCGACATGGTAATGGCACGGAACACCACGTTCTGTAATTGTCTGACATTGCCAGGCCAATGGTTAGACACCAAGGCCGCACAGGCCGATGAATTCAAACGACACACCGGTTTTTGCGCCTGGGTGCAGGCACGTTCTATGAAATGCCTGGCCAGCGGCAGGATATCGTCAGGACGCTCTCGCAGCGCCGGCATTTCCAGGTGCAAGACATTCAGGCGATAAAACAGGTCTTCACGGAAACTGCCTTCCTGCACCATCTTGCGCAAGTTCCTGTGAGTGGCGCTGATAATGCGCACATTCACCTTGACCTCTTTATCGCTGCCGATGCGACGGAACTTGCCATCATTCAGGAAGCGCAGGAGCTTGGCCTGCAGGTACAGCGACATCTCGCCTATCTCATCGAGAAAGACCGTACCGCCGTCAGCCATTTCAAACAGACCGGGCTTGCCACCACGCTGGGCACCGGTGAAAGCACCCGACATATAACCAAATAATTCGCTCTCGGCCAGGCTTTCTGGCAAGGCTGCGCAATTCAGTTCCAGGAAAGCAGCACTGCTGCGGCCGCTGACGCCGTGGCAGGCCTGGGCCAGCAATTCCTTGCCGGTACCGGTTTCGCCCGTGATCAGCAAAGGGGCATCGACTACAGCCACGCGCGCGGCCTTGGTTTTCAGGCTACGTATTTGCTCAGATTCACCGATAATGAAATGAAAGCCACTGCCTTCCGAGTGTTGCAAAGCATGCAGGCGGCCACCTATGCGGGTGGGTGCATGGAAGGTCAACACGGCACCTACTGAGCGTCCATGCGTAATATCAAGGCCCTGAGGCTCAGATACCGGCGTCACATCCATAAAATAAGGCTCACCGTTCAGGCTGACTTCACGGCTGGGCAATCGGAAAGCGCAACTGACCAGTTCTTCCTGTATGCCAGCATCATCCAGCACCTGGTTCAAGCTGCGCTGGCACAGGCTGGCTTCACTCATGCGGGTTGCCGTGGCAGCCGCCACATTGGCAATCACGATATGGCCGCTGGCATCAATCGCCAGCACGGGATCTTCCATAACGGCCATCATGGTGTCGAGATTCAGGCGACGACGTATGCCGGGCAAGACATCCAGCACCTTGATTTCACCGACGCCCCGTACAGACTGACAATCAGCCTGCAGTGAGGGCAGCATGAATTCCAGTAGTACAGGACTGTCAATATAGATGTTCGGTGGGTCGACTTCGACCGCTACTACATTGAGTCCGCGACGCGCCAATACCGCCAGTATTTCGTGGGCAATACCTACTCTGTCCTTGAACTGGATATTGATGCGCATGCGTTGCTAGTTTGATGAAACGATGAAATCCTGATTAATACAGTTTAATAAGGGTTTAATATGGCTCAGGGATATAACCACGTGGACGTGCATGCTGGCGACGGAAGGCGCTATTGGACGCCAGGCCACGCAAACGGCCCAGATCAAATTGCTCCAGTTGCTGCAAGACTGCGCGATTGAGTGTCATTTTAACTTGCATCATCAGCAGATCCACACTTTGCTGGCTGGAAGTACGGGTATTGCGTCTTTCCTGTGGCACTTCTGCCTCGTCTTCCTCGACTGACTTTTCGATTGCCTTGGCGGCAGCGCGTTCTTCGGCATTGACGAAGCTGCGGTAGACATCTGCCAGGGTGATGATGCCATTGCAGTCACGGCAGTGCCAGGCGTCTTTTTCCTTGCTGTCACGGCTGACCAAAGCATCCTTGCTCAGCACTGCCAGTATCGAACGTATCAGGCGCGGGGTCTTGCCTGTAGCCTGCGCCAGCGTGGTGATGTTCGCAGTACGCGGCATCACCATCATGATTTGCGCCAATAATTCTATGGCGGTATAAAACCGCGCATTCAGGTTGGCATCAGAAAAAACCTGGGTTGATGACAGTAATTCTTCAATTGGATTCATGCCAACTCCTTGTGGATAAAAATAGGACTATTGACGCTGCCGTAACGGTCCATGAATAAACCTTCAGTAGAAATAGCAGGGCGTTTGCCGGAAACCACGTCAGCAATGAACTGGCCAGAACCGCAAGCCATGGTCCAGCCCAGTGTGCCGTGGCCGGTGTTCAGGTACAGGTTGCGATAAGGGGTAGGGCCAATGACAGGGGTGCCGTCTGGCGTCATGGGACGCAGGCCAGTCCAGAATTCGGCTTTGCTAACGTCACCGCCACCAGGGAACAAATCTGTTACAGAATGTTCCAGGGTGGCGCGACGGTCTGCGCGCAGGTCGAGGTTATAGCCAGTGATTTCGGCCGTACCACCGACACGTATACGGCCGCCCAGACGGGTAATTGCGACTTTATAGGTCTCATCCATGACCGTCGATTCCGGCGCTTTTTGTGCGTCAGTAATGGGGACGGTAATCGAATAGCCCTTGATAGGGTAAACAGGAATCTTGATGCCCAATTCTTTCAAGAGAATTGGGGAATAACTGCCAAGGGCCAATACAAAACAGTCTGCCTTGATCTCACCTTCCGAGGTGATGACAGAACTGATGGTATCGCCGCTCTTGACCAGTCTTTGTATGCTGACGCCGTATTTGAACTGGACACCCAGCTCTTGCGCGAATTTGGACAGGCTTTGGGTGAACTTGAAGCAGTCGCCAGTTTCATCACCCGGCAGGCGCAAGGCACCGACAAATTTATCTTGCACGTTGATCAGTGCAGGTTCCACTTTCAGGCAACCGGCCTTATCCAGTTTTTCATAGGGCACATCGTAACGCTTGAGGATGGCGATATCGGCTTCTGCGCCATCGAGTTGTTGCTGGTTGCGGAACAACTGCAAGGTACCCTGGGTACGTTCGTCATAACTGATACCGGTATCGCTGCGCAATTGTTGCAAGACATCGCGGCTGTATTCAGCCATGCGCAACATACGGCCTTTATTGATTTCATAGCGCTTGCTGGTGCAGTTCATCAGCATCTGCGTGACCCAGCGCCACATGCTTGGGTCAAAGCTGGGACGAATTGCCAGCGGGCTATGCTGCATCATCAGCCATTTGATGGCCTTCATCGGCACACCGGGACCTGCCCATGGTGCTGAATAACCTGGAGAAACTTCACCGGCATTGGCATAACTGGTTTCCAGGCCTGCCGCTGGCTGACGTTCAATAACGGTAACTTCATGTCCTGCTTTAGCGAGGTAATACGCTGACGCTGTACCGATAACACCTGCACCCAATATAACTATTTTCATTTTATTTCTCCCGGCTCACTGCTGGCTCATTGCTGGATTAATCTGCTTGTCTGTTGTGTTCTTTGTTTGTTCTGGCTACTTGCTCAAGCAGGCAGCCGTACATGCGGAGGCTTAATTGCTATAAGTACGCTCATAGCGACCTCCCAGACTGGTCAGGATTTCATAGCCTATGGTGTTGGCGCGTGCTGCCACCTGATCTACTGTATTGTCAGCAGAGATCAGGTCCACCATGGAACCGGGTTGCAGATGTTCTGCGGCGACGGCAGTAACATCCAGGGTAATCGTGTCCATCGATACATTTCCCACCATGGGCACGGCCTGACCGGCAATATGGGCGATGCCACGATTACTGAGACTGCGCATCCAGCCATCGGCATAGCCGACACCAACGGTGGCTATGCGGGTGCTCTGGCTGCTGCGCCAGGTCGAGCCATAGCCGACACCAGTGTCAGCCGGAATTTCACGGGTTTGTATGATGCGGCCTTGCAGATGAGCGACGGCACGCAGGGGGTTGGCTTGCCCGGCTACTGGGGCAACGCCATATAAGGCAGCACCAGGACGGGCCATGTCGAAATGAAAGTCTTTGCCCAGGAAAATGCCGGAAGAATTGGCCAGACTGGCTGGCAAACCCTGGCAAGCCGGGATTTGGGCGCGCAATGCATTGAAGCGCTGCAGTTGCTGTTGATTGACCGGATTGGCCTGGTCTTCGGCACTGACCAGATGGCTCATGATGTACTGCAGGTCTATGCCATCGTTCAGGCTGGCATCTGCCTGCCATTGCTGCACCTCGGTTGCGGACAGACCCATTCTGGCCATGCCGGTATCGACTTGCACGATGGCTGGCAGGCGGCGCTGTTCTTTTTGCGCCAATGCACGCCAGGCCAGCATTTGTGGCAGGCTGTTCAATACTGGTGTGCAGTTATATTCCAATAATTCCGCCTCATGCCCAACTGGTGAGCCATGCATGACATAGATGGCTGCATCTGCAGGCAAATGTTCACGAATAATGATCGCCTCTTGCAAATGGGCGACAAAAAAATCCCGGCAATCTTCTGCATACAGCGCCTGCACGACTTGCACCGCACCCACACCATAAGCATCAGCCTTGACTGCGGCACCACATTTCGCCATGCCCAATAAACCGCGCAACAGACGATAGTTATAACGTATTGCCTGTAAGTCAATACGAAGTACTGCACCTGCTATTCCAGCAACTTGCTTCATATTTCACCACTCCATCGCATATAAGGAAACTGCGACTAGTCATAGCAATCGTCGTGCCACAAAATTTTATTGATAAAATTCAAGGGCTTAGAAAATTTATTTTGGAATCATCCAAAATTCTGTATTGAATTTAATACAGTTACTGCTTTTCCTCTACTTGGCGCGCTAGAGAACACACTCTATTGCGTACTAAAAACTGCACACTGTACTATTTTAAATACACTGTATCGTTTTAAATACGACTCGCTATTAAAATAAAGCACAGATAATCTCAGCCCAAAAAGTATCCGACAATAAGTGATACTACGGATTGATTGTCATAAAAAGACAGTTTGATGACAAGACGGACAAAGCGCTTAATACCAAGTATAGATAGGCGGCAATAAAACGAAAGAAAATGGAATTGAAAAAGGGACAGAGCCAACAAGTTAATGTTTGCTCTGATATTCTTCAAGGTGGCGGGAGATAAGTGGGATAAACAAGCCAGGGCACTGGCTACAGGATTTAAGCAGCTTAAGCGACAGCAGCCAGGCTTGCCTCGTCCTTGCGCAGCAAGTCCAGCCATTCCAGCAATGGTATGGTGGCTGGCAATAAAGGCGTGAGGCCCACACTGCCCTGCCAGGCAAAAGCTTGCCCTTCCAGGCTTTGCGGCTCACCCTGCCATTCACGGCTGATATAGAAATGCAGCCTGACATGAGCGTGCGGGTAGATGTGTTCAACGCCGCACCAGGGTTCGGCAGTCAGCACCGCTATGCCCAGTTCTTCGAGAAATTCGCGCTTGAGTGCATCTAGTATGGATTCATCAGGCTCAACTTTGCCACCTGGAAATTCCCAATAACCCTCGTAAGGTTTGCCAGCCGGACGCTGCCCCAGCAAGACATCGCCATTGGCTTTCATCAGGATGCCGACGGCGACATCAACAGGTTTTGCGCTCATCTCAGGACTCCGCCAGTTTGCCAGCGTAGTCGCGGGCAAATTGCCAGGCCACGCGGCCAGAACGCGAACCGCGTTGCAACGCCCAGCGCAGGGCATCGCCACGTGCTTCTCCCACCTGCGCAGCACTACAACCCATACTACCCAGCCAGTAGGCGACGATATCGAGGTAATCATCCTGCTTGAAAGGATAGAAAGAAACCCAGAGACCAAAGCGTTCAGACAAGGAGATTTTTTCTTCTACCGTTTCACCCGGATGAAGGTCACCATCATCGCTATATTTATAGCTGGCATTGTCTGACATTTTTTCAGGCAAGAGATGACGACGGTTTGAAGTCGCGTAGATCAGCACATTATCAGACTGGGCAGAAATACTGCCATCCAGCGCCACCTTCAAAGCCTTGTAACCAGCCTCGCCTTCCTCAAAAGAAAGATCGTCACAAAAGACAATAAAACGCTCGGGACGTTCGGCGATCAGGTCAACGATATCCGGCAAATCCGCCAGGTCAGCTTTATCGACTTCTATCAGGCGCAAACCCTGGCCGGAAAACTGATTCAGGCAAGCCTTGATCAGCGATGATTTACCTGTGCCACGCGCACCAGTCAACAAGACGTTGTTGGCTGGTTTGCCATGGACAAATTGCCTGGTGTTTTGTTCTATCTGGGCTTTTTGTGCGGCGACATTGCGCAAGTCATCCATCGCAATAGTCGAGGCATGGCGCACGACTTGCAAATAACCCTGACCGCCACGCCCACCTCGCACACGCCAACGATAGGCAAAACCCAGGTTCCAGTCAGGCGCAGGTGTGCTGGCTGGCAATATGTTTTCCAGCCTGCTCAGCAAATGCTCGGCACGCATCAAAAATTGATCAAGCTGCGTCATTGTCTATCCAGATCAGGAGCGGTAGTCGGCGTTGATGGAGACATAGTCATGTGACAGGTCGCAAGTCCAGACTGTCGCTGCCGCGTCACCACGCGCCAGTTTGACGCGTATCGTGATTTCGCTTTGCTTCATGATGCGCTGTCCATCTTCTTCACGGTAATCCGGATTACGGCCACCGTTTTTAGCGACCCAGACATCATCCAGATACAGGTTCAGCTTGCCCACATCCAGGTCATTCACACCGGCATAACCGATGGCTGCCAGGATGCGACCCAGGTTAGGGTCAGAGGCAAAGAAAGCGGTTTTCACCAGTGGGGAATGAGCAATCGAGTAAGCGATCTTGCGACATTCTTCTACATCACGGCCCTCTTCCACAGCAATCGTCATGAACTTGGTCGCGCCTTCGCCATCACGGATAATCATGTGGGCGAGTTTTTGCGACAGCGCAGTCACGGCTTCTGCCAGCGCGGCATATTCTGGTGTCTCGACATCATTGACTTCGACTTCACCCGCGCCTGTGGCGATGAGCATGAAGGAATCATTGGTGGAAGTGTCACCATCTATCGTGATGCAATTGAAAGACTTGTCAGCCGCCTGCTTGACCATATGATCAAGCACATTTTGCGCAACCTTGGCATCAATCGCCAGATAACCAAGCATGGTCGCCATATTTGGCTTGATCATGCCCGCGCCTTTGCTGATGCCTGTCATGGTCACGGTTTTGCCGTTGATTTCCACCGTCGCCGATGCCGCCTTGGGCTGGGTATCGGTAGTCATGATGGCGGTAGCGGCATTGAACCAGTTATCGGCTGTCAGGTTTGCTATGGCTGCTGGCAAACCGGCTACCAGCCTGTCAACCGGCAATTGTTCCAGGATCACGCCAGTAGAAAATGGCAGTATCTGGGAGGCTTCGCAACCCAGCAATTCTGCCAGGGCAGCACAAGTTGCATTCGCGGCTGCAAGGCCAGCATCACCGGTACCGGCATTTGCATTACCGGTGTTTACCACCAGGGCGCGGATAGGGCTGGATGCCATGTGCAGGCCTTCCAGATGGGCTTTGCAGACCTGGACGGGTGCCGCGCAAAAGCGGTTGGTCGTAAATACCCCTGAGACGGTTGCCGTAGGGGCCAGTTCCATGACCAGTACGTCTTTGCGGTTGGGCTTGCGTATGCCAGCCTCGGCATAACCCAGGCGTATGCCGGCTACCGGTTTCAAATCTGCAGCCACAGGGATGGGGGAATTAACGGCCATGGTTTTTCCTTGCGTTGAAATCAAGCCGACATTGTAGGGCATTTTGTTGCACTGCGAAGCATGTTTGCGCTGAGGAAATTTCATGAAAAGTGGCTATACCCTCCACATATCGCCCTCACAGTCCCATGATCATTTGTGCAATGATATTTTTTTGTATTTCATTTGAGCCACCATAGATGGATAATTTCCGCATATTCAGGTAATTGATGGCGAGCGGGCTGGCTAGCTCGTTTGTGTCCTGGCGATCACGCAGGGGCAAAGCCTGCTCACCTACTGCCTGCACCAGCAATTCAGTGATTGCCTGCTGTATTTCTGTGCCCTTGATCTTCAATATCGATGCTTCCGGCCCTGGCGCATGGCTTTGCTCTTCTGCTGACAAGACGCGCAGATTGGTCATTTCCAGCGCCATCAAATCGATCTCTACCTGTGCCAGCCGCATGGCACAGGCTGTATCTTCCATGAGCGGTTTGCCATTCTTGAATTCACGCGCTGCCACCCTTTTTAACCTGGCCAACTCACGCTTGGCTATGCCTATGCCGGCAATATTGGTGCGCTCGTGCCCCAACAAGAACTTGGCATAAGTCCAGCCCCTGTTTTCTTCACCAACCAGGTTGGCGACAGGTACTTTGACATCGTCAAACCAGACTTCATTGACTTCATGCGCACCATCCATGGTGATGATGGGCCTGACAGTGACGCCAGGTGACTTCATGTCTATGAGTAAAAATGAAATACCACGCTGAGCCTTGGCTGCACGGTCTGTGCGTACCAGGCAAAATATCCAGTCTGCATAATGCGCCAGTGTGGTCCAGGTCTTTTGGCCGTTCACGAGATAGTATTCGCCCTCGCCATCTTGTATCAGATCAGCTGTCGCTTTGACGGATGCCAGGTCAGAACCGGAACCTGGTTCGGAATAACCCTGGCACCACCATTCTTCTGCCGCCAGTATCCTGGGCAGGAATCTTTGCTGTTGTTCAGGCGAGCCAAATTCCATCAAGACGGGTGCGACCATCTTGATGCCGAAAGGCGGTAAACGTGGCGCACCTGCAGCCGCGCATTCTTCTTCAAAAATATAACGCTGCACGGCAGACCAGCCGGTACCACCGAATTTTACCGGCCAGGAACTGCCGCCCCAGCCATGGGCATGCAGGATTTTTTGCCAGCGCTGATAGTCGGTTTTTCCCAGAGGTATGCCGTGATGGACTTTATGGCTGATCTCCTGAGGCAGTGATTGTTGCAAGAATTCTGCGACTTCCTTACGAAAGCTCAGTTCAGCAGCATTGAAGTTCAAGTCCATAAGCATCCTTGGTTGGTACAGAAGTATTATGCTATTCTGCATTGCAGAATTAAATTCCAATTTACATCATTTTATTTACTTTAGGCCGTGCTCATACCGGCGTCAAGCTGAGGATTTTAGTGATTTTATGAATAGCAAAGAGACTACTAACATCAAGGAAGACCGCCATTTTGTGACTGCGCTGGCGCGCGGACTGGAGGTTTTAGCCTGTTTTCGCCCAGGCGATAAAGCACTGGGCAATCAGGAAATCGCCTTACGCTGCCAGCTCCCAAAATCCACGGTTTCACGCCTGACCTATACCCTGACCAAACTGGGTTACCTGCATTACATTGCCAGCCAGGGGCAGTACCGTCTTGGATCAGCCACCCTGGCACTCGGCAGCGCCATGATCGCCAGGCTGGACGTGCGTCAACTGGCGCGTCCTTTGATGCAGGAACTGGCTGACTTTTCCAAGGGCATGGTGTCGCTGGGTATGCGTGACCGCCTCAGCATGATTTACATAGAAAATTGCCGTAGCCAGAATGCCCTTACTCTGAGCCTGGATGTAGGCTCGCGCATACCATTGGCCAGTACAGCAATGGGCAGGGCTTTGCTGGCGAGCATGTCGGCGACAGAGCGTCAGACAGTATTCGATGAGATTGAAGTTAATCAACCTGACCTATGGCCGGAACTGTACGCAGGCATTGAGGCCAGCCTGAATGAAGCCAGGGAGACTGGATGTTGCAGCTCCTTTGGTGAATGGCAAAGCGATGTGAATGCCATCGCGCTTGCCTTTTCTCCGGGTGCAGGGCAGGCCACTGTAGCCATTAATTGCAGTGGGCCAGCCTTCTTGTTAAGCAAGGAATTTTTGCTCAACGAAGTCAGGCCCAGACTATTGCAACTGGTGCGTGAATTACACGGCACATTAAGGTAAATAAGATAGAAAAAGGGGCGCAATCTGCCAAGCGTGAAAATACGGGGTCTTTTTTAATTGTAGATTACTATATCAAACAGGTGGGGCAGTAGTAGAAAGCCCAAGTGGGTTGAAGAACACTATTACCAATGGCGGAATGTAGGAAGACTTGGTTCTTTAAGTGATAATTAAGGAGAGGCACCATGGGATTTATTGATTTTTTCAAACCTAAAAAAGAAGAGCAGAGGGAAGCAAAGACCCCAATCCCAATAATCACTCCCGACAAAGAAATATTTGATTGTTATGCAGAAGCATTCAAGAGGGATTTCGCCAATGTCACTGGAATTTCATCTTCCGAAAAAGAAGAAATATTAAACTTTATTTCTGGTGTAGAAGGTGGGTTCCTGAATATGGAAGATTATCATTCCCGAGTCTACGAAAAATATTTCGAAGGTAGAGATTGGGCTTGGCTTGAATATGAGAAGTGGAATGACAGGTTCACCATACTAGGTAGGCATCCAACAGCATTTCAAAAGAAAATTGTTGTCAACACAGATATGGCATTAGATTTGATGTCTGTTCCTGAACTCAAAGACTTACTTAAGTCAAAAAACATTGGCTTTAGTTCCAAGGTCAAAAAACAAGACTTGATTGATTTGGCAAAAGAGATTGACATCATCAATAACGAAGAAAAGATTTTAGCAAAGGTTACAGAAGCATTAGAAAAGGAAAGATATTCAATCTACACAATTCTAATGCGTACAATCAATTTTAGAAGTAAGAGCCCTTACAATTTCAATAGGGCAAAAAATGTAGGTGTAAAAAAATTTGAGATTGCTCAAACTTTCGTAGCTGACCAAGAATTTGCAGATATGGCATTGAAAGAAAATCCGAATGCTCTTCCACCACTCTATCCGTACGACTTGAGTATGCTTAAGCCGATTATTAATTTTTAGCCAAATCAGTAGTTCAATAAAAAAAGGGGCGAATATATCGCCCCTTTTCCATGATCACTTAGTAGCCAGCAAATTGATCAAGCCAGCCTGCCGTGGCATTGCTTGAACTTCTTGCCACTACCGCAAGGGCAAGGATCATTACGGCCTACCTTCAGGGCGTAATTGATTTCTGGCTGGTCCGTGCCAAAATCAGCAACCGGGGCCAGCATTTCTTCAGGCGTTGCATCTGCATCAAAATCAGCGTGCTGATAATGAACGTTTTCAATCTGTGACTGTGCCAGTCTTTCTTCTGCAGCATCAATCTCTTCACGTGATTGTATGCGCACCGTGACCACGGTCCTGACCACTTCATTCTTGATGGCTTCCAGCATCTGACCAAACAGTTCAAACGCTTCGCGCTTGTATTCCTGCTTAGGATTTTTCTGCGCATAACCGCGCAGATGTATACCCTGACGCAAATGATCCAGCGCAGCCAGATGTTCGCGCCAATGGGTATCTATGCTTTGCAGCATGACATTGCGCTCGAAGCCGGCAAAAGATTCTTTGCCGACGATAGCAATCTTGGCGTCATACACTTCATTGGCGGCTTTTTGCACACGCTCAAGAATGTCTTCATCCGTGATATTGGCATCATCTTTCAGAATTTGCGTCAGCGGCAAATCCAGAGCCCACTCATCGCGCAAGACAGCTTCAAGACCAGGGATATTCCACTGCTCTTCGACTGATTCTGCCGGTACATATTCACGTACGATGTCTTCGAACATGCCATGACGCAGCGAAGAAATCAGTTCTGCCATGTCCTGCGCTTCCAGCAATTCATTACGTTGCTGGTAAATCACTTTACGCTGGTCATTGGCGACGTCATCGTATTCCAGCAATTGCTTACGAATATCAAAGTTACGTGCTTCGACCTTGCGTTGTGCTGATTCTATGGAGCGGGAAACGATGCCTGCTTCGATAGGCTCACCTTCAGGCATTTTCAGCCTGTCCATGATGGCACGGACCCGGTCACCGGCAAAAATACGCAGCAAAGTATCGTCGAGTGACAGATAGAAACGGGAAGAACCCGGATCACCCTGACGACCAGAACGACCGCGCAATTGATTATCAACGCGGCGGGATTCATGACGCTCAGTACCGACGATGTGCAAGCCGCCAGCATTGACAACCGTCTCATGCAGGGATTGCCATTCGTCGCGCAGTTTTTGCGATTGCGCCTGCTTGTCTGCATCAGACAAAGCGTCATTGGCTTCTATCATTTGCACTTGCTTGGCGACGTTACCACCCAGAACGATATCCGTACCACGGCCCGCCATATTGGTAGCGATGGTGATGGCTTTTGGACGACCGGCCTGTGCGATGATTTCTGCTTCGCGGGCATGCTGTTTGGCGTTCAGGACATTGTGCGGCAAACTGGCTTTGGTCAGTATGTCGGACAAGAGCTCAGAATTTTCAATCGAAGTCGTACCCACCAGCACCGGCTGGCCACGCTCGTAGCAATCCTGGATATCAACCAGCATGGCATTGTATTTTTCTTGCGCAGACTTGTAGACCTGATCTTGTCTGTCCTTGCGCTGGGAAGGACGGTTAGGTGGAATGACCACGGTTTCCAGTCCGTAGATTTCCTGGAATTCATAGGCTTCTGTATCTGCCGTACCTGTCATGCCTGACAGCTTGGCATACATACGGAAATAATTCTGGAAAGTGATCGATGCAAGTGTCTGGTTTTCATTCTGGATGCGCACACCTTCTTTGGCTTCAACAGCCTGGTGCAAGCCATCAGACCAGCGACGACCTGTCATCATACGACCAGTAAATTCATCAACGATGACGATTTCACCCTCTTGCACCACATAGTGCTGATCTTTGAAGTACAGGGCATGCGCGCGCAGGGCCGCATACAAATGGTGGATCAGCGTGATGTTGGCAGCGTCGTATAACGAAGCACCTTCAGGCAGCAAACCCATTTGTGTGAGTATGTTTTCTGCCTTGTCATGGCCCGCTTCGGTCAGCAAGACCTGATGGGCTTTTTCATCCTTGGTGTAATCGCCATGCACTTCAATCTTGCCTTTGCCATCCGGTGTTTCTTCACCGATTTGCAGGGTCAGCAGTTTAGGCACTTCATTGATTTTGTAATACAGTTCGGTGTGATTTTCAGCCTGACCGGAAATGATCAAAGGCGTACGGGCCTCATCGATAAGTATCGAGTCAACTTCATCGACGACTGCAAAATTCAGGCTGCGTTGTACGCGGTCTTTGGCTTCATAGACCATGTTATCGCGCAGATAATCGAAACCATATTCGTTATTCGTGCCATAAGTGATGTCAGAGCCGTAGGCTGCCTGCTTGGCGTCGTGATCAAGTTGCGACAGATTGATACCGGTAGTCAGACCCAGCCAGCCATACAATTGGCCCATCCATTCAGCATCGCGCTGCGCCAGGTAATCATTGACGGTAACAACATGCACGCCTTTGCCCGACAAGGCATTCAGGTAAATTGGCAGGGTCGCCATCAGGGTTTTACCCTCGCCCGTGCCCATTTCAGCAATTTTGCCGTAATGCAAAACCATGCCGCCTATCATCTGCACGTCAAAGTGACGCATTTTCAAGACGCGTTTGCTAGCCTCGCGACAGACTGCGAAGGCTTCCGGGAGGATGGCATCAAGTGTCTCTCCGTTCGCAACACGTGCTTTGAACTCCGCAGTCTTGGCTTGCAAAGCCTCGTCCGACAAGGCTTCCAGCTTGGGTTCCAATGCGTTGATTTCACGCACCGTCTTTTGGTATTGCTTCAAAAGCCGCTGATTGCGGCTGCCGAATATCTTGGTCAGGAATGACATGCTATGAACGGAAAGTTAAATTCTTAAAAAAATTGTTGAAATAGTGCTTAATTTGACAACAACATTAGGATAACCTGTGATTTTACCATGTGACACTCAATTAACCAGTAATTGCGCAATTCTCCTGCTAACTAAGCAAGAAAATAGATTTTTTAGCAATTACCAGGCGAGCTCCTGGCAAACAATTCCCAGACATGCGCTAGCAGTTGGTGACTGAATCGGCAATCTCAAGTCATTTCTGGTTCACGGCGGCAAGATTGGCTTGATTAGCCCCTGCAGACAAGAATTTATGGGGATTTTGCGGCACGCCTTTGACATGCACTTCAAAGTGCAAATGCGAACCGGTGGACCGGCCTGTGGAACCAATGTCAGCAATATGCTGGCCACGCTTCACAATATCGCCGAGCTTGACGTAGATTTTGGAGGAATGAGCATAACGGGTCATGATTTCACCACCATGATCAATTTCCACCATGTTGCCAAATTGCGGATGGTATTCTGCCGCCACCACCACACCACCAGCTGCCGCGACGATGGGCGTACCGCTGGGGCTGGAGAAATCGATGCCTTCATGAAAAGCACTGCGGCCCGAAAATGGGTCTAGTCGCCAGCCAAAGCCAGATGCATTATAAGCAACGTTAACCGGCTGGATAGTAGGCAAGAGCTTGGATTGCACCTTGAAGCCCATGAGCTTGGTTTCCACCACATTCATATAATCTGATCGGTGTTCTATGTCCTCGGACATGGCAGCAAGAGCTGCCTGGAACTCAGCCAGATTCAATTCCTGCGCTGGCTGGGTAGATACCTCAGGGCCACCACGGCCTGGCATTTCCTTGAAATTAAATTCTTCTGGCTTGACACCGGCCAGACCCTGCACCCTTTCACCAAGTGCGTCCAGACGTATCAGTTGTGCCTGCATTTCGCCTAGTTTAACGGCCATGGCAGCCAGGTTTTCTTTCATGTATTTATCTTTATTACCTACATTGCCATTGTCACTGGTGGCTACCGGTACCAGGTCACGCAAAACCGGAAGGTCGGCGCTGGCCAACTTCAAGGTCAGGGCGGCCATCAGAGCAGCACAGAAAGTAGTAACGAGCAAAAATGCAAATAAAGCAAGGATTACATGGCGAGAAGACAAAGTCACAGACTTTGCCTGGGTAAAACGGGAGTGCATCAAAATGATTTGCATCAATATGCTCCTCTGAAAACGATGGAAGGCATGTCGCTCCTTGTGAGAGCTGGCCTGTCCTGTTTGTGGTAAGGTAATGCGCATGTCAACATTCTCACGCCCTACCTATCCGATTAACATTAAACGCGGTCGCAAAGTGCCTGGTGCCAGCGAAGCCGGTGACTTTTTGCGCAGTAATGAGAGAATCTCCCAACTGCTACCCACAGTGCAGCGCAATTTGAAGCTGCAAAAAGACTGTGGGTCCATACTGCCGCCGATATTTGCCACTTGTGAGGTTATGCAAGTAACGGAGGGACAGTTGACGCTTTCCGCGCCGAATGCCGCACTGGCGACCAAATTGAAACAGCAATGCCCGAAACTGCAAGCATTTTTGCAAGAACGGGGATGGCAGATTAACGCAATCCGGATTAAAGTACAAGTCAGGCGTGTCGTGGAGAAACCTGTTGCCGTAAAGCAAATAGCTTTTTCAGGCAAGGCTTTGCAGGCTTTTGGGCAGTTGGAACATGCGCTGGAAGACACGCCACAGAATGCAGATTTACGTGCCGCACTGGGGCGTTTGATACAGCGCCACCGCTCTGAAAGCTGACCCTGGCAGACCACAAACGCGCCGAAGCCAGGGCCTTAAGCAAGCGCCCACTCCCTGTCCACTTGCGTGGCATAAGTTGGTGGTGCCATGTCCAGATCGTCAAAACTGACGATTTCATAGGCATCGGGCTGGGCCAATAAAGCGCGCAATAACTGGTTATTCAAGCCGTGACCAGACTTGTGGGCAGTGTAACTGGCGAGGAAAGGATGGCCGATCAGGTATAAATCACCAATCGCATCCAGGATTTTGTGGCGCACAAATTCATCATCAAAACGCAGGCCATCTGAATTCAGGATGCGGTATTCATCCATGACGATGGCATTTTCCATGGAGCCGCCACGTGCCAGGCCTATGCCCCTGAGCATTTCCACATCCTGCATGAAACCGAAAGTACGCGCCCTGGCCACATCTTGCACAAAGGTGGCGCTGGCAAAATCAACTTCTGCAGTTTGCACCGTACCATCGACTGCCGGATGATTGAACTCAATAAAGAAATGCAGCTTGAAACCATTGTAAGGTTCCAGCCTCGCCCACTTTTCAGATTTGCCCGTACCTTCGCGGATTTCTACCGGCTTCAAGACACGGATAAATTTCTTGGCCGCGTCTTGCTCCTGCATGCCAGCCTGCTGCAATAAATAGACGAAAGATGAAGCAGAGCCATCCATGATGGGGATTTCTTCTGCACTGACATCAATGTACAGATTATCGATACCCAGGCCTGCGCAGGCAGACAACAAATGTTCGACCGTTGACACCTTGCCATGCTCATTCGATAAGGTCGATGCCATGCGGGTATCCCCGACTGCCAGCGCCTGGGCAGGCAAGACCACGGGAGGGTTCAAGTCAGTACGTGTGAAGATAATGCCGGTATCTGCTGGTGCGGGGCGCATGACGAGTTCAACCTTGGTGCCAGAATGCAGGCCGACGCCAACGGTTTTCACTACTTGTTTGATGGTTCTTTGCTTTAACATCGCGCTATTATAGCGTTTCAGGCAATTCCCCATGCGAGAGTGAGGAAAATTAGCCGTTTCACAAATTAAAAATGAATACAAAAACAACAATTCAAATTCGCCGTGCAACGGTCACTGATCTGGACGCCATGTGCGATCTCGCTGATCAGATCAATGCCCAGCACCATGCTGCTGCCCCCGGTATTTTTGTACAAAAACCGAATCGTGAACTTGACCGCCAGTTCTGGCACGGCACATTTGAAAATCCGGTCGGCTGTGCGTTGCTGGCCTGCGATGAAGAGCAAGTCCTGGGTTTTATCACCATGAGCTGGCATGAAAACACCACGATCCCCTTCTTGTACCGTCGTCGCGTCTGCCGCATAGGCACTATCGTAGTCTCTGATGCACATCAAAAACTGGGGATAGGGAAATTATTGATGGATGGCGCAACTAGCTGGGCGCGCGAGCATGATGCAGTAGAAATCAGGCTGGAAGTCTTTGACTTCAACCGCAATGCCATGGATTTTTATGCCGCTCAGGGTTATGGTGTGCAGTCACACATCATGAGCAAGTCGCTTGAATAAAAATATCGTATACAAAAAAATGGCGCCCAGTTCAGAAACTGCGCGCCATTTTTTATGCAAGTCAGAAGACCTGATTAGCCTAATTGTGCCAACAGTGTTTCTGCGTTCGACACTTCAAACTTGCCGCCTTCTTCGATATTCAATTGTTTAACGACACCGTCAACAGCCAGCAAGGAATAACGCTGGGAACGTGTGCCCATGCCAAATTTGCTGAAGTCTGCATCCAGGCCCAGCGCCTTGCTGAAATCTGCATTGCCGTCAGCCATCATGCGGACGATGCCTGTGGATTTTTGGTCGCGGCCCCATGCACCCATGACGAATGCGTCATTCACAGAAATGCACCAGATTTCATCAACGCCCTTGGCTTTCAAATCCGCTGCCAGTGCAACATAGCCAGGCACATGCTTGGCTGAGCAAGTTGGCGTGTACGCGCCAGGCAGGCCAAAAATCGCAATGGTTTTACCTTTGGTCAGGTCTGCGACCTTGAACGTATTTGGTCCGAGTGAACATCCTTCTGATTCCACTTCAATAAATTCTGCCAGGCTGCCTTCAGGCAGGGTATCGCCAATCTTGATTGTCATTTTATGCTCCCTAGATAAGTATTCGGATATTCAAAGCCTTGCTGTATGCCGCTCCCGCATAAAAAGCAGAGAGTTTGAGCCATATCAACACCGACAGTGAAGGACGCAAGTATGCCTGAGCTAGAATTTTCTTGCAGAAGTTAACTCAAGACCTCTCACCACAGAGTCACAGAGGAGGAAAGTCTGCTTGCAAGCAGACTTCGTTACGTAGGCGCGCGGCATGCCGCCCTACGCGGGCCGCACTAATTCCCTGCTACACCACAGAGGAAGAAAAAGAGAGAGAAAGTAAAATTGAATTCATGCGAATGTGAAAGCTAGGGGAAACATATATCAGCAAAGCTTCCACTCTTTTTATGACGTAGCAGGAAAAAGGGCTTTCGGTTTCTCCTGCCTTTCTCCGTGTCTCTGTGTCTCTGTGGTGAGCTTTTTGGCCCACCATTTCGATCGCCAAATAAAAAACGCCAGCATCTTTCGAAGCTGGCGTTCTGCAGAAAAACCAGATAAATCAGTCAGCCTGTTTGCGCAGGAAGGCTGGGATATCGTAGGTTTCCATGCCATTTTTTTCCAGGGCACGTACTGTTTCTGACGCAGATTCACGACGCCATACAGCAGGTTTGCTCAAGCCATCAAAGCCTGCTGAACCAGTTGCAGCACCAGTGCTGATGGTGGCAGATGTCATGACAGGGCTGGCCATCACTGTTTCATTGTGAGTACCGGTACGCAGCATAGGTGTTTGCACCAGCTGAATATTTTTCTTGCCACGGCCAAGGCCAGTTGCGACTACCGTTACACGGATATCGTCACCCATGTTGTCGTCGTAAGCGATACCCTGGGCAATCGATGCATCCGGTGCAGCAAAAGCGCGCACTGTAGACATGACTTCCTTGATCTCTTTACCTTTCAGGCCACGGCTGGCTGTGACATTCACCAACACGCCACGAGCACCGGACAAATCGATACCGTCCAGCAGTGGGGATGCAACTGCCTGTTCAGCGGCGATGCGTGCGCGGTCAACACCAGAAGCAGTTGCCGTACCCATCATGGCCTTGCCTTGTTCGCCCATGATCGTTTTCACGTCATTGAAGTCGACGTTGATATGGCCAGGCACATTGATGATCTCGGCAATACCGGCGACGGCATTGTTCAGGACATCATCTGCATGTTGCAGCCATTCGATCATACTGTCGTCTTCATAAATCTCTTCGAGTTTTTCGTTGAGAATGATGATCAGTGAATCGACGTGCTGTGACAAGGCTTCCAGACCTTCATCGGCGATGTCCATGCATTTCTGACCTTCGTAAGAAAATGGTTTGGAAACCACCGCCACGGTCAGAGCACCCAATTCTTTGGCGACTTGCGCAACTACAGGAGCCGCACCTGTACCTGTACCACCGCCCATACCGGCAGCGATAAATACCATGTGCGCGCCGCGCAATGCGTCTTCGATGCGGGCACGGGATTCTTCCGCCAGCTTGCGGCCAACTTCCGGTTTCATGCCTGCGCCCAGACCAGTTTCGCCGATCTGTATCACATTGTTTGCTTTAGACTGCAACAGTGCTTGCGCATCTGTGTTTGCTGCTATGAACTCAACGCCGGACACGCCTTTGTTGATCATGTGCTGAACCGCATTGCCGCCTGCGCCACCTACGCCGACAACCTTGATTACGGTGCCTTGTGTGGCGTTATCAACCATATCGAACTCCATCATGACTCCTCCAGGTAGGCAGTTATCAGTCGCTAGGCATCACCGGGGTGTGACGACTAGCGACTAATAACTGTATATCGAACTATTATAAAATGACTACACTAATTTAGATACAAAATACAAGCTAAAAATTCCCTAAAAACCACTCTTTCATGCGTTGCCAGACCGCTTTGGCTGAACCTTCTTGCCGAGTGACCAGATGACCGCGCAAATACTGCTTCTTCGCTTCCAACAACAACCCCAAAACTGTGGCGTAACGCAGGCTGCGCACGACATCTGCCAACTGCCCGCTGTATGCCGGCATACCTAATCTGGTCGGCTTCAAAAAGATGTCTTCTGCCATCTCGACCATGCCCGGCATGGCAGCAGAACCGCCTGTCAAGACGATGCCGGATGACAGCACATCTTCATAGCCGGATTCGCGCACCACCTGGTGCACCAGCGCAAACAATTCTTCTACCCGCGGCTCTATCACTGCAGCCAAAGCCTGGCGTGATAAAGAACGCGGGCCACGGTCACCCAGACCAGGTACTTCCAGCGTATCTGAGGGGTCAGCCAATACCTGCTTGGCGACACCAAAACGCACCTTGATTTCTTCTGCTTCTGAGGTCGGCGTGCGCAAAGCCATGGCGATATCATTGGTGATCTGGTCACCAGCAATCGGGATCACTGCGGTATGCCGTATCGCGCCTTCGCTAAATACTGCCACGTCAGTCGTGCCACCACCGATATCAATGAGCACCACACCCAGTTCTTTTTCATCCTTGGTCAGCACTGCTTCTGCCGACGCCATCGGTTGCAAGATCAGGTCAGATACTTCCAGACCACAACGGCGTACACATTTGACGATGTTCTGAACTGCAGACACGGCACCTGTGACGATATGTACTTTGACTTCGAGACGTATGCCGCTCATGCCTATCGGTTCGCGCACATCGTCCTGGCTATCAACGATAAATTCTTGCGGCAAGGTATGCAACAATTGCTGGTCAGTCGGAATATTGACGGCCTTGGCAGTTTCTATCACACGCGAAACATCGGCTGCGGTGACTTCTTTATCCTTGATCGCCACCATGCCGCTGGAATTAAAGCTGCGGATATGGCTGCCAGCAATACCCGTGTACACATTGCGTATCTTGCAGTCAGCCATCAACTCGGCTTCTTCCAATGCGCGCTGTATGGATTCGACGGTCGCCTCGATATTGACGACTACACCTTTTTTCAGACCCTTGGATTCGTGCTGGCCCAGGCCGATGACTTCATGCCTGCCGTCAGGCATGACTTCAGCCACGACCGCCACAATTTTTGAGGTGCCGATATCGAGACCAACGATCAGATTTTTAGCGTCTTTTGTCATGTCTTTCCACTTGCTTTTGTTTGCTTTTTTGATCCGATATTACTGTGACTCGATTTGAGCGCCAGGCCATTCGGATAACGCATGTCCACACTTTCAATACTGTCCTGCAAACTGGCCAGCAGTTGCGGGTAAACTGTCATCAATTTATCCACCCTGCTCTTGAGCGTTGTTGCATCCTGCACTCTGCCCAATTGCACCTGCATACCATTATTCAACTTCAGACTCCAGGCATAACGACTGGAATAATTCACTTCATCCGGTGCCAGGCTGATCTTGGCAAACCAGTTTTTAAATTCCATATACTGCGCCAACACTTCTTTTTCACTACCCTCTGGTCCGCTCAGGGCAACCAGATCTGCATCATCTTCTGCCTCTGCCAGGTTGGCGGTGAACACATCGCCTTTGGCAGAAATCAATTGCCCGTTTTCACCCCAGGTACCCAGCGCCACATGTTCTTCCAAAGTGACAATGAGTTTATTGGGCCATTCTCTTTGCACACTGGCTTTACGCACCCATGGTACTGCTTCAAATGCTGTCCGTACTGCATCCAGATTCGCGGTAAAAAAATTGCCCCTGATCTTGGGTAAAGCCGTATTCCTGATCGTGAGTGAGTTCACATGCCGCAAACCCATGCCGTCGGTTGTACTACTCGCTTCGACCCGTATCACACGCAAAGTAAAAAACGGTCTTTGTATTACCCACCACACACCGGACAACACCAGGATGAACAGTACCAGCCCAAACAGGGCATTCGCGGTATTGTTCATCAGCTTGCTGTCATGCCACATTTTTTACTCTTAACCGTTTACTTTTTTTGTTCAGATTTAATTTTCAAACTTGCCGTCTTCAAAATTTCCACACACAAGTCTTCATAACTGATGCCAACCGCCTTGGCTGCCATGGGCACCAGCGAGTGTCCTGTCATGCCTGGAGAAGTATTAATCTCCAGTAAAAACGGCTTGTTATCTGACTTGCGCAACAAGACATCAACCCTGGCCCAGCCTTCGCAATCGAGTGCACGGTAGGCGTCAACAGCCATCTTGCGGATGGCATCCGTCAGATCCTGTTCCAGCACTGCCGGGCAAATGTACTGTGTGTCGTCAGTAAAATACTTGTTCTGGTAATCGTAGTTACCATCGGGTGCCACGATCTCGGTAATCGGCAAGGCATAGGCCTGCTCACCCTTACCCAGAATCGCGACTGTCAGTTCACGACCTTCGACAAATTCTTCTGCCAGCACGACTTCATCAAACTGGGCCGCCAGGGCATAAGCTTCCTGCATGTCGGAATAACCGACGACTTTGGTAATACCAATGGTAGAACCTTCATGTGGCGGCTTGATGATGAGTGGCAAACCCAGTTCATCTGGCACGCGGCGCAATTCAGTCTGGCCTGTCAGTACGGCATAAGCCGGTGTGCTCAGGCCATAGGTTTGCCAGATGCGCTTGGTAAAAATCTTGTCCATGGCAATCGCTGATGCCATGACGCCGCTGCCGGTGTAAGGAATATTCAATTGTTCCAGCACACCTTGCAGGCTGCCATCTTCACCATAACGGCCATGCAGGGCAATGAAGACGCGGTCAAATTTTTCCGCTGCCAGTTCGGCGATACTGCGTTCTGCCGTGTCGAAAGCATGAGCATCAATGCCCTTGCTCAACAAGGCTTGCAGTACGCCGGTACCGGACATGATGGAGATTTCACGTTCAGCCGAACGCCCGCCAAACAGCACGCCTACTTTACCCAGAGATTTCAAATTCAATTCGCTCATGATGATCTGATCACTTGTTTTCTACATTTACACTGACTGCGCCAGTTTTGCCGGTACAGCATTGATGGAACCTGCCCCCATGACGATGACAACATCGCCGTCTTTCAATACCCGCAAAATACTGTCAGGCATTTCCAAAATATCTTCGACAAATACCGGCTCTACCTTGCCCATGACGCGCAATGCGCGGGACAGGGACCGGCCATCTGCCGCCAATATCGGTGCCTCACCTGCGGCATACACTTCTGCCAGTACCACCGCATCTGCATCAGAAATTACACGGACGAAATCTTCAAACAGATCGCGGGTACGGGTATAACGGTGCGGCTGGAAGGCTAGCACCAACCTGCGGCCTGGATAGGCACCACGTGCTGCTGCCAAAGTCGCCGCCATTTCTACAGGGTGATGACCATAATCATCAACCAGGGCAAAAGTGCCACCATTTGCCAGGGCAATTTCTCCATAACGGGTAAAGCGGCGGCCTACGCCATTGAATTCGGAGAGGGCTTTTTGGGTTGCCTCATCGCTGACACCCACTTCACGTGCAATTGCAATCGCGGCGCAGGCGTTTTGTACATTGTGCATGCCAGGCTGGTTCAGGCTGACTTGCATATTCTCATAGCCATCTTGCACTACCGTGAAATGCATCTTGCCATTCGCAGCGGTGGCATCGACGGCGCGTACATCGGCATCTGCATGAAAGCCATAAGTGACAATCGGCTTGGACACGAAAGGCATGATTTCACGTACATTCGCATCGTCCAGGCACAAGACTGCAACGCCATAAAAAGGCAGGCGTTGGGTAAATTCGATGAAAGCCTGCTTCAGACGGGCGAAGTCATGGCCATAGGTTTCCATATGGTCAGCATCGATATTGGTGATGACTTCAATCACTGGCAAGAGATTCAGGAAAGAAGCATCTGACTCATCGGCTTCTGCCACGATGAAATCGCCGCTACCCAGTTTGGCATTGGCACCAGCACTATTGAGCAAACCGCCAATAACGAAAGTCGGATCGAGACCACCTTGTGCCAGGACGCTGGCAACCAGGCTGGTCGTCGTTGTTTTGCCATGGGTACCGGCAATCGCGATGCCACTTTTCAAACGCATGAGTTCGGCCAGCATCATTGCGCGTGGCACGATGGGAATATGTTTGGCGCGGGCAGCGATGACTTCAGGGTTATCACCCTTGACTGCAGTCGACGTCACGACCGCGTCTGCGCCCGCAATATTTTCTGCCGCATGACCCAGCATGACATTGGCACCCAGTTGCGCCAGGCGTTTTGAGGCAGCATTACTGCCCAGGTCTGAACCTGAAATGGTATAACCCAGGTTCAGCAAGACTTCGGCAATGCCGCTCATGCCTGAGCCACCTATGCCTACGAAATGGATGTGTTTGACTTTGTGTTTCATGCTAATGTTTCCAGAATATGGGCGATGTTCGCACTGGCTTCGCGCTGCCCCAGGGCGTAGGCTGTTTCAGCCATCGCCAGGCATTGCGCTCTGTCCAGTACTTTTAATTTCTCTGCCAGCAAGGCTGGGCTTAATTCAGTTTGTGGCAAATGGATGGCGGCTGTTTGCCCTGCCATCCAGATGGCGTTTTCTTTTTGGTGTGAAGTACTCGACGCCATGAAAGGCACGAGTATGCTGGCCACACCGGCAGCAGTCAGTTCAGACACAGTAATCGCACCGGCGCGGCAAATCACCAGATCAGCCTCTGCATAGCGACGTGGCATGTCGTCAATAAAATCCAGCACTTCTGCCTGCACACCGGCCTGCGCATAACTCTGGCGCAAGGCTTCTATATGTTGCTTGCCAGACTGATGTGTAATCACAGGGCGCTGGGTTTCTGGCAACAAGGCCACCGCCTGAGGTACTGCATCATTCAATACTTTGGCACCCAGGCTGCCACCCACCACCAGTATGCGCAAAGGGCCAATGCGACTTGCATAACGTGTTGCTGGCGCAGGCAATTCGCAAATTTCTTTGCGTATAGGATTGCCGATGACAGTAGTTTTCTTATCCGCAGTCACCGTTGCCGATGGCAGGCCAAACAATAATTTACTGGCGAAAGGACGCAAGGCTTTGTTCGACAACAGCAAAGCAGCGTCAGCATTCATCAGGACTACCGGCTTGCCACGCAAGGCAGCCATGATGCCGCCAGGCACAGTCACATAACCACCCATGCCCAGGACCACATCTGGCTGGCGGCGACCGATGATGCTGAAACAGCTAAAGAAACTCTTGAGCAGCTTGAAAGCCCCGCTGACCGTATGCGATAAACCCTTGCCACGCAAGCCAGAGAAATCAATATTGTCCATGGCGATATTGTGCTTGGGGACGATCTGCCCTTCCATGCCTATCTGCGTACCCAACCAGCTGACTTGCCAGCCGCGTTCGCGCATGATGTCTGCTATCGCCAGGCCAGGGAAGATGTGCCCACCGGTACCCGCTGCCATGATCAGCAATTTCTTGGGCATTTTTTGAACGGATCGGCTCATGCGCGGCCTCCACGCATCAATACGCGGTTTTCATAATCGACACGCAACAATATCGCCAGACCCACACAATTAATCATGACACCAGAACCACCGTAACTCATCAAAGGCAGGGTCAAACCCTTGGTTGGCAACAAGCCCAGGTTAACCCCCATATTAATAAACGCCTGCACACCTATCCAGATACCTATGCCCTTGGCCAGCAAACCAGCAAAGGTTTGATCCAGCGCTATCGCTTGCCTGCCAATTTCAAAAGCGCGTTTCAGCAACCAGTAAAATAAAAGCACAACCACCATGACACCAACGAAGCCCAGCTCTTCTCCGATGACAGCCAGCAAAAAATCTGTGTGTGCTTCTGGCAGATAATGCAGTTTTTGTACGCTGGCACCCAGCCCCACACCAAATAACTCACCACGACCAAAGGCGATCAATGAGTGCGTCAGCTGGTACGCCTTACCCAGTGCATGATCTTCTTCAAACGGGCTAAGGTAGGCAAAAATACGCTCACGCCGCCAGGGCGACAGCAAAATCACTGAAGTAAAGATACCAATCAGGGTTGCTGCAATGCCGCCAAACCAGACGCCATTGATGCCACCCAAAAACAGGATGCCCATGGCGATACAAACGATGACACCAAAAGCGCCCAGGTCAGGTTCCAGCAATAACAGCAAACCCACGATACCAACCGCCGCCAGCATGGGCACAAAACCCTTGGTCAGTTTGTGCATGTATTCCTGTTTGCGCACGGTATAGTCAGCCGCATACAAGACCATGAACAACTTCATCAATTCGGATGGCTGCAAATTCAACACCTTGAAAGACAACCATCGCTTGGCACCATTGACGCCCTTGCCCAGGCCCGGTATCAACACAGCCACTAGCAACACCAGGGTTGCAACAAATAAATAGGGCGCATATTTTTGCCAGGTCGCAATCGGGACGCGAAATACCAAAGCACTGGCGATCAAGGCCACCACGACGAAGATCGCCTGGCGCATCAGAAAATGCGAATTCTTGTAATTGGCATACTTGGGTGAATCCGGTAAAGAGATGGAAGCCGAATACACCATCACCATGCCAAACAGCATCAGGATAATTGTCACCCACACCAAAGGCTGGTCATAGTCCATCATCTTGGACCGGCTGACCAGGTTGGTACTCGCTGGCGCTGCGCCAAACGGAGACCACCTCTGCAATGGGAGCAAGAGCTGACGCATCAGCAAACCTCCCCGCGCGCCAGTGCGATTTCGCGCACGGCATCCACAAATACCTGAGCGCGATGGGCATAATTGCGGAACATATCCAGGCTGGCGCAAGCCGGTGACAGCAAGACGATGTCGCCATCTGCAGCCAGTTCAGCAGCAGCCTGCACTGCCATTTCCAGCGTTGCCACATCGTGCACAGACACACCCGTAACCGCCAATGCCTGCTGCAATTCTTCTTTGGCTTTGCCTATCAGGATGACGGCCTTGGTATAGCGTTCTACCGGATCAGCCAGCGGAGAAAAATCCTGTCCCTTGCCTTCGCCACCGGCAATCAAAATAATCCGCTTGTGCAATGCATCGGATTGCTGACCCAGCCCTTTCAAAGCTGCGACTGTCGCACCGACATTGGTGCCCTTGCTGTCATCGATATAATCAACACCCGCTATATTGGCAACCTGGTCTACCCTGTGCGGTTCGCCTTTGTAATCACGCAAGCCATGCAGTAATGGTGCAAATGACAAACCTATGCCACGGCACAAGGCCAAGGCAGCCAGGGCATTTGCAGCATTGTGCTGACCACGGATTTGCAGGGCATCGGTAGGCATCAGACGGCTGACGATGACCGGCATTTCTTCCACTTCTTTTTTCTTGCGACGGCTATTTGTCACGACCGGTGCATCTTCTGCCGGATTTGCTACCGCAAGCCAGCCCATGCCATGCTCATTCAGCAAACCCAGATCAGCCAGATGTTTGGGTGCATCGACACCAAAGCTGACCGCATTACCAAGCGGCTTAGCCATGGACATGACCAGTGCATCATCACGGTTCAAGACTTGCAAAGTCTGCTCGCCAAAAATCCTTGCCTTGTCAGCGCAATAAGCTTGCAGGCTGCCATGCCAGTCCAGATGATCCTGGGTGATATTCAATACCGTCGCCACATCCGCTTGCAGGCTATGGGTAGTGTGCAACTGGAAGCTGGACAATTCCAGCACCCAGACTTGCGGCAAACTGTCTTGTTCCAGGCATACACGCAAGACATCAAGTACAGCCGGGCTGATATTGCCTGCGACTTTGACAGTCAAACCTGCACGCTCCACCAGCAAACCAACCAGGCTGGTGACGGTAGTCTTGCCATTGGTGCCGGTGATGGCGATGACTTTGGGCTGGTATTCGCGCTCAGTTTTTAATGCCAGCAAGGCTTGTGCAAATAATTCTATCTCGCCCCAGACCGGGATATTTTTTTCAGCAGCTACTGGTAACAGTTCCTGCAATTCTCGCAGAGGCGACAAACCGGGGCTGACTGCCATCAACTCAACATCATCGAGCAAGGCTGGGGTAAAAGCACCGCCAATAAATTCCACCTGGTCTGACAAGGCCTGCAATTGTGGCAATCTGTCAGGCGCTTCACGAGTGTCGGCAACACGCAGGCGTGCACCGGCGCGCAGCAGCCATTGCGCCATCGCCAGCCCGGTTTCACCCAGGCCCAGAACCAGTACATGTTTACCCGAAAAATCCATATCTGCTATTTCTATCCAACAAAACAAACATCAAACTACTTATTTACTTTTTAACGCAACTTCAGGGAAGACAAACCTATCAAGACCAGCAACATGGTGATGATCCAGAAACGCACGACAACCTGGGTTTCTTTCCAGCCTTTTTTCTCAAAGTGGTGATGCAAAGGTGCCATCAACAACAGGCGACGGCCTTCGCCATATTTTCTCTTGGTGTACTTGAAGTAACTGACTTGCAGCATGACCGACAAAGTCTCGGCCACAAAAATACCACCCATGATGAACAGCACGATTTCTTGCCTGACGATGACTGCCACGGTACCCAGCGCACCGCCCAGTGCCAGTGCACCTACGTCGCCCATGAATACTTGCGCAGGGTGGGCATTGAACCAGAGGAAAGCCAGACCGGCACCCGCCATCGCACCACAGAAAATCAGTAATTCACCAGCACCTGGTATATGCGGTATCAACAGATATTTGGAGTAACCCACATTACCAGTCAGATAAGCAAACAGGCCCAGGGCAGAACCGACCATGATGGTAGGCATGATGGCCAGGCCATCCAGGCCATCCGTAAAATTCACCGCATTGCTGGTGCCAACGATGACACAGTAGGTTAACGCAATAAAACCCCAGACACCCAGGGGATAGCTGACAGTTTTAAAGAAAGGCACGATCAAATCTGCCTTCGGTGGCAAATCCATATTGAAGCCGGACTGCACCCAGGCAATAAACAATTCCAGCACTTTTGAATTGCTTGGTGCGGATACTGAAAATGCCAGGTAAAAAGCAGCAATCAAACCGATCAGCGATTGCCAGAAATATTTTTCCCTGGAGCGCATGCCTTCAGGGTCCTTATGCACCACCTTGCGATAATCATCGACCCAGCCGACTGCGCCATAACCCAGGGTGACTATCATCACGACCCAGATAAAACGGTTACTCAAATCGCCCCACAATAAAGTGGAAATGCCGATGGAAATCAAGACCAGTACACCACCCATGGTTGGTGTACCTGATTTAACGAGATGTGTTTCCATGCCATAACTGCGCACAGCCTGGCCTACCTTGAGCCTGGTCAGCATGCGTATAACGGCTGGACCAGCAAAAATACCGATGGAGATGGCCGTCATCGTGGCAAACACTGCGCGGAAGGTAATAAACCCGAATACGCGCAGCCAGCCTATATCCTGCTTTAACATTTCAGCCAACCAGAGCAACATACTAGTGATTCCCTATTATTTTTTGTTGTAATGTATTTTTGTTTGCTTCTTCGACCTTGCCTTCCACTGCCAGCAGATGGGCAACTACTCTTTCCATTTTCATGAAACGTGAGCCTTTGACCAGCACTATCGTGTCAGCCGCAGTCTGTGCATCAAGGTTCTGGCACAGGTTTTCCAGGCTGGCGAAATGCTGCGCGCCGATGCCATAACCTTGCGCAGCATGGGCAACCAGTTCACCCAGCAAGAACAATTTTTTGATGCCACGCTGCTGCGCATACTCACCAATTTCATGATGGAATTGCGCGCCGTTTTCACCAACCTCACCCATATCACCAAGTACCAGCGCAGTGTCACCACCAATTTGTGCCAGCACATCTATCGCGGCACGCACTGAATCAGGGTTGGCGTTATAGCTGTCATCAATCACTGTCGCACCAGATTTGGCTTGCTTGTGTTGCAAGCGACCATTGACGGGCGCGAAATTTTCCAGACCTGCAACGATGGCTTCTTTGCTGACGCCTGTCGCATGGCAGCAAGCTGCAGCAGCAAGTGCATTCAAGACATTGTGCTGGCCTGCTGCATTCAGACGTACTGACAAAACCTGGCCTGCGAGGTTGATTTGCAAATCACTACCAAACACGCTAGGCAAGTAAGTGGCATGCACATCAGCATCGACTGTCAAACCAAAAGTCAGGGTTTTACGCTGACCGCGTTCAGACGCAAAGGATTGCCATAAGCCTGTGTAAGTATCATTGGCAGGGAATACGGCCACACCATCATCTGGCAGGCACTGTATTGCCACGCCGTTTTCACGCGCCACTGCTTCCACGTTTTGCATGAATTCCTGGTGTTCGCGCTGGGCATTATTGACCAGTGCCACGGTAGGCATGGCAGCAGATGCCAGCAAGGCGATTTCGCCAGGATGGTTCATGCCCATTTCTATGACGGCTGCCTTGTGCCCGGCATGCAATTGCATGATGGTCAGAGGGACACCGATTTCATTATTCAGATTACCTGCAGTCGCCAGACGGCCATCAATACCAAAGGCTACGGCCAATATCGAAGAAATCATTTCCTTGACCGTGGTCTTGCCATTGCTGCCAGTCACACCAATGACAGGCAGCTCAAATTTTTGACGCCAGAAGCGCCCTACTTTTACCAGTGCCAGTTTGCTGTCTGCTACCTGCAAGGCTGGCAAATTAAAGTCTGCTGGCAGGCGTTCGGCGATCACTGCTGCTGCGCCGGCAGCCGCTACTTGTGGCAAGAAATCATGAGCATCAAAATTTTCACCGCGCAAGGCGACGAATAGATCGCCAGCGCCAACTTTACGGCTATCGGTAGTCAGGCCAGTGATACGGGTAATGACACCGGCATCACCTGTCAACTTCGCCGCAGGCAAGGCCGCCTGCAATTCCTGAAGAGTAAATTCCATTAGCTACTCCTCTTCATATTACCGCTGGTTGCCACGGTAGCGAGCGAGAGGGCGGCATGTTCCTCATCAGAGAATGGCCATTTTTTGCCATTGATGTCCTGATAGGTTTCATGCCCTTTGCCAGCCAGCAAAACCACGTCATGGTGATCAGCATGCTTGATCGCATACAAGATCGCATTGGCGCGGTCTTCGATAACTTGCGGCGTAGTCGTCATGCCT
>JAZJXP010000044.1:144475-148293 GCA_040390835.1 Pseudomonadota bacterium
GGATGTCTTCTATGATCTGTGACGGATTTTCACTGCGCGGATTATCGCTGGTGACGACGATATGCTGCGCCAGCTCAGCAATCTTGCCCATTTGTGGACGCTTACCCGGATCACGGTCGCCACCGCAACCAAACACACACCACAAGGCCCCGGCTCTTTCTTGTGCAACTTGCTGCAAGGCTTCGATGGTTTTTTCCAGCGCATCTGGTGTGTGCGCATAATCAATAACGACCATGACATGACCAGCAGTGCCCAGCAATTGCATGCGGCCAGGAACAGGAGTCAGTTTTTCTATGATGCCCACCGCCTTGTTCAGGGCAATGCCCTTGCTCAGCAACACGGCGAGTACCGCCAGGATATTGCTGACATTGAACTTGCCGATGAGCTGGGTCTTGACTTGCGCCGCGCCAAATGGGGATTCAAGATGGAAGCTGGTGCCTGCGTAGCTGGTTTTAAGATTGCTGGCAACCAGTGCATCTATGCCTGACACCAGGTCTTTTTCCAGGCTGTAGCCCAGCAGTTTTGTTGCTGGCTGACTGGCTTGCAAATGCTTTAGCAATTCCAGACCGTAGGCGTCATCCAGATTGATGACTGCCGTACCCAGGCCCTGCCAGTCAAAAAGTCTGGTTTTCGCCGCAGCATAGCCCTGCATATCACCATGATAATCCAGATGATCACGCGTCAGATTGGTCAGCACAGCGACATCAAAATGCAAGCCATTCAGACGGCCCTGATGCAGACCTATGGAAGAAGCTTCTATCGCCAGCGCCTGCGCACCAGCACGCTGCAGGTCAGCCAGTTTTTGCTGCAAGCCTATCGCGTCAGGCGTGGTGTAACCGGTTTCTGCCAGTTGCCCGAGGATGCCATTGCGGTACTGGCCTATTCCTAGCGTGCCGATGACGGCAGCAGGTGTGCCGCTCAGTGACAATGCCTTGGCTATCCACTGTGAGCAAGAAGTCTTGCCATTGGTGCCGGTGACGGCGACATTGAACCAGCCCTCGTCAGGCTGACCGTACCAGGCATGGGCGACATGACCAACTATGTCCTGCAAATTATCTACGGCCAGATGAGGGATATTTAACGCCTCATCCCAAACAAAATTATCAGCCTCATACACCACAGCGATTGCGCCATTGGCAATTGCATGGCCGATATGCGCACGGCCATCAGTAATATGGGTGCGCAATGCGAAGAAGACATCCCCAGTTTGTATGGAGCGGGAATCTGAACGCAATTGCACATTCGGCGCATGCTGCTTCAGCCAGTCCAGTATTGCTATCATAGTTATATTTTTCTGTGTCATTACATGCTTTCCTGTACGCTGGTATCAGGAATAATGCTGGTGACGGATGAATCAGGCGGCACGTTCAACGAACGCAGGACGTTCGCCGTAATGGCCGCAAATACCGGGGCGGCAACAGTGCCACCGTAATAACCGCCAGTGGTAGGCTCGTCTATCATGACCGCAACGATGACGCGCGGATTGGATACTGGCGCAAAGCCGACGAAATCACCCACATATTTATTGACGTAGCGACCACCCTCAAGCTTGTGAGCGGTACCGGTCTTACCTGCAACACGGTAACCAGCGATGCGCGCCTGGGTGGCAGTACCACCCGGCTCGGTCACGGCTTCCATCATCAGGCGCATTTGTTTTGAGGTTTTTTCAGAAATCACGCGTGAGCCTTGTGGCAACTCAGCCGATTTTTGAAAAGTCAGCGGAATCATGTCGCCATTTCTGGCAAAAATCATATAGGAGCGCGCCATCTGTATCAGCGATACTGAGATACCATGGCCATAGCTCATGGTAGCTTGCTCGATAGGACGCCAGTTTTTGTAATTACGCAGACGCCCGGCCACCGCGCCAGGGAAACCGAATTTTGGCTGCTGGCCAAAACCCAGGGTAGTAAACATCTCCCACATTTCTTGCGGTGGCATTTGCAATGCCATTTTCACCGTACCGATATTCGATGATTTTTGTATGACTTGCGCAACTGTCAGTGAGCCTTGTTTGTGGGCATCATGTATCAGATTCGGACCTATGGCCATGACGCCAGGCGCAGTCTGGAAAACGGTATCCGGTGTGACGCGGCCAGTATCCAAAGCGAGTGCCACGGTCACCGGTTTCATGGTGGAGCCGGGTTCAAAAGTATCGGTCATGACACGGTTACGCAATTGCGCACCAGTCAGTGCAGAACGATCATTGGGATTGTAAGTGGGCAGATTGACCAGCGCCAGCACTTCACCGGTTTGCACGTCCAGCACCACCGCACCGCCTGCTTTGGCCTTGTGTTTTTCTACCGCTTCTTTCAGGTGAGTAAAAGCGATGTATTGAATCTTGCTATCTATCGACAGTGTCAAATCCTTGCCATCATGCGGTTCGCGCACTGCTCGTATATCTTCAACAATATGGCCCAGCCTGTCCTTGATGACACGGCGACTCCCGGTCTTGCCCGCCAGGTTTTTTTCCGATGCCAGCTCTATACCTTCTTGTCCTACGTCTTCTACATTGGTGAAGCCAACCACATGGGCCATGACTTCGCCTTCTGGATAAAAGCGCTTATATTCTTTGCGGGTTTCTATGCCAGCTATGCCCAGTGCCACGACCTTGTCAGAGATGGCTGGCTCGACCTGGCGTTTCAGGTAAACAAACTGGCGGTCAGAATCGAGCTTCTTGCGCAATTCAGCCTCAGTCATGTCCAGCAATTTGGCCAGTTGTTGCAGTTTTTCCTTGGGTGCTTCCAGTACATCATCAGGAATGGCCCAGATGGCTTTTACAGGCACGGAAGAAGCCAATACCTGGCCATTGCGGTCAGTGATCTTGCCGCGGGTCGCAGGCAGCTCCAGCGTGCGGGCGTAGCGGTTAGCGCCCTCCTTCTGCAAGAAATCCTTGGTAAACCCTTGCAGATACAGGGCTTTGGCGATCAGGGCGATAAAAGCTGCAAACAATAAAAACAGCACAAAACGTGAGCGCCAGGCAGGCAGCTTCACGTCCAGCACAGGACTGGAAGAAAAAGCGACGCCGCGTGCAGCGGCGGTACGGGATGTACTTGCAGATCTGCTCATTTTGTCTCCACCGCTTTCAGATACTGAGTACGGTCAGGTGTAACTGCCACCATATTCAATTCACGCGCCGCCGTTGCTTCTATGCGTGCATGCTTGCCAAAAGTGGATTGATCGAGTTTCAGTTGCGTCCATTGCAATTCATACTGCTTGCTTAAACTTTGTTCACGCTCCAGCTCTATAAACAGGCGACGTGCCTGATACTGCGCATTAATCAATGACAGGGCACAAGTGATCAATGCCGCTGCCAGAATAATGTTCCAGCGGGTACTCATGCGCCCACCTCTGGCAAACGCTCTGCCACCCGCAAAATTGCCGAACGCGAACGCGGATTGGCACTGACCTCAGCCTCAGTAGGCTTGATGCGGTTCAGCAAGCGCATTTGCGGTTTCGGCAAATCGATATGACGTATAGGCAAACGACGGTCAGGCTGTTCCACCTTGACCTTGGAAGCAAAGAACTGCTTCACGATGCGGTCTTCGAGTGAATGAAAACTGATCACCGACATGCGGCCATACGGCGCCAATGACTCGTATGCTGCCGCCAAACCTATTTCGAGATCTTCAAGCTCCTGATTGATGAAAATCCGTATAGCCTGAAAGGTGCGAGTTGCCGGGTCTTTACCCTTCTCGCGAGTTTTGACGGCGTGTGCGACGATTTCTGCGAGCTGTCGTGTTCCACGAATGGCGTCTGTTTTCCTGCGAGCAACAATCGCCTTTGCAATCTGAAAAGCAAACCGTTCTTCCCCATAATTT
>JAZJXP010000045.1:0-11720 GCA_040390835.1 Pseudomonadota bacterium
TCATTATTTTCTGATGAAAAGAACCATGTCCAATCCATCAAGTACGCCAGTCCTCGTCAATTTACAAGTCATCCAGGTTGCAGGGCATGACAGCATGCTGCTCAATCTCAGTGGTGCACATGGGCCATTTTTTACCCGCAATATCGTGATACTCAGCGATAGTCTGGGTAATACTGGTGTTGGTGAAGTGCCTGGTGGCGAAGCGATACGGCAGACCATACTTGATGCCCGTGATTTGCTGATGGGTAAAGGCATAGGTGATTATCAAGGCATACTGAGCCGTGTGCGTGATGCCTTTGCCCACAGGGATAGTGGCGGGCGTGGCAACCAGACTTTTGATTTGCGCATTGCCGTGCATGCTGTCACAGCGCTGGAATCTGCCTTGCTGGATCTGCTGGGCAAATTCCTGGAAGTGCCAGTGGTGGCCTTGCTGGGCGAAGGGCAACAACGTACTGCTGTAAAAATGCTGGGCTATCTGTTTTTTATTGGCGACCGCAGGCGGACTGAACTTCCCTACGTCAGCAACCGCGATGCCGACGATGATTGGCTGCGCTTGCGCCATGAAGAAGCCATGACGCCACAAGCTATTGTGAAACTGGCTGAAGCTGCCTATAAGCGCTACGGCTTTAATGATTTCAAGCTCAAGGGCGGTGTCTTGTGTGGTGAAGATGAAATGGAAGCCGTCACTGCATTGGCAGAACGCTTTCCACAGGCGCGCATCACCATTGATCCCAATGGTGGCTGGTTACTCAAAGATGCCATACGCCTGTGCCGCGACAAGGCGGATGTACTGGCTTATGCAGAAGACCCTTGTGGCGAAGAAGGAAATTTCTCTGGCCGCGAAGTCATGGCTGAATTCAAACGTGCGACGGGCTTGCCAACTGCCACCAATATGATCGCCACTGACTGGCGTGAACTGGATCACGCGGTACGCCTGCAGGCAGTGGATATCCCTCTGGCTGATCCACATTTCTGGACTATGCGCGGGGCCGTCAGGGTCGCGCAGTTATGCCAGCAATGGGGGCTGACCTGGGGCTCGCATTCCAATAATCATTTCGATATTTCGCTCGCTATGTTTACCCACGTTGCCGCTGCGGCACCTGGTGAAATTACGCCAATTGATACCCACTGGATCTGGCAGGATGGTCAGCGGCTAGGCAAGCAGCCTTTGCAAATCATTGACGGCATGGTGCAGGTACCGCAAACGCCCGGACTGGGTGTGGAGCTGGACATGGCCGAAGTAGAGCGCGCGCATCGCCTGTATCGCAGCATGGGCCTGGGCGCGCGGAATGATGCGGTAGCAATGCAATACCTGATACCAGGCTGGAAGTTTGATCGTAAAAAACCTTGCATGCTGAGATAAGAGATTTTCCTGATCCATGTCCGGCACTGAATTATGCAGACTTTAACTATTTATGGGTATCTATTCCATGCGAACACTACGATTACTACGGCCATTTTTCAGCGGCTGCTTATTCCTGCTTATAGGCTTGTCTGCGGCTGCGCTGCAAGCAGCCCAGACTGGTCCGACTATCCCGGTGCGTAGCACCTATGACTTCAACCCCGGCTGGAAACTATTTGTTGGTGATGCCCTGGGAGCCGCCAGCCCTGCATTTGATGATGCCAACTGGAAGCCTGTTACTCTACCTCGTGCATGGAACGAAGATGAGGCTTTTAAAAAAGATATCGCTGATTTGTCGACCGGCATCGCCTGGTATCGCAAGCGTTTCAGTTTGCCTGCCGGTGCTTTGGCGGGCAAGATATTCCTCGAATTTGAAGGTGTGCGTCAGGCAGCTGAAATTTTTGTGAATGGCAAATCAGTGGCTTTGCATGAAAATGGTGTCATGGCTTTTGGTGTGGATATCAGTGAAGTCGTGACTACAGGTGAAAACACGATTGCTGTGCGTACCGACAATGCCTGGGAATACCGCGAAAAAGCCACCAACCAGCGTTATCAATGGTCGAACAATAATTTCAATGCGAATTATGGTGGCATTCCCAAGAATATCCGCTTGCATCTGAGTAATCGTTTGTATCAGACGCTGCCACTGTATTCCAATCTGGGAACCACTGGCACCTACATCTATGCACGGGAATTTGATGTGATGGGCAAGGCTGCCACGATCACTGCAGAGTCCCAGATCAGGAATGAAACCGGAGTTGCCAGCAAGCTCGTCTATGAAGTTGTCATCACCGATCTGGATGGCAAGAAAGTCGCTGCATTTGCCAGTCCGGAACAAACTATAGGTGCTGGCCAGACTGTGAATGTCAAAGCCGCAGCACGCGTAGGCAAGCTGAATTTCTGGAGTTGGGGCTATGGTTATCTCTACGATGTCGGTACGACCCTGAAAGTGAATGGCCGTGCAGTGGATACCGTGCATACCCGCACCGGTTTTCGCAAGACTGAATTCGCGAATGGCTTGATCAAACTGAATGACCGTGTACTGCAAATGCATGGCTATGCACAGCGTACCTCGAATGAATGGCCTGCTGTTGGCATGTCGGTGCCACCCTGGTTAAGCGACTATAGCAATCAATTGATGGTCGAAAGCAATGGCAATCTGGTGCGCTGGATGCATGTGACGCCATGGAAGCAGGACGTGGAATCTGCCGACAGGGTTGGCTTGATACAGGCCATGCCGGCTGGCGATTCTGAAGCGGATGTCGATGGCCGTCGCTGGGAGCAGAGGGTGGCTTTGATGCGGGATGCCGTTATTTATAACCGCAATAATCCCAGCATCCTGTTCTACGAATCCGGCAACAAGGGCATCAGCGAAGCCCATATGCGGGAGATGAAAGTCATACGTGACCAGTATGACCCATATGGCGGGCGCGCGGCCGGAAGCCGGGAAATGCTGAACAGCCAGGTGGCAGAATATGGCGGCGAAATGCTCTACATCAACAAGAGCGCCAGGCTGCCATTCTGGGCCATGGAATATTCGCGTGATGAGGGTCTGCGCAAATACTGGGATAACTATACTGCACCGTATCACAAAGATGGTGACGGCCCTCTGCATAAAGGGCAGGATGCCAGTATCTACAATCGCAATCAGGATACTCATGCGATAGAAGATGTGCAGCGCTGGTATGACTACTGGCGTGAGCGTCCGGGCACCGGCAAACGGGTCAGCAGCGGCGGCGTCAATATCGTTTTCTCTGATACCAATACCCACCATCGCGGAGCAGAAAATTATCGCCGCAGTGGTGAGGTAGATGCCATGCGCATACCCAAAGATGGCTTTTATGCGCATCAGGTTATCTGGGATGGCTGGGTGGATGTCGAGCGTCCACGCATACATATTATCGGACACTGGAATTACACTGCAGCGACGACTAAAGCTATCACGGTAATATCCAGCGCAGATGCAGTGGAATTGTTCTTGAATGGTAAATCACTAGGCAAGGGTGAGCAGAGTTCACGTTTCCTGTTCAGCTTCAAGGACGTAAGCTGGCAAGCTGGTGAATTGCGAGCTATCGGCTATACCGCAGATGGCAAGAAGCTTTGTGAAACTGTATTGAAAACGGCAGGTGAGCCAGTTGCCTTGCGTTTGAACATCAAGTCCGCACCAACTGGCTGGCGTGCCGATGGTGCAGACCTGGCACTGGTGGAAGTTGAAGTCATCGACGCAAACGGCCAGCGCAATCCTGTGGCATTGAACCTGGTTGATTTCAAACTGGATGGCCCGGCAGAATGGCGCGGCGGCATCGCGCAAGGTGAAAATAATTTCATCTTGTCCCCCAGTTTGCCGGTAGAGGGTGGTGTCAATCGCGTGCTATTGCGCAGCACTACCAAGGCCGGGAAAATACGCCTGACAGCTACCGCTGAAGGTTTGAAATCTGCCAGCCTGGAAATTACCTCAATTCCGGTGAAAGTGAATGCAGGTCTGGGCACGCAACTGGCCAGTGCGCAATTGCCTTCTTACCTGGGACGGGGGCCGACACCGGCTACGGCTTCATTCAAAGCATCCCGCCTGGCGATGGATATTGCAAAGGTCACAGCGGGCAGCAACGTCGATGCTGCAGCCAAGTCTTATGATGACGATGAAACCACCGCCTGGCATAGCAGCAGCGCGCCAGGTGAAGCATGGATAGCCTATGAACTGGCGCGTCCAGCTACATTGACTGAAGCTGTTTTCAAATTCACTGGCTGGCGTGAACGCAGTTACCCTATACGCATCAGCGTTGATGGCAAGTTGGTGTATGAAGGACTGACACCCAAGAGCCTGGGTTATGTCAGTCTGCCTTTGAAAGCTGTGCAGGGCAGTGTTATTAAAGTCGAATTGACCGGTATTGCAAGCGACAGTGACAAGGCATTTGCCATGCAAGAGGTCGCCAATCAAAAGAATACGGATACTGGTGCCAAAGTCGTTGCCAAAGGAGCGCTGTCGATTATTGAGGCAGAGTTCTATGAGGCGCTGCATTAAATGACGAGGAAAGCCAGTCTGTTGTTGCCAACAGACTGGCTGTATTTAGCTGCATCTAGCTGTACTTGGCTATCAAAAACTGGGCTTGTTCACCATCAAAAAGTACACACCTATCATGGCGATGAATGCGGGATAGCCCAGCCATTCCCATATCTTTGCATAGCGCCAGTACTGCTCTGGCAGAACCGTAGTGTTGTTGGCATCGGCAACTTCGAGCATGGCTTTCATACGTATTTGCAGCCATACCACAGGCAACCAGCAGGCACCGGCAAACAGGTACAAGACAAAGGACCACATGATCCAGGGTGTGCTCAAAGGCCATCCTGCCATATGTACCATGGCAAAGCCAGTCAGAGGCTGGATAATTACGGCAGGTGTCGTAAAGCACCAGTCAGCTAATACCACCAGCCTGGCAACCACAACTTGCGCCTTGAATTGCCTGCTGCGGTTGGTAAAGAACATATAAAACGCCGAACCAAAACCGGTACCAACCAGTAAGACAGAAGACAGGACGTGCAAGGTTTTAAGCAAGAGATAGGTGTTCATTTTGTGTCTCTTCGTATGTCTCTTTGGTGAGCGAATAAATAAGCGAGTAAAGCCAGTATGGGCAGGTTTTTCAAGACCGGGCCAAATGGATGTAAATAATATTCAGGCGAGTAAATCGCAATGATGCCGCTATAACCAACAATCAGGGCAATTTGCATCAACCATAAAATGCGCTTTGGCCAGAGCAGGGTGGCCAGACCCAGGCACAGATCCAGAGTCGATGCTGCCATCAACATGAACATCGCAGGCGAGCCGCCAAGACCCAAAGGCTGCAATAAAGCCAGGCTGCCGGAGATGGGGTAAAGACCAAACGACACTGCGGCAGTAACAAACCAGACCACGGCCAGCACATAGCGAAACAGTGGCAGGCTCCAGGCCGCAATTGCGCTGCTGGCGAGCATATTGGCAGGTACGCCAGTGAACCAGTCCTTGTGCGATTTTGCTGGCCTGCCCAGATGTGCAGCAAAGGCGGTGGCGTCAGCAATATTGTCTTGTTCCAGCATGCGCAAGCTGTCTGGTGTCAGGACATTTTGTGGTAACAGCCTTGCCGCGCTGGCAGCGAAGCGCATCATTGGCATTGGGATGGAGAACATGCATTGTGCAGGCATGCCCATGGTTAGTCGATAGATTTCCAGCATGCGCCGGTAAGATATCGCTTGCGGGCCGACTGCGTTCAAGATCATGTCAGTGCGGTTTTCATCTGCCAACCAGATGGCTATTGCTGCACACAAGTCGTCTACATGTACTGGTTGTACCTGCTGTTCACCACGACCTGGCAAACCAAGCACAGGCATACTGGCCATGCTGCGGAATAACTGACTACTGCCACCATCAAGGCCAACCGCCAAAGAAGGGCGCAGGATCAGGTAGCTGAGGCCGCTAAGAGCGAGATCAATCAGTGCCTTGTCGGCAGCGCGCTTGCTTTGCATATAACCTGTCATGGCTTCAGGATGTTCAGCTTCGTTCGCAGCACCGAGGGCAGATATGTGAACGATGGATTTCACGCCGCATCTGGCCGCCGCATAAAACAAGGCCGCAGGTGCATCGCGATGGATGGCATCAAAGCTTAATTCTGTCGTTTCATTGAGTATGCCAACGGCATTGATGATGACATCAATCTGCCCGAGGCTACGCAGACGTTTTTCCCAAATGGCTGGCTCAGTATCTTGCGTATAATTGATCGCTATTTCTTCAGGATCAGTCAGGCGTTCCGGCAGTTTGGGTTTGCGTACTCCATGGCAGACTTCATGTCCCGCCTCTTGCAGAACCTGGCTGATATGGCGGCCCAAAAAACCTTGGGCACCGCAAATGAGAATTTTCATGATCTTGCTGTTTTATTTAATGTTGCAGCGGCCTTCTTTACAGGCACGGCTACGTTTTTCAGCACGCCTGGCAGCAATGCGCAAGATGGCATCTGCAAATACTTCAGAGATCCAGTGGCGATTTTTGGCGAAGTGCTCATAACCCCAATTGCAGATGGGTTTGAGTATCGGTAAATTACTGAATGCAGTCAGCCAGCCCAGCCCTGCGGCACGATAGGAGAGGTGTATGACTTCTACCCCAGTCACCACTGTGCCGTCGGGTTTGATACCATGGATGACGCGCATTACTTCTGTCAGGTTCACGCCATATTTTGCGGCATCAAAACCGGGTTCCGAGGCATCGACGAAATTCAATTTATTCAATTGATCGCGGTCACGCAAGTTGTCCATTTCCAGCTTGCAGACAGGGCAGGAGGCATCATATAGCAGGGTAAGTGGATAATCGCTCATTTTGCTCTTTCTTACTTTTAACTTTTATTTCTGACATTTCTGTCTAAACAGAAATTTATCTTCAAAAAAAATGCCTGAGCATTTTTTCTTATACGGCGAAGGATTGCAACGCTATTGTTTGTCATCCCCGCGCACAAATTTTTGTACTGCCGCACCCATCTTCAAGAGCTTCATCAAGGTATTCGGTTCCAACCGCAGCATTTCATCGGTCCAGGTGGTGACGGTCTTCATCAGCGCCAGGGTCTCGGCAATACGCAATTGCGTCGCCTTGTCTTCCTGATCCAGATCCGGGCTATCCAGGCATTGTTGCAAGGTGGCGATGGTGGGATTGAATTCCCTTTCCTTGCGCTCACGTACTACTGTGCGAAACAATTCCCAGACATCTAGCGAAGTCTCATAATGTGCCCTGCGGTCACCCATGACGTGCGCCAGTTTCACCAGCTTCCAGTTTTGCAGCTCTTTCAGCGAATTCGATACATTCGACCTTGCTACACCCAGCGTGTCTGCAATTTCTTCTGCTTGCATGGGGCAACCCACGATATACAGCAGAGCATGAATCTGGCTCACGGTACGGTTAACACCCCATAAGGTGCCCATTTCGCCCCAGTGCAGGATAAATTTTTGTTTGACGGGTGTAAGTTCCATGAGCACAGTGTAGTTAATTCCCTTATTTCAGTCAAGACAGAAATAAAAGAATTATCAATTTCCTTAATCAAAAGATAAAATTGCTCATAATGAGACTTAAATCTAAGAGAGGCATAGATGGATGATCTGCACGCGGTATTAAATTTCTGGTTTGGATTGGATGCCGACGATGTCAAGACCGCGCAATCCCAGACCAAGCTATGGTGGTCCAAGAGCGATGATCTGGATGCCGCCATCAGGGACGGGTTTGCCAACCTGACCGAGCAGGCCTTGCAAAAAGAATTGACAGGTTGGGAAAATACAGCAGAGGGGCGGCTGGCTTTGATCATACTCTGCGATCAGTTCCCCAGGAATATGTACAGGAACACGCCAGAGTCCTTCGCCTACGATGCGCAAGCCAGGGCTTATTGTGAAGCGGGTTTGCAAACGCAGGCAGACCGCCAGTTGCGTCCCATACAAAGAGTTTTCTTTTACCTGCCGTTGGAACATTCAGAATCGCTGGCCGACCAGGACAGGGCCGTGGCCTTATTTGATGCCTTGCGCCAGGAAGTGTCTGAAGCACAACGTAAGACTTTTGAGGGCTTTTATCAGTTCGCCGTAAAACATCGTGCAGTTATCCAGCGCTTTGGTCGCTTCCCACACAGAAATGCGGTTTTGGGGCGGACCTCGACAACGGAAGAAGTGAAATTTTTATCTGAACCGGGATCGTCTTTTTAGAAGGTGGCAGCATACGATATGCTGCCAAATTTCCCTTAATTCCTACCACGCAAACAAGGCGTTACAAGCCGTGACAGGCTTTGATGCATTGGACATGCCCTGCATCAGAGCCGATTCAGCTGAGTCAAAGAAGAGTTCGCTGCCGTCTTGTTCAGGTTCTGCCAGAAGGATGGGTTTTTCACCACACAGCAAGATCAGTGCGCGCAGATAGTCTTCTCAGTCATAACCAAATGTTGCCGTGCCCTTGCTCAAATTGCGAGGTGCAGGCGGTGCTTTTGGTACAAAATTGAACTGGAATTTGACATTGCTGGGGCCTTCGTTTGCCACTTGCACGGTTTGTGCCAGCGGTTCACCAAACATATTCGGTGCCCAGGCTTTGACTTCATACTTGCCGGCGGGCAGATTATTGAGCGCTGCACTGCCCGATGCATCTGTTTTGGCAAAATACGGAGTATCAACCACATAGATAAAGCCGCGCATCCAGTCGTGGAAGTGGCAGACCAGGGCAACTTCACCCGCTTTATCAAACAGGATAGGTGCCGGTTCTTCTTTCTTGCTATTTACGCGCAGTTCAAAAGTCTTGGCCGGTGAAAATGATTTCAGGTGATGCTCGTGATTATCTTTGTTCGGAAAGCGCACCAGTGTGCCACTGCGTACGACGGTCAGGAAAGGGCTGAAAGCATAATTCTCTTGCGCCACGATGCTGGTTTCACCAGGTTTTTTGACAGGTGAAGGCGTGTCCAGCGGCGTGGCAAACAGAACGGCATTGCTGACCGACTGGCCATTCTTATCGGTTAAATGTCCCACCAGCAAGCCAGCCTGGGCGGTCAGGGAATAACTGAGCAATCCCAGTATAGACAATGACAGGCAGAATTTGTTGCGGGACTGCGGTTTGGCTTTGACTTGCATCAATTTCTCCTGATTTTCTTGTAAAAAACAAATGGGCGCAGGACCATTATGCTTGAACTTCATTTGACAGGGAAGTTTGCGTCTCTTCAATATGCCCACTTACAACAAGCCTATCAATAAGCTTAACAACAAGCTTAGATGCAGCCTTGGTGCGCAAATTGCGCTAGACTGGCAGTCTATCTATGGAGAATTGCATGAGTATTACAGTTGACGACATTAAAGCAGCATTGGCAAAAGTGGTAGACCCGAACACGAACAAGGACCTGATTGCGACGAAATCTGCAAAGAACATCAAGATAGACGGCGCCGATGTCAGTCTGGATGTGGAGTTGGGTTATCCCGCCAAAAGCCAGTTTGAATTGATACGTACTGCCGTTGTCGCAGCTATTGGCACCTTGCCCGGCATAGACAAGCTTAGCGTCAATGTGAGTTCGAAAATCATTGCGCATTCTGTGCAGCCTGGCATCAAGCTCATGCCTAATGTGAAGAATATTATTGCTGTGGCCTCAGGCAAGGGCGGAGTCGGCAAATCGACTACCGCCGCCAATCTGGCCCTGGCCCTGGCAGCTGAAGGCGCGGCTGTCGGTATTTTGGATGCCGATATCTATGGTCCCTCGCAACCTATGATCATGGGTATCTCTGGTCGCCCTGAAACGGTTGACGGTAAAACCATGGAGCCACTGGAAAACCATGGCCTGCAAGTATCTTCCATAGGTTTCATGATAGATCCTGACGAGCCCATGGTCTGGCGTGGCCCTCTCGTGACCCAGGCCATGCAGCAATTGCTGGGGCAAACCAACTGGCGTGATCTGGATTACCTCATAGTCGACATGCCGCCGGGTACGGGCGATGTGCAACTGACTCTATCGCAAAAAGTGCCAGTGACTGGTGCGGTCATCGTCACGACACCGCAAGACATCGCCTTGCTGGATGCGCGCAAGGGTCTCAAAATGTTTGAAAAAGTCGGCATTCCTATCCTGGGCATCGTCGAAAACATGAGCATCCATATTTGCTCCAACTGTGGCCATGCCGAGCATATTTTCGGTGAAGGCGGTGGTCAGAAAATGTGTGCAGACTTTGGCGTTGATTTTCTCGGTGGACTGCCTTTGACGATGACAATACGCCAGCAAGCTGATTCGGGCACGCCTACTGTGGTTGCCGAGCCTGATGGGCAAATTGCTGGCCTGTATAAAGACATCGCCCGCAAAGTCGCTATCAAGGTTGCTGAAAAAGCCAAGGATATGACAAGCAAGTTCCCCACTATCACCATACAAAATACCTGAGATGCAGGCGAGTATGGATAAGCAGGCTGACTATGCTTACATGCAGCAGGCGCTGGAATTGGCTCGCCGCGCCACCATAGAGACTTCGCCTAATCCCAAAGTGGGTTGCGTGATAGCCCGTGATGGTCAGGTGCTGGGGCAGGGCTGGACCCAGCCAGTGGGTCAGGCGCATGCAGAAGTGCAGGCACTGCGCGATGCGGCAGCAAAAGGCCATGACGTGCGTGGCGCTACTGCCTATGTCACGCTGGAGCCGTGCAGCCATTTTGGCCGTACGCCACCTTGCGCAAATGGTTTGCGTGATGCAGGAATTACGCGCGTGGTTGCGGCCATGCAGGATGCCAATCCACAAGTGGCAGGCCGAGGTTTAAGCATCTTGCGGGAAGCTGGTGTCGAAGTTGAATGCGGTAGTTTCCCTGATCTTGCATTGCTGGCGCGGGAATTGAACATAGGTTTTTTCCAACGCATGGAAACGGGCAAGCCCTGGGTCAGGATGAAAGTTGCTGGCAGCCTGGATGGCGTCACAGCTTTGAGCAATGGTCAAAGCCAGTGGATCACCGGGCCAGCGGCAAGACAGGATGGCCATTACTGGCGTGCGCGTGCAGATGCGATTTTGACTGGTATAGGTACAGTGATGGCAGATGATCCTATGTTGAATGTGCGGGGCGCGGATACCCCACGTCAGCCACAAAAAATCATCGTCGATTCCCACCTGCGCATCTCGCCACAAGCCAGGGTTTTACAAGGTGGTGCATTGATCGTATGTGCTGTATCAGATACTGAAAAGCAGACTCAGTTGAAACTGGTGGGAGCAGAAGTGATTTGCTTGCCGGATGCGAATCAACAAGTCGATTTGCCGGCCCTGATGCAAGAGCTGGGGCGCAGGCAAATCAATGAATTGCATGTGGAAGCGGGAGCAACTCTGAATGGCGCATTGATTGGGCAAAGCTGCGTCAATGAATTATTGCTGTATCTGGCACCCAAGCTATTGGGGAGTGGGGCTGGTTTATTTAATTTAGCTGGAATGACCCATGTGGATCAGGCCAGGGTCTTGCAATTTCATGAAGTCAGCCAGGTGGGTGATGATTTGCGGGTGCTCGCCAGATTCAAGCAATCTGAGTAGTTTAAAAAGCTGATTGAAAAAGAAAAAAGGATCGTTGAATATTCAACGATCCTTTTTAACTGGTCGGAGTACAAGGATTCGAACCTTGGACCCCCTGCTCCCAAAGCAGGTGCGCTACCGGGCTGCGCTACACTCCGAAAAACTGGTCTGTCTAGCCTAACATTTATTATTTCAGTCGAACCAGCTTGAAACAAGCAAGATCTGAATCTACTGAAATAAAAGGGATCGTCTGTGACGATCCCTAGAATTTGGTCGGAGTACAAGGATTCGAACCTTGGACCCCCTGCTCCCAAAGCAGGTGCGC
>JAZJXP010000045.1:11820-14776 GCA_040390835.1 Pseudomonadota bacterium
TACCGGGCTGCGCTACACTCCGAAGACCGCAATATTACTGCTTTAGAGGCTTGCTGTCAACTCGTTTGCCAGAGCAGCTCTCTATGGCAGGGGTTCAAAGGGATTTTTTACTTTCAAAATAGCGTTGCTGTCCAGTAATCGGATCATCAAAGCAGATGGATTTTGCCAGTAGCTGCAAAGGGGCAGAAAAGTCATCCGCCTTGCAGGGAAGGGCGACTGGATAAAATGCATCATTCAAAATAGGGGCACCCAGGCTGCTCATGTGCAGGCGCAATTGGTGTTTTCTACCGGTCACAGGCTGCAATTGGTACAGGCTATGTTCGCCACGCCTTTCCTTGATATCGACCAGGGTTTCTGAATTTGCTATGCCCACCACTTCACACATGACAAAGAACTTTTCTGCTTCTTCCATGCGACTGCAATGGCGCAACGGGAAAGCCAGTTCCGGCAAATGCTTCGCAATTGCGTGATACGTCTTTGTCATGCTTTTGCGCTGGAACATGGATTGATACTGCCCGCGGGTGGCTGGGTTGTGAGAAAACAGTATGACGCCTGCGGTCTCCCTGTCCAGCCTGTGTATGGGAGTCAGGTCTGTCAAGCCAGTATTTTTCTTCAGCCTGACCAGTAAAGTTTCTTGCAAAAAGCGTCCTGATGGAATGACAGGCAAGAAGTGCGGTTTATCAACAACCAGCAGGTGTTCATCCTGCAACAGGATTTCTTCATGAAACGGGATGGGCGTTTCATTCTCTATTTCGCGATAATAGTAAATACACATGCCGCGCTGGACCATGCTATCTGCCAGCAGGACTTTACCGTGTTGATCGACCACCTCCTGTTTGTCCAGCCGGGCTTGCCAGGTGCTGGCACCCACATCAGGGAAGTGATCTTGCAAAAAACGGAAGACATTGTCCCAATGACCTTCTGGTATCCAGATATAGCTGGGCGCGATGCCATCGCGTACAGGTAATGGCAGAGGCGGAGGAGGCTGGGCTTGCATATTTGTTCGTTTATCCGGGTGTCTGTTTGCGCTGCCATACTATCACGCAGACATGGGCCTGAAGTTCGTTGGGCTGCCTGACGGCATGAAACTATCCGCCCGGGATGTTAAAACGGTAAAATGCTGGTTTTAACCATTATCGCGCTTTTGCATGTCAGCTTTATCGACAGCAAGGCGCAGGCTTGTGATCTCATGACTGTACGTACCCGTTTCGCTCCCAGCCCTACCGGCTATCTCCATGTTGGTGGTGCACGCACTGCCTTATTCAGTTGGGCATTTGCCCGTCATTTTGGCGGAACTTTCGTGCTGCGCATTGAAGATACCGATCTTGAACGCTCTACGCCAGAAGCTGTGCAAGCGATATTGGAAGGTATGAACTGGCTGGGTTTGCAGCATGATGAGGGCCCGTTTTATCAGATGAAGCGCATGGAGCGCTATAGCGAAGTGCTGGACGACATGCTGGTAAAAGGTACTGCCTATCACTGCTATTCCTCACCCGATGAAGTCGAAGCCATGCGCGAGCGTCAGCGTGCTGCAGGTGAAAAGCCGCGCTATGACGGCACGTGGCGTCCTGAAGCTGGCAAGACTTTGCCAGCGATACCGGCTGACCGCAAACCAGTAATACGCTTCAAAAATCCTCTGGATGGCGAAGTCAGCTGGCTGGACGTCGTCAAAGGACAAATCACTATCGGCAACCGTGAGCTTGATGATCTGGTCATCGCCCGCCCTGATGGCACGCCTACCTATAACTTCTGCGTTGCAGTTGATGACTGGGACATGCAAATCACCCACGTTATCCGTGGTGACGACCATGTCAATAACACACCGCGCCAGATCAATATCTTGAATGCACTGGGTGCGACCCTGCCGCATTACGGCCATTTGCCTATGATCCTGGGTGCGGATGGACAAAAGCTGTCCAAACGTCATGGTGCTGTCAGTGTGATGGACTATCCGCTGCAAGGTTATCTGCCTGAAGCCATGCTCAACTACCTGGCACGTCTGGGCTGGAGCCATGGTGATGATGAGATATTCTCCATGGAGCAAATGTGTAGCTGGTTTGATTTAAGCCATTTGTCTGGTTCTGCTGCCCAGTTCAATCCTGAAAAACTGGCATGGATCAACAATCACTACATCAAGGCCGCAGACAATCAGCGCCTGGCTGATTTGATCGCGCCGCAAATGTTGAGCGAAGGCGCGCAGTTTGATAACGCACCGCCATTGACAGCAGTGATTGCGCTCTTGAAAGAGCGTGCCAATACCACTGTAGAGCTGGGGCAGGCTGCCATGCTGTTTTATCGCCAGCCAGCCGCAGACCCGGCTTTGATGACCCAGCATGTGACTGAAGCTGTATTGCCAGCCTTGCGCCAATACGCAGAGCTTTGCAAAAACGTGGACTGGAACAAGGCAGCCTTGTCTGCCGCCATGAAACAAACCCTGGCCGACTTCTCCTTGAAAATGCCACAGCTGGCCATGCCTTTGCGCCTGCTGCTCACAGGCCAATTGCAAACACCATCCATCGATGCTGTGATCGAGCTGTTTGGCCGTGAAGTGGTTTTGCAGCGTTTGGGTGTTATTGCTGCTTAGAAAGCGGCAGGGGGCTTTACATCCGGGTAAGCATCCCCTATAATCTCGTTTCTGTTCTGCAGCGTCGGGGGTATAGCTCAGCTGGGAGAGCGCTTGCATGGCATGCAAGAGGTCAGCGGTTCGATCCCGCTTACCTCCACCAAAAAATGTGGCAGAGCAGAAAACATACTTGTTGTCCCCATCGTCTAGAGGCCTAGGACATCACCCTTTCACGGTGAGTACAGGGGTTCGAATCCCCTTGGGGACGCCAATCAACTTCACCAAGTTATTGTGGACAACAAGTTGTTAACGATTTAGGTCAGTAACACGGACAGAATATGTCCCCATCGTCTAGAGGCCTAGGACATCACCCTTTCACGGTGAGTACAGGGG
>JAZJXP010000046.1:0-62374 GCA_040390835.1 Pseudomonadota bacterium
CGAAATACTTTCTTTGCGTCGCCAAAGAACGTATTCAAAGAAAGGCGACCCAGGCATCGTCGCCCCTGCGGGGTTCCCGTTTGTGCAGTACAAAAAATGGGAAAGTCCGAAAACTCGCCTGCGGCTCAAACATCGGCCTTTCTTTTTCCATTTTCTGTACAACACAAACGGCGTCGACACATGGGAACGGCAAAAGTCAAAGGCAACCCCGCCCCCAGCGGCATCACATTCACCAATCAAATTTGTAACTGTGCTGGTAATCAACTAAAGTTCCATAGCCCCATATTTTAAATATTCGTGGTTATTTAGAAATCTTTATTGGCTTTAACTATCAACTTTATTGCTACAACAGCCTTTGATGTGAAGAAAGCCAAAGAAATTTACCAAATATGCCAGTTTAGTTTCTTAAATCTTCATCAAATGAGACATAAGCCCTTGATTTCGTTATAATTTCGCCCTTTCCCTGTCACCGGCCATCATCATGAGCTTGCTTGCCAACCAGACCGAACTTTTATCGCCTGCCAAAACTGTAGAGATTGGCCGTGAAGCGATCTTGCATGGCGCAGATGCCGTGTACATCGGTGGACCTTCGTTTGGTGCGCGCCACAATGCCAGTAATGAAATCAGTGAGATAGCCAGCCTGGTGGAATTTGCCCACCGTTATCATGCGCGCATCTTCGTGACCATGAACACCATCCTGCATGATTCAGAACTGGAACCGGCAAGGAAGCAGATACGTCAGTTGTATGAAGCTGGTGTCGATGCCCTGATCGTGCAAGACATGGGCATTTTGGAACTGGATATCCCACCCATACAGCTGCATGCCAGCACACAGTGCGATATCCGTGGTGTGGAAAAAGCCAAGTTCCTTGGCGATGTCGGCTTCTCGCAATTAGTATTGGCGCGTGAACTGACGATCAAACAGATACAGGCTATCAAGGCGCAAGTTGCCACGCCACTTGAATATTTTGTCCATGGTGCGCTGTGCGTCGCCTTTTCTGGCCAGTGCTATATCTCACATGCCGACAATGGCCGCAGCGCCAACCGTGGCGATTGCTCGCAAGCCTGCCGTCTGCCATATACCTTGAGCGATGGCGAGGGCAGGGTAGTCGCCTATGAAAAACATCTGTTGTCGATGAAAGACAATGACCAGAGCCGCAATCTTGAAGCTTTGCTCGATGCGGGCGTACAGTCATTGAAGATAGAAGGCCGCTACAAGGACATGGGCTATGTCAAGAACATCACCGCCCATTACCGCTTGCTGCTTGATGAAATCCTCGAACGCAGGCCAGAATTCAGCCGTGCTTCCAGCGGCCATAGTCAGGTGTCATTCAGCCCTAATGTCGATAAAAACTTCCATCGCGGTCACACCGATTATTTCGCCAATGGCCGTCTTGAAGACATAGGTGCTTTCGATTCCCCCAAATATGTAGGCTTGCATCTGGGTTATGTCACCCGCCTGGCTGCCAATTTCTTCGAGATCGAAGCCAACGAACCCATGTCCAATGGTGATGGCCTCAACTATATGGTCAAGCGTGACGTCGCAGGCATACAGGCCAACACGGTAGAACGTGTAGGTGCATCAGAAAACGGTGAAATCTGGCGTGTCTTCCCGAATGAAAAAATGGCAGAACTGGTCAGTCTCAAAGTCGGCACCCTGATCAATCGCAACCGCGATCACCGCTGGGAACATGCACTGACCAAAAAATCCGCCGAGCGCCGTATCCCCGTCTATATGACTTTGACAGAACAGACCGATGGCTTGTTGCTGAAGATGACCGACGAAGACGGCGTGACTTCCGAAGTCAGCACACAACTCGTACTGGAACCAGCACAAAACCGCGACAAGGCAGAAGCAGGCCTGCGCGACAACCTCGCCAAACTCGGCAACACCATGTTTGAAGCAGCCCAGGTCAACCTCGATTTGCAACAGCCCTGGTTTGTACCATCCTCGTTCATCAATGCCCTGCGCCGTGATGCTGTCACTGCGCATGAAGCAGCCCGCCTGGCCGCCTGGCAGCGCCCTGAACGTACACCGGCAGTCGAACCGCCAGTAGCTTATCCAGATACAACATTAAGCTATCTCGCCAATGTGTACAATCACAAGGCCCGCAGCTTCTATGAAAAACATGCAGTACAACTGATCGCCGCCGCCTACGAGTCACATGAAGAACCGGGCGAAGTTTCGCTGATGATCACCAAGCACTGCCTGCGCTTCTCCTTCAACCTCTGCCCCAAACAGGCCAAGGGTGTGCAAGGCGTACAAGGTCAGGTCAAAGCCGAGCCTATGACCCTGGTCACTGGCGAAGAAAAGTACACCCTGAAGTTCGACTGCAAGCCCTGTGAGATGCACATCATAGGTGCAATGAAAAAACACATACTGCAGGCAGCACCACCGTCTTCAGTGCAATACAGTACGGTGACTTTCCATAAGAACAGGCCACAGACGGTGTGAAGTTTTAATGGATGGAAATCGCAGGCTCAAAAAGTGGAAATGCTTTTTGGGCCTTTCTTGTATTCTGGGTCAGAGTTTGTGAAAATACTGGTGAATGGCTTATCGCATCAATGTGATAATCTGGAATAAGTTTTTGTAGCCATTTTGTTGCCACTTTTTTGCCACTTAAGGAGGAGATTCTGTGCTTGATAAACTCAAGGTGAAAAACCTGGTTTGCGCATGTCTGACACTCAGCATGCTACAACCAGCATTTTCTGCAGAGACTTGTCCGCGCCGGGACGCGTCATTTCCGGTCTCGGTTACCGTCTTTGACGGTACACCCGAAGAACTTGCAAGTCTGGTGCCAGAGGAGAGCGGGAAGCGTTCAGGTTACTGGATATTGGGCTCCGTATACGATCAAAAGCGCTCTGTTACGGTGCTCTGCAAGTACGCTGATGGACATGTTGAGCGGGTTTATCTCAAGCAAAGGGTCAGCAAATGCAACTATCAAATCAATAAAAAAAATCAGTTTAGTGTTCAATGTAAATAAACGCTGAATTGAAGGCTCCGAAAATGAAGAGTTTTTTTGAGAGCATTTTGGAACCATGAATATGAATTTATCACTAATCTCATTTATAAATGACAAGTACACATACAGGTAAAGACCGTAACGGCCACATCGTCAGAGATGATGACTATGTCCGCTTACTCGCCATTCGTCCTTCCATCATCAAAAGGCTGGCTGGCTCTGAGTTAGCCGATGTGTCTTCCATGTTGGGGCAAACCGTCAAGGTGTTTGATATCTATGAAAGCGGTCAAATCTGGGTGAGCATGGAATGGAGAAGGCCAGACGGATTGACCGAGATGCACGCCATTGCTGTTGATACAGAGGCGATAGAGTTTGTAAAGGGTGCGTGAGCGACGGAGCAGGACTAAGGAGCGGGGCAGGTGTCAACTTTACCAATGGACGTGGCGATGCAATCCCGACCCCAATTCACCCGGGCAGTTTTTCTGCAAATCTTCAAAACCTGCGATTGGTACATGCTGAAGATCGCATGTTGACTATATGGCAAGCTTATTCTAATTGTGCGTTATCGTACAACATGGCTTTTTGTAGATAAGGCAAATAATTATCCCCTCAAGTTCAAGGCGGCGATTATTTACTATGACTCGCGCAATTAATCCCAGCTGCAAGTGCTGAGTTTTTCTGAGAACAATATTCGTTACAATCCTAGGTTGTAGGACGTCCTATAACAATGTATAGTTTTAGATATATTTAATCCGGCATTGGCATTGCTCCATTTCTATGGCGGCAAGCGATATCGAAAAACTATACAAATGGGGACAGGATGGACGCGCAAGCATTGATATTGGACAAGCAAAATAGCCAGACACGTACGGGAACCCGCTGGGGTATCTTGCTGATTTTATTTATTGTAACCACGATCAACTACGCTGATCGTGCGTCCATCTCTATCGCCGGGCCAGAGTTAAGCAAGAGCCTTGGTTTATCCACGGTGCAAATGGGATTTATTTTTTCAGCGTTCGCCTGGTCTTATGTTTTGGCGCAAATTCCTGGTGGCTGGCTGCTCGACAGATATGGTTCCAAGGGGACTTATTTCTTCAGTATCTTCCTGTGGTCGCTGTTTACCATGCTCATGGGCCTGGTGGGCTTTTTGTCGGGAGCGATGGCGATTGCCGTGCTGTTTGCGCTACGCCTGCTGGTTGGCGCGGCAGAGGCACCATCGTTTCCTGGTAACAGCCGCATTGCTTCTGCCTGGTTCCCTGTTAGCGAGCGGGGGCTGGCGGCGGCGATATTTAATTCTGCGCAGTATTTTGCAACCGTGATTTTTGCACCCTTTATGGGCTGGATTGTTCATCAATGGGGATGGCCTAGCGTATTTTATGTCATGGGTTCTCTGGGCATCATGATGTCTGTCGTCTGGAAATTCAAACTGCACGACCCGCAAACGCATCCGCGTATTAATGCTGCAGAACTCCAGTACTTAAAAGACGGCGGGGCATTAATTGATCTTGAGACTGCGCATCAGGTCAAAAAAACAGAGCAGCTTGATACAAGGTCCATCATCAAACAATTGCTGTCCAACCGCATGCTGCTGGGTGTGTACATCGGTCAATATTGCATCAATACACTGACGTATTTTTTCCTGACCTGGTTCCCGGTGTACCTGGTGACAGAAAGACATATGACCATCCTCAAAGCGGGCTTCGTCGCCGCGATACCCGCCATAGCAGGCTTTATCGGTGGGGTACTTGGCGGTATCATTTCTGACCGCATGATCAAGTCCGGCATATCATTATCCAAAGCTAGAAAAACACCTATCGTCATCGGCCTGCTCTTGGCGATGAGTATGATATTTTGCAATTACATCACGACAGATGCCTTGGTCATTGCCACCATGTCACTGGCATTTTTTGGCAAAGGTATTGGTGCTCTCGGTTGGGCTGTAGTATCCGACACCGCACCAAAAGAAGCCGGTGGCCTGAGTGGTGCGCTGTTCAATACTTTTGGTAACGTCGCCGGTATTACTACGCCTATCGTCATTGGCTATATCCTGCAGGCCACGGGGTCATTTGCAGGTGCCCTGGTTTTTGTGGCTGCCAATGCTGCCATCGCTATCTTTTGCTATGTGTTTATTGTGGGCGATATCAAGCGCATGGAATTTAAACCTGTCAAAGGCTAGAGAGAAAAGAAGGGGAGCCGAACCAGGGGGGCCATAAAGACGCCCTCAAAACTCCTTGTAAGGCTCCCGTACCTTCAGCGGTATATAGTCGTGTTTGTGATCAAAGGCGAAGAGTTTGTCCTCAGACATCTTCTTCATTTTCCTTGTCAGGTATTCTTGTATGGATTTTGGCAAGGAAAAGAAATTCTCGCTTGCTGTCGTAAACGGGTCGCCATGAAAAGGGCCAGTTGTCGCCCGTATCACCACTTTGCTGCCCTTGTAAAACATGACGATTTTCAGGCGGCCAAAATAAGGGTCGTCGCGTATTTTCAAGTCATCTTCAGCGTACATACGATATACCAGCATGGCTTCCATGTTGCCATCTGCATCAATATCCTTAATCTCGGTATGCTGCTGCCAGAATGTCACACCAGCTTCGTCTTCAATTGTGCCGGGGCGCTTGGCGCTGTCACGTATGATGATGGGCGAACTCAGGGTCTGGTCGTTTTCCAGCTTGAACAGATGTGCCTCAACGACGGTAGATAAATTTCTGGATGCGTAGAGCAGGTCCTGTTTTTCAGCCAGGTAAAGCACATAATTGCCTGTTTTATCGCTGTAGCAATAGTGCTGAACTACAGGTATTTGTATTTTTGATTTTTTTAAAGTATCTGCGCTCAATAGCATAGCGTCATTGGCACAGCCATTATTGCCATTCTTGTTTTGGCCCCAGACAAGGGATGGTAATAAAAAAATCAGGAAAACAATTGAAGTCAGTTTCATATGTGGGACGTCGTAATGCATCAGGAATAAAAATATACTGGCAAGATCAACGCAAGCCAGGTGTGATGGTAAGGATGGTGTTGGCAGTAAGCCAGGCTATTTCGCCGTTGCACCTGTCTGTGGTATTGCTGGCGAACGCTTGCGCAATACCAGCATGCCGGCAAGCCCGGCGGCAATCAGGGCACCGGCAATGAATTCTGCCTGCGTCGCATGGATGCCAAGGATATCGAACACAGGATTGATACGGATTTTTTCTATCAGCAAACGTTCTACACCAGCCAGCAACATATACATGGAGAACAGCCATCCAGCCTGAAATCGATTTTTCCTGAAAGCCCATAACAAGGCAAAGCACGCCATGCCCATCACAACTTCATACATGGGTGTGGGGTAGACACCCGGTGCCGCAATGATGGCACCGACGATATTGTTATCATAGGTTTGCGCCCATGCCCACAGCGGCAACCAGTCTGGTTTGAGTGCCAGGTTTGCCACGCTGCCCCAGTCACCATCACCAGATACCTGGCAACCGATGCGGCCTACAGCATAGCCCAGCATCATCGCTGGTGCTGCAGCATCAAGGGCGGGGCGCAAGGCCAATTGCCACCGTCTGACACAGTACAGGCCAGCCAGTGTACCTGCGATCAGCCCGCCAAAAATACTCAGGCCAGACGTGGTGAATATCATCGCCCGTGGGCTGGCCATAAATTCGTCGGTATGTTCAAGTATATGAAATAGCCTGGCACCAGCAATACCAGCCAGCATGACCACAAAACTGAGATCGGCGACGATTTCTTGTGGCGGTACTTCTATAACAGTACTGACTCCCTTTTCATTTTTGCTCTTCATTCTGGCATTACTGATTTGCCCATTGCTGTGCTTGCGCTGCAGTTCACGCTTGAGCGTGTATGCAGCAACCAGCATGGCGATAGCAACGAAGAGGCCAAACATGGGCATAGGCAGTGGCAGCGAAATGCCAAACAGACTGCGTACTACATCTGTCAAATAGGGAAAGGCCATGTGCGTCTTTAATCAAAAGATAATTTTTATCTTAACATGGGGGTAGCTCACCGGGTATTTCGATATTGATTTTTAAGTGAGGCTCATGGATAGCAACAACTAATTCCCCTTCGATTTTCTCGGTACGAATTGATAACTATTATCGAAGCCATACAGATTATCCTTGTACATGCCCGTCATTTTCTTCACCAGGTGTTTTTGCACTGAGGCAGGCAAAGCGAAGAAGTTCTCGGTCGCTGTCGTCTGGCGTTCATCATCCAGGTTACCCATGATGGCACGTATGACGACTTTGCTACCCTTATAAAACATGATGATCTTGATGCGCCCTGAAAAAGCATCGCTGTTTGCCTTTGCATCGTCCAGCTTATAGAAACGATAAACCAGGATGGGTTCTATGTTGCCGTCATTATCGATGTCGCTGATTTCGGTCAGCTTGCTCCAGAATTCCATGCCTGCTTCTTCGCTATCGACCTTGTCGCGTATGCCGATAACATTGCTCAGGGATTTGTCATTTTCTATTTTGAATAGGTGTGCCTCGACTGCGCTTGATAATTTTTCAGCCGCATATGTTTTGTCCTGCTTTTCAGTCAGATACATGACGTAGTTACCGCTTTGGTCGCTGTAGCAATAGTGTTTAAACACTGGCAGTAGTATCTTTGATTTTTTCAAACGCTCCACATCGAGCAAAGTCTCGTCAGCACAACTGACTTTGACGTCCTTGCTTTGAGCAATGGCGAGAGCAGGGATCAAGCTGAACATGAGCAGCAGGAATTTCATATTGGAACAATAGCGTTATATTAGGCATTGCAGCATATCAAATAAATAAGGTGCTTGTTTTTTTACTCAGTTTCGAGTTTGGTAAAATATTGATGATCAAATTTCGCTATTTAGTCCGTGGTGATTATTTCTATATGTCTACGGCTTGGTTTCATAGTTAACTTCGATGTGAATGGTGCGCTGCATCTGCAAAAATTTGTTTAATAAAAAGGAATCAAATAATAGCCAGGATACCTCCTGGAACTCTGTAGCATAACAAGCGTGAAATCTTGTGTCGTCACATTGCATAGTGGCAATTGTCCGCTACTATGATTGCAATTCTGGCTCATTCTCTGGGTTGCCTTGGTCAGATCTATTTTGCTAATTCATGCTGCACTGAGGATTCAATGAAAAATTTTTCGATCTCTTCCCGCCTGATTGCCACCTTCAGTCTGATGCTGGGTTTGCTCTTGCTTGTCTCTGGTGCGTCTTATTTCAAGATGTCATCAATGAGCGAGGCGACAAATGAAATCACCACCGACTGGTTACCCAGTGTTGAGGTGGTCAACCGCATTGACACCCAAATTGCTAATTTGCGCATGCTTGAATTCAGGCATGTCCTCAATACAGAGGATGCTGCTCTTGATGTGCTGGACAAGCGTTTGGCAGCTATGCTGGTGGTGCTGGACAAAGAGAATCAATCCTATGTCAAATTGATCAGTAGTGAAACAGAAAAAAAACTATATACCGGTTTTGCAGAAAACTGGGCTAAATACCTGAAAATTCATGAACAGGTAGTTGCGCATTCAAGAAAAAAAGAAAATGATGAGGCCAAGGTATTGCTGGAAGGTGAGGGCAAGAAATTTTATGATGCCGCCAGTGAATCACTCGACAAATTAGTTGAGCTTAATCACGCTGGTGCAATGGAGTCTGCCAAATTGGCAGAGGCATCATTTTCTGCAGCAAGATTGACACTGTCAGTCGTCACCCTGTTCGCTATTCTACTCACCATAATCAGTGCCTACATTATTATCCGCGCCATTACCCAACCCTTGTTAATTGCAAGGAGAGCAGCGGAGAGACTCGCCGGGGGCGATTTGAGTGAGAAGATCATCGTCGATTCCAACAATGAAATTGGTCGTGTTTTGCAAGCGATGCAGAGTATGCAGGAGAACCTCGCCAGTATCGTCAGCCAGGTACGCGCTGGCGCTGACACTATTGCCGGTGCGTCGACAGAAATCGCCACAGGCAATCTTGATCTTTCGTCGCGTACCGAGCAGCAGGCAGGTTCGTTGGAAGAAACCGCATCCTCGATGGAAGAGCTGACTTCCACAGTCAAGCACAATGGTGACAACGCGCGCCAGGCCAATCAACTCGCCGTATCTGCCGCAGATGTGGCTACCAAAGGTGGACAAGTAGTATCGCAAGTAGTGGATACCATGGGCATGATCAATGAGTCATCCAAAAAGATTGTGGACATCATCAGCGTCATCGATGGCATTGCCTTTCAAACCAATATCCTGGCGCTGAACGCAGCTGTCGAAGCAGCCCGTGCAGGTGAGCAGGGACGCGGGTTTGCCGTAGTGGCATCCGAAGTGCGCAACCTGGCACAGCGTTCTGCCAGTGCGGCCAAGGAAATCAAGGACCTCATCAGTAATTCGGTAGAGAAAGTCGAGATTGGTACACGCCTGGTTGACCAGGCAGGTGCCACCATGGCAGAAGTAGTCTCCAGCATTAACAGCGTGACCGACATCATGGGCGAGCTGACTGCTGCAGGGCGCGAGCAAGAAGCTGGTATTGAACAAATCAACCGCGCCGTCACCGAGATGGATGCAGTCACCCAGCAGAATGCAGCCCTGGTCGAACAGGCTGCCGCTGCTGCAGAATCACTGCGCGATCAGGCTGGCAATCTGGTGCAACTGGTCAGTACTTTCAAGCTTGATGGTACTCATGCTGTCGCAGCGACAGCAATACGTAAGCCGATGAGTAATGCAGCTTCTGGCAGTGCAAAAAAAAATGTGCGGGCTCTACCCAATGTTAATAAACAGGTCGCCATAAAAAAGGCTGACCCCGCACCAGTGAAACAGAAAGTATCTTCAGCAGGCAAAGACGATTGGGAAGAGTTCTGATTGAATAAAGCTTTCACCTGATCTCGTCGGTGTTCATTTTTATTGCAGCAGATCTTGCAGCGTGCGGGCAATCACCTTGGTTGCCCGCCTCAAGTCTTCCAGATTCAAACGCTCATCTGCCCGCTTGGCATGTGATTCCAAAACTGTACGTGGCCCTGCACCATAGATAATGCCAGGGATGCCCGCTTCCGAGAACAGACGAACATCGGTATATAAAGGCGTACCCAGTGCAGGAATCTCTTCACCAAAGACTTCACCACCATGCTTTTGTATCGCCTCCACCAAAGGCGTATTCCCCGGCAATGGGCGCATGGAATTTGCCAGCAAGATGCGTTTGACATCAACGCTGATGCCGGGCAGCTCAGCCGCAGTATCACTGATGAGCTGGCGCAAAGTCGCTTCCACTTCTGCCGGATTTTCTTCCGGTATCATGCGGCGGTCGAGTTTGAAGGTCACGCGGCCAGGGATGACGTTGGTATTGGTGCCACCTTCTATCGTCCCTACATTCAGGTAAGGGTGGGTGATGCCTTCGACTTTCGATGTGACTTGCTTATACAGGGTGTTTTGTGCATACAGGGCATTCAAAACATTGACCGCAGCCTGCAAGGCATCGACGCCAGAGTCAGGGATTGCCGCATGCGCCATCTTGCCATGCACGGTTACTTCCATCTGCAAACAGCCATTATGTGCCGTGATGACCTGGTAAGAAAAACCGGCAGCAATCATCAGGTCAGGCTTGATCAGATTATGCTTGAGCATCCAGCCGGGGCCGACTTCACCGCCGAATTCTTCATCATACGTAAATAACAACTCCAGCGTGCCCGCTTTGGGTTTTGCCACCGCTTCCAGTGCACGCAGGGCAAAGGTATAAGTCGAGAAGTCACATTTGCTGACAGCCGTGGCACGGCCATAGATATTGCCGTTTTCTATTTCGCCGCCATAAGGGTTCTTGGTCCAGCCTTCGCCTGGTGGCACCACATCGCCATGGGCATTCAGCAGTACAGTCTTGCCAGGGCCGTAGTGGCGACGCACCAGCAGGTTGGTGATGCTTTGCAGGCCAGCTGCTTTGACTTCGCTATCAGGCACAGCATGCTTTTCTGCGGTGATGCCCATGTCTTGCAGCAAATCAGCGGTACGTTCTGCATGCGGCGCATTATTGCCGGGTGGCGTATCGGTAGGTACGCGTACCAGTTCTTGCAGGAATTTGACTTGCTCGTCAAAGTGGCTGTCTATCCAGGCGTCGAGTTGTTCGTAGTTATTCATGGTGGAGAGCTTTCATGGTGAGTGTTGAGTGTGGTTGGGCGTCTTATGCTTGACGCCTCGATTGAAAGTGTTCAATAAAATGGGCAAAGGCTTGCGTGGCGAGTGCGGCATCTTCTGCCGTCATGATTTCATCGGGATGGTGGCTGATACCACCATTGCCGCAGCGTACAAACAGCATGGCTACATCGCAAATGGCTGCCATCGCCATCGCATCATGCCCGGCACCTGAGGGCAGGTGGCGCAAGGGTACATCGCAGTCAGTAATGGAAACAGCCAGTTGCTGCTGCAACCATGGCGCACAGGGCACGCTGGCAGCTTCATGGGTTTTGCGCAGATTGAAATGCACCTTGCGGCGTGCCGCAATGTGCTCGATTTGTGCCAGCACATCGGCCACGGCCTGCTCGCGCACCACATCCTGCTCTGCGCGCATGTCGATGGAAAATACCGCCTTGCCAGGCACTACATTGGCCGCACCATTTGGTACGTTAAATTGGCCAACCGTGCCAACCAGGCCGGGTATGCTCTGGCAGCGCTGTTCTATATACAGGCCGGTTTCTGCTGCTGCCATGGCCGCATCACGGCGCATGCCCATGGGTGCTGTGCCAGCATGGCCAGCCAAGCCTTCCACCTCGACCATATAACGGGTGGCACCAGAAATAGCCGTGACCACGCCCAGCGCCAGGTCTTCGTTGAGCAAGACTGGCCCTTGTTCTATATGGACCTCGACAAAGCCCAGTACGCTGGCTGGGTCATAGGCGGCCTTGGCCAGCCCGGCTGGATGAAAGCCTGATGCCGTCATCACTTCACGCATGCTCAGGCCGCTGTCGTCCAGATTATCCAGCACAGCCATGTCGAATGTGCCTGCGGCGGCGCGGCTGCCCAAGAGCGTGGCTTTGAAGCGCACGCCTTCTTCTTCTGCAAAAGCTATGATCTCAATCGCGAACGGGAAACGCTTGCCTGCCGCATGCCATTGCTCTACACAGGCCAGTGGCAGCAAGATGCCCAAGTTGCCGTCATATTTGCCAGCATTGCGCACCGTATCAAAATGCGAGCCGGTCAGCAGGACGGGGGCATCGGGTTCCTGGCCTTCATAACGGCCTATGACATTGCCCGCCATATCGCGCCGCACGTCCATGCCGGCGGCGCACATCCATTCAGCCAGTTGGGCGGCCGCACTGTGGTGTTCTGGAGTCAGGTAAGTGCGCGTCAACATGCCTGGTGTTTCGGTATGTTGCGCCAATACGTCAGCCCTGTTCATGATTTGCGAGCCACAACTCGCGTAGGAATGCATCTTGCTCGACATGCTTGTCTCCTCCTTTGTTAGGTGTCTTGTACAAGCTTCATAGTGAGCTGTGGCTGTCCCGGAATGTCTTGTTTTTAAGTCGCATTTTTGGGGTTGGGAACTGCCATTTTTTGCTTGTTTTTTGAATTCTACTATTGAATTCATTTATTGCATACAATAATTGGATGCAGTATATTTGATTTCAGATCACTTCCTGAAAAGCTGGCTTGATGGTGAGGTCTGCAAGAATTTTCGTATATTTATCAATGAGTTGGAGTGAGGTTTGAGTTAAGTCACATCAAGTAGTACTAACCAGTCAATCAGGAGGTAATCGTGCAGCGTATCTACAAATCACTTTTTGGCCAGGTGCTTATTGCCCTGGCAGCCGGGATACTGATCGGGGTCTTGTACCCCAGTTTTGGCGTCAGCCTCAAACCCATAGGCGATGGCTTTATCAAACTGATCAAGATGATCATCCCCATGATCGTTTTTTGCGTCGTCGTCCATGGCATTTATGGTGCAGGTGAGCTCAAGAAAGTAGGGCGCGTCGGCCTCAAGGCCCTGATCTATTTTGAAGTAGTGACCACGATTGCCCTGGTACTGGGCCTGGCACTGGCATTCATCTTCCACCCTGGTGAGGGCATGAACATCGTCCCCGCTTCGCTCGATGCCAGCACCCTTAGCACCTATGTCGATAATGCCAACAAGGTCAAAAGCGCAGGCTTTGCCGAATTTGTCATGAAGATCATCCCCACCACCGTGGTCAGCGCGTTTACCTCGGGTGATGTGCTGCAGGTCTTGCTGTTTTCGCTGATCTTTGGCTGCGCCCTGTCACTGGTAGGTGAAAAAGCCCGCCCCATTGCCGACGCAATCAGCAGTCTGTCTGAAGTGTTTTTCAAGTGCATGTCCTTCATCATCAAGCTCGCACCTTTGGGCGTGTTTGGTGCAATTGCCTTCACCGTGGGCAAATATGGTGTGGGGTCGTTAAAGCAACTGGGTTTTTTGGTGATATTGTTTTACGCCGCCGTCTTCATTTTTGTGTTTGGTATTCTGGGTGCGATATTGAAAGTCGCTGGTTTCAATATCTTCAAATTCATCAAATACCTGCGTGAAGAATTGCTGGTGGTGCTGGCGACAGCATCGTCTGACTCAGTCTTGCCGCAGGTGATGAAAAAGCTGGAATACATGGGTATCAAGGACACGACAGTTGGCCTCGTAATACCAACCGGTTATTCATTCAACCTCGACGCCTTTTCTATCTACCTGACGCTGGCCGCCGTATTCATCGCTCAGGCCACCAACACCCCGCTGGCATTTTCTGATTTGCTGGCGATACTGGCAATTGCTCTGGTGACCTCCAAAGGTGCGCATGGCGTACCTGGCTCGGCGATAGTCATCCTGGCAGCCACCCTGTCTGCCATACCAGCCATTCCTGTAGTGGGCCTGGTGCTGGTGTTGTCGGTAGACTGGTTCATAGGCATAGCCCGCGCCCTGGGTAACCTGATCGGCAACTGCGTCGCTACCGTTGTTGTCGCAGCATGGGAAAAGGATATAGACAGAAACCGTGCCCATGCAGTCTTGAATGGTGATACTGCAGCAATTGCCAGTTATGATGTGGCGAATAGCAAGGCAGGGTTGGCAGTGACAGGGTGATGCTGTATTTCATGCACTGACTGCGCCAGGTCAATATAAGTTGAATAAAAATCACGCCCAAGGATGGAAATCTTTGGGCGCTGTGCTTATAGAGGTACAATTTCGGCCTTGATGCAGTAACAATAGCGCAACAGGTAAATAATCATATGACCGTCACTAGCAATCCAGACCAGGCAGACAGCTCTGAAGCCATCGCCCTCGATATCACCACGGCCATTGCCGAGCAAAGGCTGCCGCCCGGCACCAAACTCAGGGAAGAGGCACTGGCGCGCATGTATTCCGTCAGCCGCACCAAAATCCGCGCTGCCCTGGTCATGCTGGCCAAGGACAAGCTCATCGACCTCGTCCCAGAAAAAGGTGCTTTCGTCAGCAAGCCCAGTGAACAGGAAGCACACGAGATATTCTTCGTGCGCCGCATACTCGAAGCCGCCCTCGTGCGCGAATTCATCGCCATGGCCACAGCAGAAGATTACGACAGGATAGAACTACACCTGGTCCAGGAACGCCAGGCCATTGTCGACAACAACGTACAAGAACGCTCAACCCTGCTCAGCGATTTCCACATCCTGCTCGCCAAGACCGTCGGCAATCAGGTACTGACCGACATTCTCATGAAGCTGGCAGGCCGCAGCTCCCTCATCACCATGCTCTACCAATCCAGCCGCGACGCCAGTTGCTCTTCAGACGAACACGTAGAATTCATCAAGGCAGCAAAAGCAGGCGACGTAGAAAGAGCCGTAGACCTGATGGCCCATCACTTGCACCATGTCGAATCAGCGCTGCAATTCAAGGAAGTGGCTAAGAGTGACAAGAAGGATTTTATTTCGGCCCTGTTAGCTTGAGATTAAATACTCCTTCAGCACCTCAAAGTAGAAGATGCGGAAATCGATAAATGCCTAATAAACCTCTCACAGTAAAAGATCCAGAATTCAAGGCGCTCGTCAAACAGAAAACCAAACTCTGGAGAGAGCTTGACGAGAGCCGGGCTCAGCATCCCGGCCTTGATCACATACAAGACCAGTGGGGTACCTATGTACCTATGGATAAGGTCGAGAAATTGCTTGATGTGATGGATCAACTTGCTGAAGTTGATGATAAAGATGAGTCGCGTGGCAGCAGATATAGTAGAGCAGCCTTGCTGTTGACGCTCAATCTGCTTGATCAGGCGGAAAAGGAATTCAAACTGCTAGTTGATCAAAATCCAGGGGAAACGTCATGGAGCGCAGGGCTTGCAATCATTGCTGCAAGACGTGGAGAGCTAGAAGAGGCTAGGCGGATTGCCACCATCGTTAATACAAGTCAACATGTATGGTTTCATATGCCGGAAGAGAAAATAATGGAAGAATTTGAAAGGCATAGTCGCTTAAAAAAACCTAGCCAATCCTGATCATTGAACGACATGCGCAAAACGAAAATATTATCTAAACTCAGCACCGACAAAGAAAAGAGCATCAAGCTGCAATTCCCATTTCTGCAGAATGTAAGAGAAAACATCGATCACGGCGATATGGGCCGCGTTGCCATTTCTGTTTTTGACCATTGGATAACTTGCGAGAGCGAATATCATCTGTTGGATAACATAGACGTCAATGAACAGGAAAACCGGAATAAGAAATTTCTGTCGCACTGGGCTGCCATATTTGATGCTACCGAAGTATTCACTGTTCGTTACCGTGGACAATGGCCGCAAAAAGAGAAGCTGGTTATCAAACGATATACGGACAAGGCGGGCTATCTGACACAATGCGGATTCAAAATGGCCATTCTTCCTTCTCAATTCAACATTTTGCCCGAGTTTGATTGTCTTTATGTAGCATCGTGGGATGATACTTATAAGCTTTATTTTAACGATCGCTTGAGAGCTGAACCAGTTTTACGTCTGGCAGAAAAATCTGGATTGCATGTTCTGGAATTCAATTAAAGCAGTCTCACCCTGCGTAGATACGATTAGCAAAGCGTAAACGTACGCATGTTGACTCACGTAAGATGTTTGAGAGATCTGTTGCTGTTTCAATGTCTTACATGCTACGATCACGCAAATCTAATCGCACCTACGCGGGTCTAATTCCATCTAAGGCCTATCAATGGACCTAAGCTTGCGAAACTGAACCGTCACGACATAGCTACCGGCTACCCAGGAAAAGATCCAGACTAAGCCAGGTATCAGTGCAATCATTAATTGATCCCAATGCTGAAACACATTGTTGTCTGCGTTTGACAGAGTATAAGTCACCATAGCTACCCAGCCAGTCGAAGCGATGAACGCAATCAAGTACCAGAGATACTGGCCCCAGGATTTCCGTTTGAATAGACCGGCTGACCCGGCAAAGCACATTATTACGGCAATTGACCATATCCAGTTTGATGAGAATATCAGCCAGTAACTAATGCTTGAAGCCAGGAGGAACAAGTACAGTGCTAGGATATTGACTATCATTTTTCATAGTGAATTTGAGTAATCCTGATTTTAGCGCAATTATCTATGTGCACAATAAAAGTCCTGAGTTATTCATGCAGGATGCTGGCTGCATAAAATCGAATTAGGTGGCGCAACTGCTTGGATCAAGATTTGAAATTCCCCAAAGGATGCAAAATCTTGTCAGCAACCAGTAAGTGCTTATCACATTCCAGCGCATTCATATTCAAACCACCGCAAGCTTCCTCATAGCTGTCGTCATCCAGAAGGCCTGCTGACAATGCATATCGAACTGCTGCATACAGCACCGCATCTGCCTGTCTTAGCTTTCGCGCAGACAGTGCCAGGGCTTGCATAATAAATTGGACGTCAGAGACCATTTCAGAAATGGTGAGAATTGATAAGCAGCCGGTCAGGCTAGCTTCATCATTGGCAGCAAGTATTCGCTGCTTGAGTGCTTTTTCAAATACTATAAAATCTGAACTATTCTTTACTGCACTCCAACTACGTTTACTTTTTTCTTGCTCAATGAATGAGTGAATTTCTGGAAATAGATTTTGTAACTCAATATCTGTGCATGCATGTATTAGTTTTGCAGCAGCTAAAAAATCCAAATTATCCATTAATAGTCACCGTAATAGAGAGTTAAAAACAGAGCTACGCTGATGTGCAACTGCCTCTGTTTTTCGGTAGAGAGCTGATTAACAAGTCAACTGTTCAGCTTGACGCCGCAGGCGGTAACGCTGCCATCATCTTCTGCATCTTCTCCAGATAGGTACTCGCCTCTGCTGTCACGCTTGCCTCGGGGTAGCGTTGCAAGACCACCTTCACGATGGAAATTGCCTGCGCATATTTGCGGAAATGGTCGCCGGACAGGCGGGCAGCCAGCATGTATACGGCAGGGATGTCTGTATGCTTGGGGTTCTTTTTGTCGAAGCCCTGTATCAAATTCATCGCACCCTTGAAATCATTGGTCGCAAAAGCACTACTGGCAACTTGCAGGATATCGTCAGGCTGCACTTCAAAAGCCGGGTCGCGTTTTTTTAGCTCGTTCAGCATGTGCATGGCTTTTTCGTGATAACCGGCTTTTCCCAGCACCAGCATATAACGTCGCGCCTGTTCGCAGATACGCTTTTCATCGCCTTTGCGCATTAGCAACTGATATAGTTTTTCATTCAGGGTCAGGTTGCTGCGCTCATAGCGCATTTCATCTTCCAGTATGCGTAAGGCTGCATCCAGTTCACCCTTCATCAAGAGTGCATCAATACGCTGTATAAATGGGTCGGATGATGCTGGCGCTGCATTGTCCTGCGCTTTTGCCTTGTCCCTGTGCGTATCAAAATCTACCGCTACATGCAAACCGAGTTGCTGATGGTATTGATACAGCACATAGCCCATCATCGAATAGGTTGCCAGGATCAGGTAGAAATTCAGGAAGGTCATTAGCGGCACACTCACCAGCGGCGACCAGGTGGGCGGTATCAAATGGCGCAAGCCCTCTATAGCCAGCAAGACCGCGCCGAAGATCGCCCACACCACGAAATAGGATGCACCCATGCCACGTATGAAGAACAAGGCCGTCGCAGGATTGAGTGCGCGCCAGGCATTGTCTTCAATCGCCAGCACCATCACCGCAGCGGGTATCGGCAGGGCAAACAGGATAGCGACCAGATAAAACCATTTGGCGAAATGCACATCCGGCGCCATGAATCTGTCCATCCTGCTGCGCGGCTGACTGCTGCGGTCTTCTTCCATACCAGTATTTTGCGTACCGTTTTGCGTACCATAGGTCAGCTCCGCCTCGCGCATGGCGAGACGTCGGGCAGCCTCATCACTGCTATCGCTGACCTTGGGACCGGTCATATCATATTGACTGATGGCTTTCTGTTCATCCTGCTCAGCGCTGTCGTCATCCTCATCCGGTGTAGCAGGCTTGCGGGCAAGGTAGGCATCATTACCCGGTGTTGCTGGCAGTGACGCTGCAGCAGGCAGATGCGAACTCGCAGCGGCCGCTTTGGTAGCTGCCGCCGAAACGCTCACATCCGGCTTGATGGCATAAGCAGAAACCACGATCATCAATACAAAATACAGCAGGAACACCAGATTCTGCTTGTAGGGCCGCTTGTCCTTGTTGCCCCAGATGGTGATGTCGTCCCATTTGGGTTCCAGTTTACCCATGGATGCCATTTCCATAACGGCATATGCATAGCGCAAAAAGAATAGCATCAACAGGCCGCGAAACATGCCAAAGGCAAACACCGTCACGATACTTAGGGCAGACAGGCCCGCAATCATGATCAGCGGCGCAGGCTTGAAAGGGAACAGCAAAAAAGCAGGCAGACGCTGCAAAAATGGCGTGATATCGTCTTGATAAATCTTGATCTGGGGTTCTGCGGACATGGCTACTCTGAATTGTTGTGATGCACTGTAAAAGCGCTATATAGGGGCGGGCAACCCGGCAATATAAACGTAGTCAGAGTTGAGTGCAAGGTGGTTGCCTGAGAGAATGATTTATTATGGAAATGTTGGTTGCCACCAGCAAACTTATCGAGCCACATGAGACTAAGATTCAGTGCTGGATAAATCCAGTAATCTTCACCAATAATATTGTAGAGAATTGTTCCAGTTCATGGGTAGGCGCAACTTGCATCGACATTCCATTTTAGTCTGCCATTTGCAGGCGACCGCTTACGTTTGCGCACCGCTTGACCCAAGAGTTAGTTATCTGTCCCCATCGAGCTGTAAGCAAGAAAATTACTCAAGCTACGCCAACCCCAAAGTGCCGTGACAACGATAGCCGCGAGGATGATGATGGAGTAGCTGATTGAGCCATCTCCTAGCTCATAGCCGTGACGACCGCCAGGATAGGCAGTCCGGGCCGTAGTGCCAACCGCATGGGCTATCACCACTGCAAAAAGGGAGAAATTTGAGTTGTTGTAGATCCATACGGTGATGACCCGGAAGGCAATTGTTGCCCCAAGCCCCCAAGCGATGAGTTGCGAGGTCTGCCCCATTTTGATCATCGATGGCAGATGCCATACAGCCCAGGGCAGGCCAATGATAAGAGATGTCGCTATTGCCGAATATCTTTTTTGCAAGGCATCGGTGGCATAGGCTGAATATCCAAGCTCTTCTATTGCTGCGGCAATTGTGAATATCATCAAGCTGCCAAGCAAGGACATTGAAATATTCAAGTGCTGCGGAACAGGAAGAGCAGCGAGCTTCATGACCACATACGTCAAAGCGTACAGAGCTGGTAGAAATAGTATTGCGGTGACTAACCACCTCTTGTCCTTAATTCTCTTGTAGTCAAGGATGCGAACAAGAAACTGTTTTAAACCAGAGCTTCCATTCTCCATATAGACGAGTACGCAGGCAGCAATAAGTGGGCTTAGCGTGGCACCAATATCAGTTGCCGGAATGTTGTCAGGCAAAAAACTATGACCTGTGCCAAGGCTGATGATCCAAAAAGGCACGCTCAATGCGAATACCAGGAAAAAGAAAGCCAGGGGATGACTCTTGTTGAGGTCTATGGTAGTCATTGGCTTCCAGTAGTGATGTGTGCTGAAGGCAGTGTAGCGTACGCATGTCGATTTACTCGAGATGCGTCGACAAAAGATGATGTTCGTTATATTTAAGTGAATCCGCTATGATGAGTCCGTAATTCATCAAATACGCGTCACGAAACTACTCGCCTACGTTGTGTGAGAGGCTTGTTGTTTCAACGCTTTACATGCGTGCGATTACGCTGCATCAATCGCATCTACGTGGGGTGGAGTCAAATAACCGCTAAGAAGATTTTGCTGGAGTAAGAATGCTTACTGAAATTGAATTTCAATACCTTGTCGCTTTGCTCTCGGCTGCAGAATCCCCAGACGCTATTCAGGTAGAGACTGGTTCGATGATATATGACGAACTTGCAGAAAAAAAACGTGATGTTGATGTGTGCGTAACGTTCAAAGATTCTAATGGCATTATTTCGCATATTATTGGTATTGAAGCAAAAAATCATACGAGAAAACTAAATGTTGAGCACATTGAACAACTTTGGGCAAAATTGGCTGATATGCCATCTATTGACGAAAAAAGAATTGTTTCTGCTCATGGATATACCATAGGGGCTAGAACCAAAGCTGCTAAAAGAAATATTAGACTACTGAATCTTCAAGAGGTAGATTCACTGTCTTCTTTTAGTGCGCATCATCCGATATCGTTAAGTACCCTTCCTTGGATAATTAGAAATCTCAATTGGGTGGTACTCCCGGCTTTTACTCCGATTTCAGAGCAGCCATTTGATACCAGCCTCCTAAACGATTCAGTTCCTTTGGTAGACGAGAATGGTGAATCACTACCGAGTTTTCCAAATTTATTCGCGCTCTACAAACATGCTATAGATACTGAGCTTGATATCTTGAGATCATCGACTGAAATAAGGGAATTCCCAGATGAAACAAACATTAGTGTAAATATTCGGAAACCTATTTCAGACACCGCCTTTTTAAACATCAACGGACAACTGCATCCGTTAAATGGCATTGCCCTTGAAGGGCAAGTCATTTGGAGTGTCGAAAAACCAAAGACTTCATATTACGTCTTAAAAAACGATTCGGATGGCACACTGTATGTACAGTGTGCACTTTGTGAAACACCATTTGGTGGATTGGCAGCGATCGTTTTTTCAAGTGAAGGCAATCCGCGATTTGTGAATATTTCACTAGAAGATCGAAAACGAAAATCAATTCGCCGACATGTACTAAGGTAAGTTGAATATTTCGATGTCTTCGCACGTGTGATTGGCTTTGCGTAATCGCACATATGTTACACCTTAAAATACTGTGTCGCATGTCCAGTAGATGTCGCTTGCAAATCAACTTTCAAGCAGGATGAGTGAGCTACTTCGTCACAATAGCAAACGTCCCCGCTGCCTTGTCAATCAATCCAAAAAACCTCACCAGATCTATCTTGCTCCCATCCACTTTCAAGTCATCACTGAACAGCGTATCTTTCACACCCGCCGTTCCCGCCATCATCTTGATGAAGATGGGTTTCGTCAGTGTCAGCGTGGCATTCGCATCTTTGACTGGTTCGGCTTTCTTGTGATGCAGTACGGCGTTTTCTATCCATAGTACGTAGGATTCTTTGGTGTCGGTCAGTACCAGATTGAGCTTGTAGTCTTTGCCTTCTGCATCGGGGCCGTTGAGGCCGGCGGCCATGGCTTCGAGGAAGCGTTCTATCGGGGTTTGGCTCAGCATGTCTATCATGGCGGCGCGGTTCACGCCTTTTGCTGGTGGGCCGTTGCGTAACTCGTTGGCGGCGGTGAGGTAGCTGTTGCGCCAGGTGGATGCTTCTGCTGCGTAGCCCATTTGCTCATAGGTGCGCGCCAGTAATTCTTTGGCGTTTTTGTTTTTGCTGTCGGCAAAGACGACGTGGTTCAACAGTTCTGCGGTCCAGCGGTATTCTCCCTTGTCAAAAGAAGCTTGTGCAGCGGCGATGGCTTTGTCTGCACCGCCCAGCAATTCTACATAGTGTTTGGCAGATTCTTGTGGTGGCAGGCGATTGAGGTTGGCGGGGTTGCCGTCATACGCGCCTATGTAGAACTGATACACGGCTTTGACATTGTGACGCAGGTCGCCGTAGTAGCCGCGTGCGCCGAAATAGTTTTCCAGTGATTTGGGCAGCTTGATTTTGTCGGCGATTTCATAAGGCGTCAAACCGGCATTGATGAGGCGGACGGTCTGGTCGTGGGTGTATTTGTAAACATCGCGTTGCTTGGTGATGAATTCTGCAATGCGTGGTTTGCCCCAGATGGGCCAGTTGTGTTGACCAAAATAGACATCGGCATCGGCGCTTTGTGCCAGTGCCTGTTCGAGGTAAGTGCTCCAGCGCTGGGCATCGCGTGCCTTGGCACCACGTACTGGCAAAAGATTGTGCATGGTTTGCGCGAGTATTTCGGCACCGGCATAGGCTTTTTTATCGGGGATGCTGAAGGTGAGTTCTGATGGCGCTTCTGCGCCTGGCACATTGTGGAAGACAAAATTCACTCCATCCAGCATCAGCTCCTGTGTTTGTTTGGTGATGAGCTGATTGGGTTCGAGCACGCCTATGCTGCCGTAGGCGACGCCTTTACCCAGGCCGGTATCGACCAGGCCCTTGGCTGAACGTTCAAGGTCTTTGCCGAACTGGTAGCCAGAGCGCCTGGCCATGGCGGTGCCGACGAGGATGTTTTCGCTGGTGGCTTCTTCCATGAAACCATCGGGCGCGATGACGGGGATGTTTTTGCTTTTGACTTCTTCTGGCGTGATGACGCCGAGTGCGCCACCAAAATGATCAGCGTGGCTATGGGTGAAGACGATGGCGGTTACTGGTTTGTCGCCCAGGTGCTTGCGGGCAAAGGCAAGGGCGGCGCTCGCGCTTTCTTTTGAAGTCAGCGGATCAACGATGATCCAGCCTGTCTTGCCTACTATGATGCTCATATTGGCGATGTCAAAGCCGCGCAATTGGTAAATGCCATCAGTAACTTTGAACAAGCCGATTTGTGCATTCAGTTTGGCGTGCCGCCACAGGCTGGGGTTGACGGTGGCGGGGGCTGCGCCATCAATGAATTTCCATGCATCGAAATCGATCAGCACTTCACCTGCGGGGCCAAGGATTTTGCCTTCTGGTTTGGCGATCAGGCCGCGTTTGGCATCTTCAAAGTCTTGCTGGTCATCCAGTACCAGGCTTTGCGCCATGTCGGCATTGGCTTTGACGGTGGTGGCCGTGGCGTCGCCCATGGGGGCGTTGCTGGCCTTTTGACTGCAAGCGCTGAGGATGAGGCTACTTGCCAGCAAAGCGGCGAGGGGCGTTAACTTGAAATGATGCATGACTAGTCTCCATTATTTATTTTATGGAAGAGCGTAGGGCAGCTAGTTGTGGTTGTCCAATGCATTCTTAAGCTAAAATCAATGCATCGTACGCATGGTGGTATTTAAATGATAACTTCAGGCTCAAGCATACGCGCGCCTATGTTTTTATGCTGTCTTCATTAGATCAATCTCATGGAACATAATGGAACTTAAGCGACTCAAGCATGTAGTTGCGCTGGCAGATGAAAAGAATTTTGCCCGCGCTGCCGAGCGTGTGCATCTGTCGCAATCTGCCCTCAGCCGTAGCATACAGGCGGCAGAGGCTGAGTTGCAGGTGCAATTGTTTGACCGTGGCACGACCGAGGTGCTGCCTACTCCTGCTGGCAGCTTTTTTATAGACAGGGCGCGCAAGCTGCTGTTTGACAGCAATTGCCTGCAAAGGGATATCGAGCTATACCGCAGCAAGCAGATAGGGGAGTTGGCGATAGGCGTGGGGCCATTTCCGGCGGCGACCTTGTTGCCCATGCTGATGCCGGAATTGCGGCAGAATTTTGCAGGCGTGAGTTTGCGGGTAGAAGTCAATAACTGGGAATACCTGGCCCAGCATCTGCGTAGCGAAGAGCTGGATTTTTTTGTGGCAGATACACGTGACCTGCCACCTGACCTGGATCTGGACATAGATTTGCTGGCGCGCCAGCGCGGTGGATTTTTTGTGCGCGCCGGGCATCCATTGTTGAGCAAGGCAGAAAAGCTGCCTGCGGACATACTCGACTATGGACTGGCATCGGTGCGTTTGCCGCAAGCGATACGCAAGGCGCTGGCGCAATTGCTGGGTTTGCCAGCGGGGGCAGTCTTGCCGATTGCGCTTGAATGTGACGATGTGCTGACATTGAAGCGTGCCGCCCTGGAGTCTGACACCATACTGGCTGCCATCAATGCTGCGGTGGCGGATGAAATCCAGCGCGGCTTGATGTTGCCGCTGGTGATTGCAGGTATTCCGAATATGCATTCTGAGGTGGGCATTGTTTCGCTGCGGGGGCGTAGCCATTCGCCGGTGGCGCAGTTTGTCATAGGGCGCTTCAAGGAATTGGCTGAATTGCATGCGCGGCAGTAGTGGACTTACGCAAAACCGCCCCAGCTGCGTTGCAGCTCCCGCATTTAGCAAGATTCGGTACTAAAGTACTGTCTTCGTCGCCGACGGAACGAACCTCTCTTGTAAGAGAGGTTTCCTAAAGCGATAGCCTTGCTGGGACAATTTTGCGTAAGTCCTAACATATACAGAGACAGGCTGGGCGTTAAAGTCCAAAATTAGCTAGAATCTTGCTTTCACTTAATTCACCGGAGCCAGCCTTGCATCGCAGTCACCACCACAGCGCCGTTCTCGCCAGCATACCCGGCATACAATATGGCTTTGGTAATGCCAGGGACTTTGTGCCAGCCAGCCTCAGCGGGCATTGGGACACCGTACCCAACAAACTGCAGGTGCATGGTACCCGCGTGGTGGAAGTGACAGAACAATTCCAGCAATGTGGCGATGCAGATGCTTTTTTCACGCGCCTGCCTGGCATACCTGTGACTGTTATTACTGCTGATTGCGTACCGGTTTTGCTGGCCAGACGTGATGGCAAGATGATCGCCGCTGCTCACGCAGGCTGGCGCGGCATCGTCGGCGGTGTGGTGCAGACGCTGTGGCAAGAGCTGGCTGCGCAAGGCGAGCAGCCGCAAGACTGGGTTGCAGCGATAGGTGCGCACATAGGCCCATGCTGCTTTGAGGTGAGTGAAGAGCTGGCGGCGGATTTTGTACGGCAGTTTCCTGACCTGGATGCCACAGCCATCAACCCGCGTTACCGCCATGTAGACCTGAATGTATTGGCCAGACGCGCCTTGCAGCAAATCGGCATTCGCGATATTGATCATGCAGTGCCTTGCACCATGTGCAGCAAGACTGTAGAAGGCAAGCACGTCTATAGAAGTTATCGTCGTGGTGACCGTAATTCTTTTCAGCATTCAGGGCTGGTGATTTTGCCGTAGAATCTTTGCCCGGGCTGAACTGATAGTCAGATTTTTGGTCAAATGCAAGAATCCGTCAGGATAGTTTAGCTGATGGTCTGTAGCCAGCACCTTGTTGACCCATCTTGGAGTGGACGCACTATGAGCAAACATACCCTGAACATTAACGGCAAGATGCAGGCGGTGGATGTTGCCCCCGATACACCCCTGCTATGGGCGCTGCGCGACAGCCTGAACCTGGTCGGCACCAAATATGGCTGTGGTGTAGGGCAATGCGGTGCCTGTACCGTGCAAATCAATGGCGTGCCTACCCGTTCCTGCATGGTGCCAGTATCTGCCCTGGTCAAGCAAAAAGTCACCACCATAGAAGGTCTGGATGCCAAGGCCATGCACCCGCTGCAAACTGCCTGGCAGGAGCTGGACGTGCCGCAATGCGGTTATTGCCAGGCAGGCCAGATCATGACGGCTGCCGCCTTGCTCAAAGACAAGCCCCATCCAACTGATGCTGATATCGATGCTGCCATGGGCGGTAATCTGTGTCGCTGCGCTGCCTATATACGCATACGTGCAGGCATACACAGGGCGGCAGAAATTGCTAATGGCAAGAAAAAGGGGGCAAAATGAATAAACTTGAAAATGGCTCAGTGCAGGCTGAAGCAAGCTCCCCGGCACGCCGTGATTTTTTGCGCATGTCAGCATTTACAGGCGGTGGCCTGGTATTGGCTTATCTTGGCGCTGGCGACAGTGCACTGGCGCAGATCAGCAAACCTGCTGCTGATGCAACGAGTGCCGCTAATACATCTACAGACTTTGTCCCGCATGCCCTGATACGCATAGGCAGTGATGGCACCGTGACCCTGGTTTCCAAGCAGCCAGAGATAGGCCAGGGTATCAAGACTTCGCTACCTATGGTGATAGCCGAAGAACTGGAAGTCAACTGGAAGGATGTGCGCATCATCCAGGGTGATCTTAATCCTGCCTATGGCAGCCAGGGTGCCGGTGGTTCGACTTCGACACCGACCAATTACAATGAATTCCATAGACTGGGTGCCACGGCGCGCACCATGCTCGTCAGCGCCGCTGCACAGACCTGGAATGTGCCAGCATCTGAATGCCATGCGGCTGACAGTGCCGTGCACCATGCTGCCAGCCAGCGCAAACTGACGTATGCAGCGCTGGCCGCCAAAGCTGCCACTTTGCCTGTGCCAGAAGCGAAAGATGTCAAACTCAAGGACCCGGCGCAATTCAAGTTGCTGGGTACGCGTATAGGTGGGGTCGATAATCCATCCATCGTTACTGGCAAGCCGCTGTTTGGCATTGATGTGAAATTGCCCGGCATGCTGTATGCCGTCTATGAAAAATGCCCGGTATTCGGTGGCAAGGTAGTCAGTGCCAATCTCGATCATATCAAGGCCCAGCCTGGCGTCAAGGATGCTTTTGTTATTGAAGGCACAGAAAATCTGCGCGGCCTGATGCCCGGCGTTGCCATTATTGCCGAGACCACCTGGGCAGCCTTCAGTGCGCGCAAGCTGCTGGAAGTCAAATGGGATGAGGGCAAGGGCGCGAACGCCAGTTGGGCAGATTTTTCTGCGCAGGCAAAAAAACTGTCTACCCAGCCAGGTACTAACGTCTTGCGCAAGGATGGCGATGTCGCTGCAGCGCTGAATAAGGCAGCCAAAACGGTGGAGGCAGCGTATAGCTACCCCTTCATCTCGCATGCCAGCATGGAGCCGCAAAATTGCACTGCGGCCTATAACGCACAAGATAGTAGCCTGGAAATCTGGGCGCCGACCCAGTTGCCAGAATCAGGCCAGAATCTGGTGGCTGAGGTCCTGGCCATGCCCAAAGAAAAAATCAAGCTGCACATCACCCGCAGCGGTGGCGGTTTTGGCCGTCGCCTGAGTTCTGATTTTATCGTCGAAGCGGCGGCGATTGCCAAACGTGTCAAGGCACCTGTCAAACTGACCTGGTCGCGTGAAGATGATATGAGGCATGATCACTACCGTGCAGGCGGCTTCCACTTTTTGCGTGGCGGTGTGGATGATAAGGGCAAGCTTATCGCCTGGCAAAACCACTTTGTCAGCTTTGCCAATAAAGTCATGCGGGATGGCAAGCCGGTTTTACAACCGGGCAGTGGAGCCAACCTGTCTGCCGATGAATTTCCTGGTCGGTGGGTAGAAAATTGCCAGCTCGAACAAACCCTGCTGGAAACGCATATCCCCATGGGGCCGTGGCGTGCGCCGGGCAGTAATGTGTTTGCCTGGGTTTTTCGCAGCTTCCTGGATGAGCTTGCCCATGCCGCAGGGCGCGATCCGCTGGAATTTTTTCTGGAAACCCTGGGCGACAAGGACATCATGCCCGGTACTGGTGAGCGCGGCCAGCCCTACAATGTTGGCCGCATGAAGAGAGTATTACGGGAAGTGGCTGTCAAGTCTGACTGGGGTAAAAAGAAATTTCCCCGTGGGCAGGGGCAGGGCATCGCTTTTTATTTCAGCCATCGCGGCTATATCGCCCAGGTGGCTGAAGTCACAGTCAGCAAAAAAGGTGAAGTCACGGTGGACCGCGTCGTCGTCGTGACTGACATAGGCTCGCAGATCGTCAATCTCAGCGGTGCAGAAAACCAGGTGCAAGGATCTGTCCTTGACGGTATCAGCACCCTGATGTTCCCTGAGCTGGACATACAGCGTGGCCGTGTCGTGCAAGGCAATTTCCATGAATACCCCTTGCTGCGCATCAAGGATAGTTATACCAAGGTGGAAGCACATTTCCTGAAGACTGATTTTCCTGTGACGGGTTTGGGGGAACCTGCTTTTCCGCCAGTGGCACCAGCCATCTGCAATGCGATTTTTGCAGCGACTGGCAAGCGGGTCAGGCAGTTGCCGTTGACGCATACGGATTTGAGTTGGGGGTGATGGGGGCGAAATTTCGTTGGGCGTATTTTATTGTAGGTTGGGCTACGGGTTATCAGCCCAACACTGGGCCTTAACAAACGTATACGTTATTTAAAAGCCGAGTGTTGGGCTGGTGAACCGTAGCCCAACCTACGTCGCTTGCCCGGCCTACGCCTACCTCAACTCTCCATCCCATACCGCAGCTTCAGCCGCCTCGAAATCCGCCGCATCAACAAAGTCAGCGGATAACAAAAACAAAAAAAGAACAAACAGGCATACAGATAAATCGGCAGCATCAAGCGCGTATTACCTGTTGCATTGATGACGGTATTGCAGCGGCTGACCAGTTCGCTGACGCCGATGATGGATGCCGTGCTGGATGCCATGACGATGATGAGGGCATAGCTGGTCCAGCTGGGGATGAACAGGAAGGCGGCATGGTGGTTGCCTTTCTTCCATTCATCCATGGCGATGGTCAGGTTATCGCTGGTAAAGCCAATGACGGCGATTGCCAATGCCAGTGCTGCCTTGATCCACACCGGGAAGCTGATGATGGTCTTGAAATAAGGCAGCAATATCTCGGATGGCAGCATGAAGGCCAGGTAAAACTGGAACACGATAGTCGGTATGCTGCGTGAAAATTCAGTTGCCACCAGGCTGACTTTGACACGGCGTGGATGGCTGGATAAACGCAAGGATGCCAGCGCCCAGCCTATGCCCGTACCTATCACCATGGCGACGATGGATATCCAGATATTCATGGCAAAGCCACCCAGCAGGTAAGGTGTCCAGGTCAGCAGATGCTGGAAGATTTCTGTGGTGTCCATCATGCGACTCTCGCCAGGATTTTTTGTTCAAGCTGGCGTATTACACGCACGACGGCAAAGATGATCAATAAGAAGGTCAAAAGGAGGGCATTCATCATGACGCCGACATTACCGCGTTCATTGATGATGGAAGTGGTGGCCGACAACAATTCAGGCACGGCCACGGCAGACGCCATCATGGTGGCCTTGGAGACGTTGATCAGCGAAGCCGTGACTGAACCGCTGGCCAGCCTGGCGATTTGTGAGGTAGTGGCAAAGCGCAGGCGGAATTCGCCATGCTGCAAACGGTAAGCAGAAGCGGCATCCAGCAAGGCCGTCATGACACCTGCACCGGTATAGACACTAAGGCAAAACACCACGACTCCAAAGGCCGGCAGCGCTATGCCGACAGACTCACTGAGTATCGCACCCACACCAAACAGCAGCAGATACATGCAGAGCAGAGGCGGCGTCATGCGCCCTACCGTACCAAGCAGGCGTGCGGTGGCAGACAAGAGCCATACCTTTGATTCAGCAAATACCGCACCCGCCCAACCCAGCAAGAGGCTGCAAGTGATGCACAAGACAGTCAGCAGTAGACTGACCAGCAAGCCATAAAAGAATTGACTGCGGTCAAAGCTGTCATACACCAGTGTCAGGTTGATGCCTGTGGTTTCATTGAGCCATAAACCAAGTTGCGCCAGGCCGCCTACATCGGTTGATGTCAGGAAAACCTGGTTGCGGCATTCTGCGCGCCAACTGCCATCTGCCATGCGGTGGCAAAAGGCGGTGTTGTCGGTTTCATTTTTTTGCCAGAGCGCGTGGGTATCTGCCAGGAATCTGGATGGAGCTATGCCCCAGGCTTTTTCTCTTTCCTGTAAAAAGCCGCTGCGATGCCAGTCGGCGACGATATCACCCAGCATCTTTTCAAATTCCGTGCCTTTTTCATCTTTGCTGATAGCCATCGCCCACGGTGTGTTGAGGATCGGTGGCAAGGGTGCCTTATAACCTTTCCATTCAGGATTGGCTAAATCATTAATGACTGCTGTATTGTCGAACAGATAGCCTATGCAACGCCCATCCTTAACGGCTAGCTTGGCATCCCTGGCGTTGTTGTACATCTGCAAGTCCATCAGGTAGCGCTGCTGCATGATGCGGTTAAAGTAGGAGCCTTGAGTTGCGCATACCGGTTGGCCGCGGGTATCTGCCCAATCCTTGATGTTTGCTGTCGGTGGCATGAACAGGGTGACGCCAGACGCATAATAATTCGGCTCTATCATGGTCACGATCTGGCGGCGTTCTGCCGTGTCACCGGTGGTGGCGACAACCAGGTCTATCACGCCTTCCTGCAATTTTTGCAGGCGGTTGCTGCCTGTGACGCTGACTTTTCGCAATTGCACGCCAAGGCGTTTTGCGATATCGGCAGCCAGATCATGCTCGAAACCTTCGGGCACACCATTTGCGTCAAGCATGCCAAACGGTGGGTAATCGGTTTTGACACCGACGATGATGGCACCACGTTCACGTATCAGCGTCAATCTTTCACTAGCGGCAGGGGGCTTGGCTGTTTGTGCCTGTACTGCTGTCATGAAAAGCATCATCAAAAAAAGTACGAGGCTGCAATATGATTTTATTTTTCTTGTATACATCATCATGTTTGAATCGTTTTTGAATCAAGTTAAGAGGGCACAGCAACCGCACGTATGCCATAGCCCAGGGCGGCTGGCAATAAGGGCAGCAGAGCTTCATCAAGCTTGCCCAAAAGATCGTGCTGGGTAATCATCCATTCTGGTAACAGGCTTTCTGGTGACAGGGCCGTGATGGTAAAGCCAGCCTCCTGCAATTCTGCGCGTAAGCCTGCAACAGAATATAGATGATAAAAAAATTGATGTGCCTGTTTGTCTATATTACGGGTGAATAAAATATTACCGGGTTCTTTTTGCGTATCGCGCGCTTTGCCCGTCATGCGTTGCCAGTAAGCGGCAAATAATTCAAAAGGACGGCGGCGAAAGATGCTGGGCACGCTGAGTACCAGCTTGCCCTCAGGTCGCATGAGGCTGCGTAATTGCCTGAGCGTGTCTATCCTGGCGGTATGATCACCAACGTGGCTGAGCACACCAAACATCAGCATGACCATGTCATAGTCACCCTGCGCATTGAGCTTTTCTGCTTCACCATCGAACAGGCGTATACGTGCTGCATGTGGGTGCTCTTGCAAAAAGCGTGACAGTTCAGCGATAGCAGCATGCGAGATATCATAGGCAGTCAGCTTTGCATCAGTCTGTTGCAGCAGGGGCAGGGCATAACGGCCATTGCCGCAACCAAAATCGAGGATATCTTTGGCTTCTTTTGCGCCGTTCTCAAACAGGAAATGCAGGGTGCTTTGATTCGGCTTGGGATAACGCTTTTCGTATTCATGACTGGTGTAATAGCGGTCATACAAATCCGTCATCGCCTCGGTGATTTGATGATTGTCACGGACAGGTGCTGGCAAATCATCTTTCACAGGCATTCTTTCGGTGTGCTGGGGCTGATGCTGTCACCGCATAACCATTTATTGTCGACTTTCTTGTTCCAGGCCTTATGCATATCATCCAGGAAGCGTGATGGCGGTATGGACCAGGATTTTTCGACTTGCTGCAAATAGCCATTTCTGTGCCAGTTGAGGATGGTTTTGGACAGGTATTTTTCCAGTTCGCCACCGCGCTCAGCCGGTGCAATCGCGATGGACCAGGGCGTAGTGAAGATGGTGGTCATGGGCATGACAAAATCATTGGCCCATTCTGGTGCCCGCAACATGGCAGCAATCGAAGTGTCGTCATACACCAGGGCAGCACAGCGGCCATCGCGCAAAGCCTGTTTGGACCAGTCATTTGAATACAGGGCGACTACGTCGGCACCGTAAGTGACCGTCACGCGACGGTTATAAAAAGCGCCGCGACGGCTGCAGACTCGGCGGTTTTTCAAGTCTGTCCATTCCTTGAAATTCTCGCTCTTGCGGGTAAGCAAGTTGACGCCTGAACTATAGTAATGCGGCAGGACGAGGTCCAGTTCTTTTTGCCTCTCTGGTGTATCGGTCAGAGTAGCAATCAGGATATCGACCTGGCCACTCTTGACGGCGTCTATGCGTTCAGCAGTCAGCACACCTACCAGTTCCAGTTGCACGCCCAGGTCAGTGGCGATGCTTTGCGCCAGGTCAGGTTCCATGCCTATGATCTTGCCGCTAGCGCTGTCCTGATAGCCCCACAGCAGCACGTCTTTCTTGACACCGACGACGAGCTTGCCGCGCTGCTTGATTTCTGCCAGGCTGGTCGCTTGTGTAACGCTGCTCAACAGACAAAGTGTGCTGAGCAGTGCCGCACTGACCAGACTAAAGATGGTGGATTTGAATATCATCATGATGCCTGCTGAGCTTCTTGTGGTTTATTATCGGCCGCACTGTCTGTAGTACTGTTTTTTGTACTATTTTTTGCAAAATGAAAATGCAGAGCGACACAGGTAATATCATCTGATTGCGGCGCGCCATTGGCATGCAGGTCTACATCGGCAACGGTGCGGTTGACAGCTTCGTTGACATCGCCGATCGGGCGGTTTTCAAACAGAGGTGGCAGGCGATCAGGCGTGTATTCTTCATTTTGCGGGTTGAAGGCTTCAGTCACGCCATCGGTGTACATGAGTACGTAATCACCCGCTTGCAACTGTACGGTTTTTTGTGCAAAGGGTATGCCATCCATGATGCCGAGGGCGCTGCCACCGGTCATGGGTAAAAATTCTGTTGTGCCATCCTGATGTATCAGCAGTGGCGGTGGGTGGCCACCATTCACATAAGTAAGGATGCCAGTTGCGGGATCAAGCACAGCGTAGAAGGTGGTGACGAAGATGCATTCATCATTGTCTTCTGCCAGTATGTCATTGGCGATGGCAATGATTTCTCCAGGTTCGCTGGCATTGCGGGTCGCAGTTGCACGTATCAGGGTTTTTGATACCATGCCAAACAGGGCGGCAGGCACACCCTTGCCACTGACATCGGCTACGACTATGCCTATCTTGCCATCGCCGAGTGAGAAATGGTCATAGAAATCACCACCCACTTCCTTGGCCGAGCGCATGATGCCCCATAGCGAAAATTCTTTTTCATTGGGCCAGTGCCGCGGCAGGATCGACAGTTGCATGTTGGCCGCAATATCAAGTTCCTGCCTGATGCTGACGAGTTGCAGGCTTTGCTTGAAGGCTTGTGAGATTGTTTCAAACCAGGGTTTCCAGGTACCTGGTACTACTGGTATTGGGGCCGGAGTGAACTGGCTTTCTTTTGCGATATGTGCCACCAGTTTGGATGCAGGTGAAATGAATTCGCGCGTGGTCACATAATAAGTAACGACCATCAGCAGCGTCAGACCCAGTATCACGAGCAACATGATGGGGCCGCGTTCCCATAGCAGGTTTTTCCACAACTGGTTCTTGGGGACGACATACACCAGTTGCCAGGGGGCGGAGATAAAGGGGTGGCGTATCAGCAGATAATCACCCATCTCCACCGCCTGATTTTCGGGTATGTCTGTCAGGCGCTTGCCGTCTGTGAGTATGCCTGCGGGCATGACTTTTTCCAGTCTTTGCGTGGCTTGTACTTCCAGTGCATTGGCATAGGCCTCAGGGTGGGCGACCACTTCGCCATAGGCATCGACGAGAAAGGCTGTGCCCGGCTTGTAGGCAAAGTCAGCATTGATGCGGTTCAGGTAATCAAGGCTGGTATCGATGGAGACTACACCACGGAATTTGTCATTGTGATAGATGGGGGCTGCTGTTGGCACCAGCAAGCCGCTGGCTGTACCGCCGTAATACACAGGTGCCCAGTATTTTTCACCGGTAGGGTTTTTGTCTGGCGTACCCATGAGCCAGGCCTGGCTTTGATATACCTTGTCGCTATGAGGGCGTTTGGCTGCATCCATCCAGGGATAGGTATTGGAAAAATTGTCCACCGAGATGAAACGGCTCTCGCTTGCATTCGGCAAATTAAAGGCAATCGCCTGGAACACCTGGTTCAGATTCAGCGCCATTTCCACATCCAGATAAAACTCAGGCGTGCGGCCTTGCAGTTTGCCCATGCCATTCAGATTGCCTGTCGCGTCTTTTTCCGGTGCTTTGTCGAGATCAAAGCTTTGCGCTTCCTGTTCCAGTTTTTTGAACAGGGGTGAATGCCCGGGATGTGTTTCAGCTTCGCTCAACACGGGCGGCGCGCTATCGTAGAAATTGGTTGCCGAGATACGCATGGCTTCCAGACTATCGAGCGATGAGCGCAAGATGAATTCTACAAATTGCCCATGCCTGTCCACATGTCCTTGTATGACCTTGATTTCTTCGGTATGTTTTTGCCTTATCTGGAACAGGAAAAAGCCCATGGTCAGTACGACGATGGCGATATAGGTGAAACCGACCAGACGGTTATAGTTGCGGAAGAAATTGATATTGTTGTTTTTATTGTTGTTGCTGACTGGCGGCGTAGTGCTGGGCATTTTCTGGTCCGGTGTCTGGGTGTCTGTATTCTGTTAGCTGAAAAAGATCAGGACGGGAAGCTCTTGCAAAAACGCACTTCATTGATGTCGCCATCACGGCGGTAAGCAAAGCTGTCAGCCATCTTCCTGACAAAATGCACACCAAGGCCACCGATGTCACGTTCATCGACATCAAGTGTGGTATCAGGTTCGGCGATAGAGAAAGGATCAAAGGCGTGCGCACTATCGCGGATGATGACTTCAACGCCGTTTGCCACGCTCAGCACGGTGACTTCAATTTCACCACTGTCATCGTCGCCATAACCATGCATGACAACATTGGTCAGCAATTCATCAAGCATGAGAATGATGCTGTTGACTGTACGTGCGGGTATGCTGCGGCGCTCGGCCCAGCCACGCAGGGCTTCGGTCAGGGCTTCAATTTCAGCGATCAGGCCTGGGATGATGTGATGGAATCTGGCTGGTCCCGGCGCTGTTTCTTCAATCGACATCAATGCCTCCTCAACGATAGTGAGTCTGTCAACCGGACAGCAAACCTTGGGGAACGAGCAACAACACAATATCTCTATCTGTTGCTACACTCTTGGTTTGCATAGTCCAGGATAGTGCTGCCTGCGCATTCTGGTTTTCAGGTTCTTCAATGAATCTTGCTATACATGGAGATAGGCAATATAAAAAGCCGGGCATGCATATGGTTAAAGAATGTTAAATGCTGATTGCTGTAAAAAAACCATTCTATAAAAATCAGTAAAACCAATTACCTGAGGAATTTTTGATTTATAGACAGCTTTCAATAATTGATGTTGTCAGACTGGACTATTATTCCCGTGCTGGAATTTTTTGTCGATGATTTCTAACGCAAATTAACAGATTTTTCGTGTTTTCTTCACAATTTATTTTATCCGTCAATAAGTGTTGTTTGCCTGCATTCATATTGCTGTCTGGTTCTCAGATCGGTTAAACTTTTTACATCGACTCAGCCGGTTAAAAACAATGAATTCTCAATGGTTGTTTCCCACACCTTACTGTCTTTTCGTGCGCTTGTCCGTGCGCCGCGAACGCTATGTGCAGTTCAAAGAGCTGGCTGGTAAAGTCGCTTTTGCTTATCAACAGCACAGCCGCCGCATGCGCTGGATGGCTTATGCCACGGTTGCTGGCCCCGCCAATTATGTCTACATCATGTTGCCTCTGGCTGAGTTGGGCGACATGGACCGCATGCCTTCACTGGACCAGGTCTTGCATGATGTGTATGGTGCCGACAGCACACCCTTGCTGGAGAAATTCCAGGAATGCGTATTGCAGATGGAAAGCTTTGTGCTGAACCGTGTGAATGACGGCATAGACCCGATAGAACGCGAAACCCCGCCCCCTTACTTGTATTACCTGAACCTGCAAGCGCAGCCGGGGCGCATGGGGCAACTCATGCAAAACCTGCAGCAGCTTGGCGTGGCCACCGCAGGTAGCCCTTTATTCTGCTTTGCCACCTTCGCCGGGCCAGTCAGGCTGCATGCTTTTACCATGGGCAATACGATAGCTGAACTCGGTGAGGTTGCCACGCTGGAAAGACGGGTGGTGCAACACTATGGTGCCGAAGAGGGGCACAAGGTCATTGCGCAGATACATGACACGCTGGTCGATATCGATGCATCGATATTACGCTACATAGGCCATCTGGATTGAGGCGGCCATGCATACCAGGGATTTCATATTGATGTCGGGCTTGGATGCAGAATACTTTGCACAGTGCATTGCCTTTGGGCATGATTTGATTGCTTGTCCATCATGAGCGTTGATATGGATAATGCCGCGCCAGAGTCTGGAACTCAGGTGGCAGAACACGCGATTGCTGTCATCGGCATGTCATGTGTTTTTCCTGGCGCTGCCAATACAGAAGCATACTGGTTACTGCTTGAACAGGAAGTATGTGCCGTCAAGCGCATACCGCCAGAACGTTGGGAAGCAGCAGACTTGCCTGCATCGGCTGCGCCTTATGCTGGCTTCATTGATGATGCTGCCTGTTTTGATCCTGCTTTTTTTGGCATCTCTCCCAAGGAAGCAAGCGCGCTGGACCCGCGTCAGCGCCTGACTCTGCAACTGGCCTGGTGGGCGCTGGAAGATGCGGGCATTGCTGCCGACAGCTTGAAAGAAACCCGTCTTGGCGTCTTCATAGGCGCAGTCAATGGCGAATTCCTCGGCAGCTTTGCCCATACCGATGATGTGGAAGCCCACATGGGCATAGGTATGTCGAATGCCATCATCGCCAACCGTATTTCCCATGTGCTGGGTTTGCGCGGCCCCAGCATGACGATAGATACGGCCTGTTCATCTTCTCTGGTTGCTGTACACCAGGCTTGCCGCAGCTTGCAAACTGGCGATGCCGACATGGTGCTGGCCGGTGGTGTCAGCCTGATGTTGCGACCAGACAGCAGTGTCGCTTTGGGTAAAGGCAGCATGCTGGCACCTGATGGCTTGTGCAAGACCTTTGATGCCTCGGCCAATGGTTATGGCCGTGGTGAAGGTGCAGGCCTGGTCTTGCTGAAACGCTTGTCAGATGCTGTGGCAAATGGTGACCGCATCCATGCCGTCATACGTGGCTCGGCCACCAATCATGATGGTGTCTCGAATGGCATTACTGCTCCGAATGGACTGGCGCAAGAGAGTCTGATACAGGCGGCAATTGCTGATGCTGGCTTGCCGCCATCAGCGATACAATATGTAGAAGCACATGGCACTGGCACTTTGTTGGGTGATCCTACCGAAACCCGCGCTTTGGGACGAACACTGGGCCAGCAAGCACGGCAGGCGCCCTTGCTGATAGGCTCAGTCAAAACCAATATCGGCCATCTGGAAGCGGCTGCCGGTATTGCTGGCCTGATCAAGCTGGTACTGGCGCTCAAGCATAAAAAGATACCGGCCAGCTTGCATTACACACAGCCCAACCCGCATATCAATTTTGAACAATTGCGCTTGCAGGTGGTGGCACGGACGACAGACTGGCCAGCCAATCCTGAGGCTGGCGCAAGAGCCGCATCCATCAGTGCCTTTGGTTTTGGCGGGGCGAATTGTCATGTAGTGCTCGAAGAGTTTATCCCAGCATCCGCACCAGAAAATCTGCAGACAGATGAACCTGAAATTTTGCTCTTGTCAGCATCCAGTAATGAAGCACTGAGTTTGCTGGCACAGCAAACTGCGCAAAAGCTGCAAGCCGGTGTTCATCAGGACTTTGCCGCCACCTGTGCTTTATCACAGCATGGTCGTGCCCATTTGCGCCACAGGCTGGCACTGGTCGCGAGCAGTGAAGGTGAGGCCAGTACGCTTTTGCATGCATGGCTGGACAAAGGTTTTGCTGAGCAAGTCGTTAATGCTGTCGCTGCCAGAAGACCTCCCAAGCTGGCCTTCCTTTGTCCTGGCCAAGGCTCGCAAAGACCCGGCATGGCAAAGGGTTTATTCCAGTTCGCCAGCTTCCGCGCCACCATCGCAGAAGCTGATGCGGTGTTGCCTTGGTCTCTAACTCAGTTAATGCTGAGCTCTGATGAAAATATCGACAAGACTGCTTACACCCAGCCAGCTTTATTGGCGCTTGGAGTAGGGCTGGCGCGTCTGCTGGCTGAATACGGCATCAAGCCCACTGTGCTGGCAGGGCATAGCCTGGGTGAATATACTGCGGCTGTTATCGCAGGTGCCCTGAGTTTTACCCAAGCCCTGCGTCTGGTTGAAAAGCGCGGCAGGCTCATGGGTGCTTTGACATCCGACGGCGCAATGGCAGCTGTACGTGCTGATGAACAAACTGTCTTGCGCTATCTTGTTGGTACTGACGTCAGTATCGCCGCAGTCAATGGCCCGCAATCCGCAACTATTTCCGGTGCCAGAGATCAACTGGATATGCTTAGCCAAAAGCTTATTGCAGATGGCATACGGGTACGCTTGCTGCGCGTAAAAACTGCTTTCCACTCTGTCTTGCTGGAACCCATGCTGGCGGAGTTTGAACAGGCTTTGCAAGAAGTAGAATGGCAGCCGCTGCAAGTAGCGGTGACCTCGAATCTGACCGGTGAATTCCTGTCTGTCGGCCATGTCTATGATACTGCTTACTGGTTAAAACATACTCGCAAAGCCGTGCGTTTTGTTGGCAACATCATGGCGCTGAGTCAAGCCGGTATTGATACCGCGCTGGAACTGGGAGCCATGCCGGTGCTGTCTGGCATGCTGGACGATTTTGCAAGCACCAATGGTGTCAGCATACGCAGCTTGCCATGTCTGGAACCGACCCAGGATGACAGACTGGCGTTCTTGAAAACAGTCGCGCACCTGCATGTACAGGGTAACAAGCTGCAGTTTGCTGACAAAAAAAATACTGCGGCTGGCGATGTCTTGCCCTTGTATCCCTTTGCCAAGGATGTCTTTCCTTTGCGACTGGGTTTGAACAGTTTTAATGGCGGCAACGCGGCTGTACCATCAAGCAAAGCTTTCGAAACTGGCAGGCCAGCGTCTGCAAGCGCGCGCGCGGTCGTCACCGATCCTGCAGCTATCCGCAGCCGCATCGTTGCCATCATCGCAGGCTTGCTGGCGATTGATGTCAGCAGGGTCGATGCTGCTGCACCCTTGCTGGAAATTGGTGCTGATTCACTGATACTGATGCAGGCCGTGGGTCGCATAGAAAACGAGTTTTCGGTCAAGATACCGGTGCGTGCTTTCTTTGAGAATTTATCCTCCATTGAAGCAGTGGCCACTTATCTGGCTGAGCAGCAGGTTGGCAAAGCATCTGCTGATGTAGTCATGGAAACAGAAGTTAAAGCTGATGTATCAACGGCAGTTGTCGTTAAACCCAAAAGCAATATCCTGCTCAGCACTAATCTGAGCGAAGTACAGCGCCAGCATCTGGATGAATTCAGCCTCAGCTATTGCAAGAAAACGGCACTGTCCAAACAACGGGCTCAGCAATACCGGCATGTGCTGGCAGACAGTCGCGCCTCGGCGGGTTTTCGTTTCTCCATCAAGGAAATGCTCTATCCCATCGTTGGTCAGCGCGCTGCCGGTTCCAAAATCTGGGATCTGGATGGTAATGAATACATAGACATTTCCATGGGTTTTGGCGTGCAGTTGTTTGGGCATGAGCCAGACTTTCTGAAAGAGGCGTTGGCAGAAAGCCTGTCACGCGGCATACGCATAGGGCCGCAGTCAGACATGGCAGGCGAAGTTGCCAGCCTCATCAGCGAATTGACCGGCGTAGAGCGCGTCGCATTTTGCAGCTCAGGCACAGAAGCTATCATGACGGCACTGCGTCTGGCGCGGACTTTTACTGGCCGCAACAAGATTGCCATCTTCCGCGACAGTTATCATGGTCATTTTGATGGTGTGCTGGGTGAGGTCAATGATGACCCATGGAAGGTGATGCCGCGCGTGGCTGGCATTACGCCCGGCATGGTCAGTGACCTCGCCTTCTTTGAATATGGTTCGTCAGAAGCGCTGGAATTATTGCGTGGCCGCCTGCATGAATTTGCTGCAGTGCTGGTGGAGCCTGTACAAAGCCGTAACCCCGGCTTGCAACCGCAAGACTTCTTGCGCAACCTGCGTGCCATGACTCGGGTAGCAGGCAGCTTGCTGGTCTTTGATGAAGTGCTGGTAGGTTTTCGCATACACCCTGGTGGTGCGCAGGCGCATTTTGATGTGCAGGCAGATATTGTCACTTATGGCAAGATAGTCGGCGGTGGTTTGCCAGTAGGTGTCATTGCCGGTCGCGCCGATATCATGGCTGGCATCGATGGCGGGCACTGGCAATATGGCGATGCATCTTATCCTGCAGCAGACACAACTTTCTTTGCAGGCACTTTCAATAAACATCCGCTGGTTATGGCAGCAGCTCATGCCGTGCTGACTGAGATTAAGCAGGGCGGCATGGCTGTCTATCAAAAGCTGAATGACAATACCGCCAGGCTGACTGCGGAACTTGATCAGGTTTTTGCTGCAGCTGGTGCGCCTATACATATGAATAATTTCGGTTCGCTGTTCCGTTTTGTCTTCAGCGAAAACCTTGATCCCTTCTTTTATCATTTACTGTATCGTGGCCTGTATGTGTGGGAAGGGCGCAATTTATTCCTGTCAACTGCGCACACTGATGAAGATATTGCTCAGATAGTCAGCCGGGTCAGTGATAGTGTGGCTGCCTTGAAATCGGCTGGCTTTGTTACCAATGCAGCCAATGTGCCTCAAGCAACTAAAGCAGTAGAAGCAATCCTCCCTTTATCCAAAGCACAAAAACAATTGGCGACACTGGCTGCTTTGTCTGAACAGGGTTCGGCAGCCTATGTCGTCAGCGTTGCGCTGGACTTGCAGGGCGATATCAATCATGCCGGTATCACACGTGCATTTACAAGGCTGATAGCCAGGCATGATGCCCTGCGGGCGTGCATAGACCTGGAAGCAGGAGTGCAGAAAATCGCCCCTCATATAGACGTAAAAGTGCAGCGCCATCAAGTCACTGCCAGCACGCTGGATGCTGCGTTGGAAAACAGCGTGTCAGCAAGTTTTGACTTGACGCTAGCTGGCGCATTTCGCATAGATTTGTTTGAGCTTGATACGCATCATGCCGTCTTGCTGTTTGCGGCCCATCATGTCTTCATCGACGGGCAATCCATGCAGATGCTGTTTGAAGAATTCGCAGCGCTCATGAATGGCCAGTCTTTAAGCAGCAAGCCCGACTATGCCTTATTGGCGCAACGCATGGCAGATGCAGGGTCATCGCTGGAAGAACAAGAGCATAAGCAATACTGGTTAAGTAAATTGCAGCAAGCACCGTCCGGCATAGAACTGCCAAGCGCCCATGCCAGAGCCAGCATGCGCGGCTTCCAGGGACAGCGCCTGACGCTTGAACTGGACAAGAACATCTTGCGCCGGCTTGAACAAAAGGCTGGCAAGCTGGGTATGTCGTCCAGCATGGCCTTGATTGCGGCTTTTGCTGCCACGCTACGTCGTGCCGGGGCAGGGCGGGACATGGTGCTCGGCGTACCGTATTCTGGTCGCGATGAAGCATTGGCACATACACCAGGTTATTGCGCGCATCTCTTGCCCCTGCGTTTGACTATTCCTGCACAGACGAATACCAGCGCGGTGCTGGCAGAAGTGAAGCAGCAATTCCTTGATGCCATCACCCATGCAAATTACCCGCTGTCGCAACTGGTGGATGACCTGGGCCTGGCGCGTGACCCGGCCAGGCCACCATTGGTGAATATCACTTTCAATGTCGACAAGCTGGTGACAATGCCCAGCTTGCCGGGCATGGCAGTGCAGGCATATTCTCTGCCTATACGCCATGCACGCTTTGACATAGGATGTAATCTGGTTGACTGGCAAGATGGCGCGCGGGTGGAACTGGATTTCGATAGCCAGTTGTTTGATGCTGCTGACATGCAGGAATTGCTGGACAGCTTTGTCGCCATGATAGAACGCATGGCAGGCACTGATCAGGATTTTGATGAACGCGCTGCTGCCAGGGCCGTCTGGTTACCTGCCAGACTTGAATCAGCTTTTGGTAAACATGGTTTGCTGCAAAGATTCCGTCAGTCAGTTGAACAAGACCCGCAGGCGATTGCCTTGCGTGTGGATGCAATAGAAAGCATGACACGCCAACAGCTTGATAGTCAGTCTGCCAGGCTGGCGTGGGATATTTTAAATATAGGGCAAAGCGCAGGCCCAGTACTTTTGCTGCTGGGCCGCAACCTGGCTTTCCCCGTTGCCATGCTGGCGGCTTGGAAGGCTGGTAAAGCTTATCTGCCGGTAGATAGCAATCTACCGCAGGGACGCGTGCTGGAATTGATGCGGCAGGCGAAACCTTGCTGCGTTATCTTGCAAGATAATCCCGGTATCAGTGATGCATTGGCAAAATTGGATATTCCATACCTGCAATTGCCAGCCAGTCTCGCAGAAATCGATGTTCAAGATCATCAGCCACTAGCTTTGCCTGATGTAGACCCTGAGTCCTGTGCTTATCAGCTATTCACTTCCGGTTCGACCGGCAAGCCAAAACTGGTCGCCGTGCCACACAGGGCAGTTGAGCATTATCTCGATGCGATTATCGTCGCCTTTGATTTGCAGCCCGGTTTGCGCTATGCGGTGATATCGACCTTTGCTGCTGACCTTGGTTTAACCACAGTGTTGCCTGCACTATTTCACGGCGGCTGTCTCTCCATTATCAGCAATGCCATGGCGCGCGATGCGGATGGCTATGCTGCCCTGATGCGGCAAACACCGGTCGATGTATTGAAGATAGTGCCTTCGCATCTTGAAGCCTTGCTGGCGGCGCAGGACAATGCAGCAGTCTTGCCATTGTCGCATTTGATACTCGGTGGCGAAACCGCAAGTGCCAGGCTATTGCAACAACTCAGTGATACTCAGACAGCTTGCCTCATCTTCAATCACTTTGGCCCGACTGAAGCGACCATAGGCGTCATGGTCGGCAAATGGCAAGATGACTTGAGTGGCATGCGCTTCAGCCGGCCTCTGGGTGGTAATCGCATACACATACTCGATGCTGCACGTCAGCCATGTGCTTATGGCGAGGCAGGCGAAATTTATCTCGGTGGTCCGGGTCTGGCGCTGGGTTATGTTGGCATGCCTGAAGATGCAACTGACCCTTTCCTGTTTGTCGATATCGCTGGCGAATCCGAGCGTCTGTACCGCACTGGCGACCTCGCAGTCATGCATGCTGATGGCAGTATACAGATACTGGGTCGCAAGGATGAGCAACTTAAAATACGCGGCTACCGCATAGAGCCTGCAGAAATCATCGCTGCCCTGATGGCGCAAGAGAATGTGGCGAATGCGACGGTGATCTTGCATAAGCCTGAATTTGGCCGCGCCAATGCAGGCCGCCCATATTTGCTGGCTCATGTGGTCGCTGCCAATCAGGAGAGTTCGCTCGATACGCAAAGCCTGTTAAAAAAACTGAGCGAGCATCTGCCCGACTACATGCTGCCGAAAGCAGTCATCGTCATAGCGAGCATTCCTTATACCTCGAATGGAAAACTGGATAGAGCTGCCTTGCCCAGACTGGATGATGAACAAGACAATCCTGAGATAGAAAACACCATAAGCTCAGAAGCAGAAACTGCCGTACTGGCAATCTGGCGCGAACTCTTGCGGCGTGAGAATCTGGGTGCTCAGGCAGATTTTTTCCAAAGCGGTGGCGACTCTATCCTGGCGATACAAATGATAGCTCGTTTGCGCCAGGCTGGCTGGCAAGCCAAGGCCATGGATTTATACGCAATGCCAATATTGGCTGACTTTGCAAGGAGACTCTTGCCTGTTGGAAAAATGGCTGACGCTGATGTCAAGCCTGAAGGCGAGTGCGGACTTTTGCCTGCGCAACTCAGGTTACAAGAGCTGATGAGTGAAACACCAAACCATTTCAATTTATCCGTTTTGCTGGAAATGGCAGACTGGGTCAACGCAGACATGCTGGAACAGGCATTGCAAGCGCTGATAGCGCAACACGACGTCCTGCGCCTCAGCTTTGACAATGATGCGGCACATTTTACCGAGCTTTCCAATAAGCCTGTATTGCATCTGACTAAGGACTACCAGCAAGTGCAGGCTTCATTGCAGCCTGCGCAAGCCAGCTTGTTGTCTGCTGCCTGGATACCAGCAAGTCAGGGGCAAAAGTCCCATTTCCTGCTGGCCGTACATCATCTGGTCAGCGATGGTATTTCCCTGCAAATTCTGCTCGAAGATTTGCGAAAGGCACTGCTGGATTTGCAAGCAGGTCATGTTCCGACGCTGGGAAGAAAAACAGCCTCAGTGCAAGCCTGGGCAGAACACCTGAAGCGCCAGGCCGGCCAGGATGCTGTATTGGCAGAAGCTGAATATTGGGAAGTTTGTACCTCCATCCCTGCACCTGAATTGCCAAATAACGGGAAGGTGGATGGTTATGGCAGCGTCGCCGAAGAAGCGCAAGTCAGCGTCATCGTACCCGCAGAAATCACCAGCCGCTTTTTACAGGGACTGCCAGGCGCGGCAGCGGAAGATATCCTCATTGCTGCCCTGACCCTGAGCCTGGGTGCCTGGACAGGCGAGCCTGTCGCCTATCTGGAACTGGAAGGCCATGGTCGACTACTTGAGCAGGCTGAGATGGACGTCAGCCGCAGTGTGGGTTGGTTCACGAGCCGTTACCCAGTCTGGTTTGACCTGACAGATATAGATGCAGATGCTGCCGCCAGCGAGATTGCAGCGCAGCGCAGCGACATACCTGCGCATGGTTTTTCTTATGGGCTATTGCGTTACCTGGGTCCAGACAAAGTACGTGCCACGCTGGCACAAGGGCAGATGCCTGAGATCAGCCTGAACTACATGGGGCAGATCAATCCACCCCCTGATGATGTCTGCAAGCTTTTGTCATGGTCACCAGACCGGCAGGACAGGGGGGCAGAAAGAGCAGCACATCTGCCACGTCTGCACAAGCTGGCGATAGAAGCTTACATCCTCGATGGTTGCCTGCATTTGTTGTGGCAATACCATGCAGCCAGTTATCAGGAACAGGAAATACGCAGCGTCGCGCAAAAAATGGCAGGATATATCGCCAGCATGTTGAGTTGTAACACTGCGACAGAAGCAAAACATGGGAAGGAAGAAATAGCATGAACATGATGCCCAAACCCGGACTGAGTCTGCGCCGCCCGGCGGTGCGCCTGTTGGATCGCAGCCTGGTCGAGAAGCAGGCTTTCAGCAGCACATCCGGCTTGCCGCTGGTGTTGCGGCCACATGCAAAAGGCGTGGATTTGCTGGGCTGGGTCAGGGAAAACCAGACACAGTTACAGCAAGATTTATTGCAATATGGCGGTTTACTGTTTCGTGATTTTGACATGCGTGCTGTACAGGATTTTCAGGCTGGCCTGAATGCCTTTGGTGTGCAGCTCATGAATTACATAGAAAAAGCCACGCCGCGCAAACAGGTCGATGGACAGGTATATACCTCGACCATCTTCCCGCCGGAACATGTGATTGCCCTGCACAATGAATTGTCTTATGTACGTCAGTGGCCGGGACGCATCGCCTTTTTTTGTGAAGTCGCTGCCGAGACTGAAGGTGAGACCCCTATCGCCGATGTACGCCGCGTGCTGGCCTCGATAGATACTGAAGTCAAGGAAAAATTCCGTCGCCTGGGCTGGATGCTGGTACGTAATTTTGGTTCTGGCATAGGGCCATCCTGGCAGCATTCGCTGGCTGTTGAAACCAGGGAAGAAGCTGAAGCCTATATGCAAAAGTCAGATACGCAATGGACCTGGATGGAAGGCGACCGCTTGCGCACTTCACAAGTGCGTTCCAGCATACGCTGCCATCCGCAGACTGGTGAAGAATTGTGGTTCAATCACATCGCTTTCTGGCATCCATCCAGCATGACGGATGAAATCCGTACTTCATTGACAGGTGATCTCGGTGTGGAAAATCTGCCCTATAACACTTTCTATGGTGATGGCACGGTGATCCCTGACGAGGTGGTCGCCCACCTGCGTGCTGCCTATGATGCAGAAACCGTCAAGTTCCGCTGGCAACCGGGTGACCTGCTCTTGCTTGACAATATGCTGGTTGCGCATGGTCGATCCAGATTCACCGGCGAGCGCAAGATACTGACAGCCATGGGCGATGAAGTGCGCCCGGCCAGTGTCTTGCCAGGTTCGATAAATTAAGCAATAACTGAGCAAGGACACGCAAGTGAGCGGCAAAATGAAAAGCGGTTTTCCATTGTCACCAGTCCAGCAAAGGCTGTGGCAACTGGCACAAAGAGATGGTCAGCAAACTTATCTGGTCAGTGTTGATTTTCATTGCGCTGGCGTGGATGAAGCACTATTGTGCCGTGCCTTTGACCATGTACTGGCCAGGCATGAAATCCTGCGCATGGAATTTGGCGTTTTACCCGGGATGCAACTGCCCGTGCAGGCACCTGCTGAGGCACTGGTACCCACGCAAATAGCGCCGCCGCAACTGGCCGCAATTCAGGAAAACCAGCAAGCGTGTCTGCAAAAACTTAATGAAAGCCATTACCGCCTTGGCCTGTCTTCCCTGTGCGCCGATGCGCAAACTGCTTTGCTCATATTGACTGAAGTGGAAGAAAGACTGGCAAATGCAGCATGGTGTGCCGCGCCTGATAGCGTAAAAGTAGAGGAAGAAGACCTGCCTTTCACCAGCCTGGCGCAATGGCAGCACGATATGCTGGCGGAGCCTCAGGATGTGCAATTGCCAGTCTGGGATGCGACAAACAGTCTGGCAGCGGACAATCTGCCAGACTGGCCTTTCATGCGCAGGCACCGCCAGGCCACGCCCTATGTCAAGCGCCAGCCTCTGGCATTGCCAGCAGACTTGTCCGCCGCTTTGCATGCCCTGGCTGATAAAAACCAGTTGCCACTCACTCACTTGCTTTATCTGGCATGGGCAGTATTGCTATACAGATTAAATCCTCAGTCAGTTGCTGTGACTTATCTGGCCAATGGCCGTGCCTATGAAGAAATGGCTCTAGCCATGGGGCCCATGGCACGCTTTATTCCACTGAACACTTTCATTGATCCACAAGCCGGCTTCACGGCATTGCTGAAGACATGCAGCGCCGTCATTGATGAGGTTTGCGCGCTGCAAGACTATATCGCGCCGCTGGATAGCAAACGGGGACTGGCTGCAGGTTTTTGCTGGCAGCAGGCGGGTGAGGGCAAACTGATAGCCGCAGATGCGCCTTTTGCCTGGACAGATGAATGCCTGCTGGTGTTGTCTGCTTATGCAGATGCAACAGACCAACTGCAGCTTTACCTGGATTACGACATGGCAGTCTGCGACTCTGCTTGCATGCATCATCTGGAAGAAGAGTTGCTGACCCTGCTGACATCCATAGTCGCAAGCCCGGATGCGCAGATAAATCGATTAACACTGCTGGGCCCCAATGAACGCCAGCAGATCATGCATGATTTTGGCGGGTCGCTGGTGCCGCCTGCGGAACTGTGGCAAGCGCCAGTGCAAGATATTCTTGATTGCCTGGCGCGGCATCCTGAACAGATATTCATACAAAGCCCGCTGACCCAATTGAGTGGTCAGGCTTGCACACATCGGATACAGGAGCTGGCACAACATGTATTGCTGGCCAGGCAGCAGGATGAATCCAAAGCCAGGGTCGTGGCGGTATTGCTGGACCGCAGTGTAGACATGATAGCCAGCTTGCTGGCAATACAGGTGGCTGGCGCGGCTTATCTGCCGCTCGATACCGCCTATCCTGAGGAGCGTATTGCCTTCATGTTGCAAGACAGCGGCGTCAACGTATTACTGACCAGTGCTGTTATCGCTGCCCAATTCAAACAGCAAGCTGCATTTGCAGGATTGCTGGAAAAGATAAAGCTGATTACTGTTGATACCTTGCCCGCGCTTGAAGATGCAGTTGAGCCGCAATTTCCCATCTTGCGAACCAGTGACCTGGCTTATCTGATTTACACCTCGGGTTCGACCGGCTTGCCCAAGGCTGTCGCCGTAACACATGGTGCGCTTGCCAATCATATGCAATGGATGCTCAGGGATTTACCGCTGGAGGCAGAAGATGCAGTACTGCAAAAAACTGCCATCAGTTTCGATGCATCAGTCTGGGAAGTATTTGCTCCCTTGATGGCGGGTGCTAGGCTGGTACTAGCCGCCCCCGGCGTCGAAAGAGACCCGGAAGCCTTGATGCAGACCCTGCAGGATTTTGATATCAGCGTGCTCCAACTCGTGCCCAGCATGTTGCGCATGATGGTAGGGCAGCCTGAATTTGCCAAATGCCTGCGTCTGCGTCGCTTGTGCTGCGGCGGTGAAGTGCTGGACACTGAGCTGGCGCGTCAGGTGCTAACGGCTTTACCAAGCGGTGCGGAGTGCATCAACCTGTATGGCCCGACAGAGGCGACGGTGCAGGTCGTGTTTGAAAAAGTCAGCATTGAAGACAGCATCGTCGCCATCGGCAAGCCCATAGACAATACCCGCATTTATGTGCTCGATGAATACTTGCAGCCGCAAGCCATAGGTGTGCGTGGTGAGTTGTATGTGGCAGGTGCCAGCCTCGCGCAAGGCTACTACCAGCGTGATGCCTTGACGGCAGAGCGTTTTGTCAGCGATCCATTCGTGCATGGCGAACGCATGTATCGCACTGGCGACCTTGGTGCCTGGCGCATGAACGGCAAGCTTGATTGTTTTGGTCGTGCAGACCGGCAAGTCAAGTTGCGCGGCTACCGCATAGAGTTGGGCGAGATAGAAGCCATTGTCGCCGCGCAGGCCGAGGTGCTGATGGCTGCCGTGGTAGTGGACAGGGATGCCGCAAATATCGACCAGTTATTGTGCTTCTACACGCTCAAGCCAGGGGCGAGCCTGACCATCGCCAGTATCAAAGAGAAATTGGCCGCTGCCTTGCCTGACTATATGCTGCCAAACTGGCTGATACCGATTGATGCCTTCCCCTTCATGCCAAATGGCAAGGTCGATAACAAGGCTTTGCTGAAGCTGCGGCCATCAAATACAGCCATCTCGCAGGCGCCACGCGATACACTTGAAATGCGTCTGGAACGTATCTGGGAAAGTGTCTTGCATGTATCCCAGGTTGGCATCACCAGCAATTTCTTTGACCTGGGCGGGCATTCACTGTTGGCTGTACGCCTGATGGCGGAGATAGAAAGAGAATTCACTCACAGGTTGCCGCTGACTTCCTTATTTTCTGCACCAACCATCGCTGCACAGGCAGAACTCTTGCGCAATGAAAGCCTGCAGCTTGACCCTGTCGTGATACCCATACGTGCCGGCAATCCCCTGCATACGCCCATCGTACTGGTGCATCCTACCGGTGGCAGTGTCTTGTGTTATCGCGACCTGGCCAGTGGTTTGACGACAGACAGGCCAGTGATCGCCTTGCAAGACCCCGGCCTCATGGGTGAAGCGACCTATGAAAGCGTGGAAGAACTGGCCAGCCTGTATCTGGACAAGATAGCGCCGCTGGTCAAGGACCAGCGCTATCTGCTGGCAGGCTGGTCGTCGGGCGGCATCATCGCCTATGAAATGGCAAGGCAGGCGCTGGAACGCGGTTATGAAATTGCCTTCCTGTGCCTGATAGATAGCCAGGTTGCACCACTGGCTGAATCTGCACCGCCGCGTGAACGCTTATTGCGTTCCATCTCACGTCTGATTGCCCACAAGGCAGAGATAGCTTGTCCTGACTTATCTGGCTTGCCTTTTGATACTGCTTTGCAGCGCCTGCTGGAACTGGCGCGGGAAGCCGATTACGTGCCACCGCATGCTGATGAAAAAGAAATCGCCAGACTGTTCCATGTGTTTGAAAAAAATGTGACAGTCATAGGTCGCTATGCCGCTGGCCCACTGCCACGCCGTACTTTGCTCATGAAAGCCACGCTGGCTTTGCCGGAAGCGATACGCGAAGCTGCAGTGCACTACAACTCGGAAGAAAAGCATTTGGGCTGGGACAAACTCTGCTTTGTCAAAGTGCGTGATATCGTCGGCGACCATATGTCGATGATGGAAACACCGAGAGTCAATGCGGTAGTGGAAGCCCTGGATCAGGAATTGAAGGAAGTCGAACGCTTGCATGGCCTGGGGCGGCAAATACTCTTGCCTATGCTGGGCCTGTAGTTGGGAATGAAAATCTTGTTTTTGCTACCGTAAACATTGATGAGGGCTGGAACAAATATGGAAATGGTTTTTCCCCTGACGTCTATGCAACAAGGCATGCTGTTTCACCATCTGCGTGAACCGGCCAGTGCTGCCTATTTCCAGCAATTGCAGGTACGCCTGCAAGGTGAAATGGATACTGCAAAACTTCAGCAGGCCTGGAAAACAGTCATTGCCCATCATTGCGCCCTGCGCATGCGCTTTCTGTGGACGGGGGACCAGCCGCGCCAGCAATTGCAGACTGCAATAGTCTTGCCATTCAAAGTCGTTGATTACAGCCGATCACCCAAGCACGAGCGTGAAGCATTGCGCCAGCAACTCTTGCAGGCTGACAGCAAGCAGGGCTTTGCGCTGGATCATGCACCGCTGATGCGCGTCAGCATAGTGCGCTGGGCTGAGCATGAATGGGAGATGGTCTGGAGCCATCATCACCTGATACTCGATGGCTGGGCATCTGGCCTGGTGTTGGCTGCGGTAGCGCAAGTGTATGCAAATTTATTGCAGGGCAAGCCTGTCAACCTGTCAGCAGAACGCCCCTATACCGATTTTCTGCATTGGCTGGGCAAACGCGATAACCTGGCGGCAGAAGATTATTGGCGTCATGCCCTGCGCGGCTTCGAGCAGGCGACCACTTTGCCGGTGTTGAAACGCAGTACAGGAGCTGCTGCAACAGTCGTTGCTTTTGAAAGCTTGCTGGCCGCTCATGACTTTACTGCATTATCAACCTTGTCGCAAAAAACTGGAGTGACCACCGTTAGCGCAATCATGGCGTGCTGGGGTTTGCTCTTGTCCCGATATGCAGACAGCAAGGATGTGCTGTTTGGTGTCACCACTTCTGGACGGCCTGCCGAACTGGATGGGGTAGAGCAGATGGTCGGCCTGTTCATCAATACCATCCCGCTACGCATCAAGCATAGCGCGGAACACAGCATTGCCAACCTGTTGACCGATGTGCACAGACACCTGGCTGCCTCGCGTGAACACGAGCACAGCAGCCTTAGCCGCGTGGCTGAATGGAGTGAATTGCCGTCGGGCCAGGCGCTGTTTGACACTATCGTCGTTTATGAAAATTACCCACTGGCAGTGCAAGGCAATCAACTGGGTGATGCCACCATCGTTGATTACCATCTGCAGGAAGAATCGAATTACCCGCTGACCTTGATCGTCGAACCCAAAGACGATGGCCTGCACCTGCGTTTGCTGGCAGACACTGCACGCATAGATCCTGCAACAGCACAAGCCATGCTGGATCAATATCGTTTTTTGTTGCAGCAACTGGCGCAGGCCAGTAGTGAGCAACAGGTCAGGGATTTGCATTTGCTGACAGCAGAGCAGCGTGAGCTGCAATTGCAGAAGTGGAATGACACTGCCTGCGCTTATGACACTACAGCCACGCTGGCGAGTATCTTTATCGCCCAGGCAGCGCGCACGCCAGATGCGATAGCAATCATCGATGCACAAGGCAGCATGAGCTATGCCAGCTTGCAGGACAGGATCAGTCAGACGGTGCATGCCATTAGTGCATTGGGCTTGAGCGCGAATTCTCCAGTCGCCGTCAGACTCACGCGTGACCGTGAAATGCTGGTTGCCTTGCTGGCCGTCGTTACCTGCGGCCATCACTATGTGCCCATTGAGCCACAACTGCCAGCCGCCCGCGTAATGGCGATTTTTGATAGCCTGCCAGTGCGCTGTATATTGACGGTCAGCAGTCTAACGGAGAGCACGAAGGCCCTGGCAAAAGAGCGACAATTGCAGGTAGTCTGCGTTGACCAGACGACTGCACTGCCAGTCGCGGCATTGCAAAATCAGGCTCGCCCGCAAGACGCGGCCTATGTGATATTTACTTCAGGGTCCACCGGCAAGCCCAAGGGTGTATTGGTCTTGCATCAAAAAGCCATCAATCTCATAGAGTGGGTGAACCACACATTTGACATAGGCGCACAGGACAAGCTCTTGTTCGTCACATCGCCTGCATTTGATTTATCGGTGTATGACATCTTTGGCATCCTGGCAGCAGGCGGCGTCGTCAGGATAGCCAGTGAAGCCGAGATTGCTGACCCTGATCGTTTGCTGAAAATCATAGAGACAGAAAATATCAGCTTCTGGGATTCTGCCCCGGCGGCCTTGTGGCAGCTTGAAACACTATTGCCGCAGCGCTCTGCCACTGCCAGACTGCGCCTGATCTTCCTAAGTGGCGACTGGATACCGCTGGCCCTGCCAGACCGCATGAAAGCGGCTTTCCCTGATGTCTGCGTCGTTGCCCTGGGTGGTGCGACTGAGGCGACCATCTGGTCGAATTACCATATCGTTGGAGAGCTACATCCAGACTGGGTCAGCGTACCCTATGGCAGGCCGATACAAAATGCCCGCTATTACATACTTGATGCCGACTTGCAGCCGCTGCCTGTGGGCCTGCCCGGTGATCTTTACATAGGGGGTGATTGCCTGGCTGAAGGCTATGTGGGCCAGCCTGAGTTGACAGCAGAACGCTTCCTGCACGACCCACACGCCAAGGCAGATACACGGGCTGGACGCATGTACAAGACCGGTGACCGCGCCAGGTTTTATCCTGATGGCGTCATGGAATTTCTTGGTCGTCTCGACAACCAGGTCAAGATACGTGGCTTTCGCATAGAGCTGGGTGAGATAGAAATCGCCATGGGCAGGCATGCAGCGATACGCGATGCGATTTGCATAGTGCATGACCACAACGATGGTGGCCCGGCCTCAGGTAAATCCGACAAGGAATTGATTGCCTATTATGTGCTGCACCCCGGCCAGAACCTGGGGGCTGAAGAATTGCGCCTGCATCTGCAAGCACAACTGCCAGCCAGCATGCTGCCCTCGCATTTCTTGCAGCTCGATAGTGTGCCAGTGTCAGTCAATGGCAAGGTGGACAGAAAAAACCTGCCCTTGCCTGAGCGCAAGGGCAATGCATATGCAGCGCAGCAGGCGGGTGCTGATGCGGTGCAGGACATCATTGCTGCAGCTTGGTCAGAAGTATTGGCTGTACCGGGTGTGCATGCCAGTGATGATTTCTTTGCCCTGGGTGGACATTCATTGCGGGCAACCGCCGTCATGGCAAGGTTGCGTGCTGCATTTGCCGTGGACCTGCCTTTGCGGCTGATATTTGAATATCCTACTCTGCATTCTTTGGCAGCCGCAGTGCGTGAATTGCTGAGTGGTCATGCGCAAGTAGAAACGGTGGCTTTGCCCTCATTGAATCGCGCACAGGGTTTGCCTTTGTCACGCGCACAATCGCGTTTGTGGTTTTTGCACCAGATGGAGCCAGCCAGCGCCAACTACAATGTCGCACTGGCGGCACGGCTGGATGGCAATCTGGACCAGGCTGCATTCCAGCAGGCGGTACAACAAGTGGTGGCGCGCCATGAAATCCTCAACTTGCGCATACAAAAGCAAGGGCCGAGTGCGGTCATGCAGGCTGTGGCTGATAACGCTGAAATGTCAGTTCATGCTGAAGATGTCAGTGCACAAAACCTGGATGAAACACAGATCAATGCCAGACTCAAACAACTGGCCAGCCAGCCCTTTGATCTGGAAAATGAAAGACCGGTACGCCTTAGCCTATTACTCAATGGCGACCAGCAAGCCTATGTGCTGATACTGATACACCACATCGCCACCGACGGCTGGGCGATAGCCCTGTTTGCGCAAGAACTCTTGCAGGCTTATGCTGCAGAGGTAGACAAGACCCAGGCATTTGCAGAACCCGCATTGCAATATGCTGACTTCAGCCACTGGTGGGAACAGCAGGTACAAGAGCAATACATCAACAAGGAAATGCAATACTGGAAGCAGCAACTGACCACCTTGCCACGCTTGAATTTGCCTACCGATTTCCCGCGTCCGGCAAACAGCAACCATGCCGGTGCGCGCATCAGTTTTGAGCTTGATGCCAAACTGTCCGATGATTTGCGCCGTGTCGCCCGCCAGCATTCAGCTACTTTGTTCATGCTCTTGCTGGCGGCTTTTCATGTCGTCTTGCGCCACAGGTCTGGCCAAGACGATATCGTCGTTGGTAGCGATATCGCTGGCAGGGATCATCCGCTGGCAGAAAAAATCCAGGGCTTCTTCGTCAATCAACTCGTCTTGCGCAGTAATTTTTCTGATTGCCACAGCTTTGCCGATATGCTGGGCAAAGTCAGGCAAACCAGCTTGCAAGCCTATTTCAACCAGCATCTGCCATTTGATTTGCTGGTGCAGGAGTTGAACCCACCGCGTGATGCTGGCGGCATGCCCCTGTTCCAGCACAAGTTCGTCCTGCAAAATGCACCGCTGGCACAACTCGATAACAAACACTTCCAGATACAGGCAGTAGACTTGCATACCGACACCGCCAAATACGATTTGCTGCTGACTGTCATTGATGAGCCACAATTGCGTGCCACACTGGAATTCAGCACCGAATTATTTACTGCTGCAACTGCTGCAAGCATACAGAGAGAATTTATCGCCGTACTGGGCCAGGTCGCTGCGGACGCCAGTATCAGCTATAGCAGCCTGGCAAGCATGTTGTCACTCGATGGGGCAGAACGCCAGGAAGCTGCAAAACGTGATTTGCGCAAGAGTGGCCTGCAAAGATTGAAAGATCTGCGCAAGCCTGGAGCAACTACATCATGAAGGACGCGATGACAGATAAGTTGGCGATTAGCGCTCATAGCGTAGAACAGGTTTTGTGGGATGTGACGATAGGAGCACCTGACCTGCACTCAGCCATATCAGGTATATTGCCGGATATTGATACCCGGCTGGCAGCACTGCGAGTGAACTTGCCTTGCGCACATGGCATCAATCCCTTTCAGTCTGGCGAATACCAGCGGCCTTATCGCCACTTGCGGGCTTTTTACCAGGATACTGGCGCAGGTGTGCTGGCTCACAAGGGGACGGAAGTGTATGCGCATGACCGTGACCAGCACCTGGCGGTATTGTCGCAATTCCGCATCGATTATCCCGTACGCGGTAAGTCGCTGTTTTCTGCTGCTGAGCATTTTGCCCTGGTCGAACAAAAAATCCCGCTGGCCATCAGCGCGTTTGAAGCGGTGGAAGATGCGAAAGCGGCCTGCATGTTACAGCAGGCGCATTTAAACCGTTTTGCAAATCTTGCTTGCATCCCCACACCCTTGCTGGTGATAGCCTGGCCCGCGTCGGCACGCGATAGTCATCTTGCTGTCTTGCGCAGCCTGCTGTCAGAGCGCGCGATGCGCATAGTAGAAACCTCATCTGCAGATGGCCTGGCGGCGATTATTTACCATTACCCCAGTCTGCCATTACGTGTTGCACATTTGCCAGTGGAATTGAAAAAACTGGGTAATACGCCCTGGCTGCAAAGACTGGCCAGCCTGACTGCGGACTATGGTCTGACGCCAGAACAAGTGGTAGCGCGCTGGATAGACCTGGTCGCCCGCATGCTGGCACTGGGCTTCTTGCCTGGGCGCACAGAGCACATAGGCATAGGCCATTGCCTGGAAATGCAAAATGCTGTCATCGATGGCGGTTTTGTCGATCTGGGTTCCATCATCCCCATGGTTGAAGTCAAGAGTGATGCAGCCTTCATGGAAATGCTGATGGCTGCTTTTGCTGATCTTAGTAAAACCGTGCGCCACTTCATGCTTGGCCCTGTGGCTGATGTAGAAGCCGAATACCGTAACCCATCCTTACTCATGCTGGCCTGCCTGCAAAGAGTCGTGCCTGCGCTCTTGCAAAGACTGCGTACCTATCCTGATCTGGAACCACGTCTGCAAGCCTATCTGGATCGCAGCGAGGCTAGCTGTTTCAGCGCACTGGCTGAAGAATTCCGGCACCTGAGCCCGGCCATGCTCAACCCTGCGGAGCACGCATGATGACAGCGCGACTCTTGACGGCGATGGTGCCCGGTCTGGATGCAATGTATAAACCTGTCGATCTGGTACAAAGGCCGACCCCCATCAGCCATGAAACCACTCTGGCAGCACGCTGGAATTTGCAAGCGCTATGGGTAAAACGTGATGATCTCAGCTCGCCAATATATGGTGGCAGCAAGGTCAGGAACCTCGAATATTTCTTTGGTGACGCTATCGCCAAAGGCGCGACCAGTGTTGCCACCATGGGTCCGCTGGGCAGCCATCAGGTATTGGCGACGGCGACCTTCGCCCGTATCCACGGCCTGCATGCACGCGCTTTGCTGACACCACAGCCAAATGTGCATGAAGCCGGGCTTAACAAGCGTCTGCTGCCTGCTCTGGGCATGGAATTCTTGCGCTGTGAGCGCTTTCTTGATGTACCCATGGCTTTTTTGCGCATACGTTATCGTCGTCATCAGGGGCAGCGCCCTTATTGGATACCTCCAGGCTCGCATCATCCCATAGGTGTACTGGGCGTCATCGAAGGTGCTCTGGAAATAGCGGCAGCCATCAAAAGCGGTGAACTGCCCATGATAGATGACATCGTCATCCCCACTGGAACTTGTGCCACCGCATCCGGAGTCTGGCTGGGCCTCGCGATGGCGGGTTTGCCGATACGTGTGGTAGCGGTGCGCATGGTGCCCATGATGATTACTGGTCCTGCCAAGATGAAAAAACTGGCGATGAAAACCCTGGCCTTGTTGCGCCAGGCTGGCTATACCAAAGAACCACAGTTCGGCGAAATACTCTGGGTTGATGAATTTGCCGCGCCAGGTTATGGGCAAAGCAATGCTGATGCCGACGAAGCAGCAAAAGAAGTGGCAGAGGCCAGCAACTTCCGCACTGAGACTACCTATATTTCCAAAACCCTGGCGATGTTTCGCAAACAAAACCTGCAAGGGCGGCGCGTGCTGTTCTGGAATACCTATAGCGCGGTTGACCCTGATCCATCCACCATTTGTGCAAAGGCCGCAGCATGAGTAGCTTGAGCTTATCCCTGCTTGATCTGGGTATTATTGCCCCCGGCCAGAACGGTGCAGATGTACTGGCGCAAACCTTCAGGATGGCGAAGCTGGCTGATCAGCTCGGGTATGAGAGACTGTGGCTGGCTGAACACCATGAAGCCCATTTCTCATGGGCAGCGCCAGAAATGATGCTGGCTGCGCTGGCGCAAGCCACGCAGCGTATAGGGCTGGGCTCAGCGGCAGTATTGCTGCCCCTGTATAGCCCTCTGGCCGTCGCTGAAAATTATCGTGGCTTATCTGCATTGTCAGGAGGGCGGGTCGTACTGGGAGTATGCGGCGGTGTACCTGCTGACCCTGTCGCCCTGGCTGCACTGACAGGTATGGACGAACCACCGGGCGTCATCACCAAACAGTTTGCCAGCAAGCTGGCAGCCCTGCTGCGCTATCTTGAGGGTGATTTTCCTGAAGGGCATCGCTTTGCCCATGCTGCGACACCATGCTTTGCTGAAAGACCACCACTGTGGATCATGGGTTCAGGCTTTGGCACGGCAGAACTGGCAGCCAAGTCCGCAGCCAGTTATGCCTACTCAATGTTTCACAGGGCCAGCACCCAGGATGCCGCCATCACCAGCGCCTATAAACGCAAGTATGGTGAATATCATGGCAGTGCGGACAAAGCAAAAATCGCCGTCGCCCTCAGTTGCGTCTGTGCTGACACTGAGGACATTGCCGAAACTCAAAAGCAGCAAGTAGAAAGCTGGATAGGCAGTACCATGCGCGTCAATATCTGTGGCACGCCTGCATCCTGTCGCGACCAGATACTGGCAATACAGGAACGCTATGATGCCGACAGCATCATCATCTACCACATGTGGCACCTGGAAGAACGCAAGCGTGCAGCCATCATGGCACTGGCTGAATTATTTGAATTGCAAACGGATTTGCAGACATGACAGACATTATGGCCAGTCCTTTGACATTGATGGATCAATACCTTGCCTACATGGAAGTGGATGCTGATGCAGCCGCCATGTCCTGGGTGCCAGAGCGTTCGCAAGATCTGGCAGAGCATCTGAGCCGTCAGGAACTGTATGCCGCCAGTGAAAGCATAGCCCGGGGCCTGTTGCAACTGAGCTGGCCTGAAGATCACCCGCGCATGATCATCCTGGCGTTTTCACCAGGACTGGATTTCATCCAGGCTTTCCTGGCTTGCCAACTGGCGGGCGTCATCGCCATCCCCATCGCCATGCCCAGGCGCGGGCGTGAGGCACATATACTCGAAGCCATCGTCAGCAATTGTGGCGCGACGATGACGCTGACCAGCGAACCAGAAGTGCTACGCCTGCAGGATGTGTTTGCCTCCAGCCCGGTGCTGGAGAGCATGCACATACTCAGCACCATACAGTTGAAAATCCTGGGCGAGGGCAGGGACATGACCGGGCGCAAGGCCCAGGACTATGCCTTCATCCAATATACCTCCGGTTCCAGCAGCCTGCCAAAAGGGGTACTGGTCAGCCATAGCAATCTGGCAGCCAACCTGGCGCTGATACAAAACGACTTCAAGGTTGACCCGGAGTTTATCATGGTCAACTGGCTGCCGCATTATCATGACATGGGTTTGATAGGTGGATTGCTGACACCTATTTACGGTGGCATACCTTGCGTCAGTATGGCACCTTCAGCCTTCATCAAACGCCCGGTGCGCTGGCTGCAACTCGTGTCAGCACAAGATGCTGACCGCAAAGTCATGTCTGGCGGCCCTAATTTTGCCTATCAGCTTTGTGCCGACCGGGTCGCTGATGTGGATATAGCAGGCCTGCGCCTGCAAGCCTGGAAGACTGCCTACAACGGGGCCGAACCGATACGTGCCATCACGCTACAAAAATTTGAACAGCGTTTTGCCCCGGCAGGTTATTCCAACAAAAATATGTTGACTTGCTATGGCCTTGCAGAAACCACCTTGTTTGCCACTGGCAATCATGATCCCGTCATACGCACGGTATCGATACTGGGCCTGGAACAGGGCAATATAGGTGCAGCACTCAGTGAAGAAGACAGCCGTCAACTGATTGCCAGCGGCCATGCAGATCCTGAACGCATTGTTATTGCCGACCCGGTCAGCAAGTTAAGGCTGGCCGATGGCAAGATAGGCGAAATCTGGATCACTGGCCCCAGTGTACCTGAGACTTATTTCAATAATCCTGAGCCAAGTCAGCTGACTTTCCATGCCCAGTTTGCTGATCAGCCTCTTGCCCGTTACCTGGTGACTGGTGATATAGGGGCCATTGTTGAAGGGCAACTCTACGTAACGGGACGCAGCAAAGAGTTAATGATACTTAATGGCCGCAATATATATCCACATGATGTGGAAGCATTGATACAGAATGCAGTAATCGGGATTGAGGATGTCGCTGTTTTTTCTTATGATGATGCGAGCGCAAAGAATGAAAGCATTATCGTCATCTGCGAGCTGGCACGTGCTGCGCGAAGCTGGTTTGCAGACATGCCTGAACAGACTCTGGGTACGGAACTCGAAAAGCTCGCCAATCAGATCAGGCTGGCTGTGGCCCCGGCAGAAATCGCGATTACCCATTTGCGCTTTGTTGGCCCCATGGGCATCAGCAAGACGACCAGTGGCAAGACCAGTTACGGACAAAACCGTAAGATTTTTGCTGAGTTACCAGAAAGCATCAGATCACGTACTGCATCAGCAGAATTCCGCAACAAAGACTAATCAGTCAATCCGGGAACAGATAATGATAGAAAAGCTGGCAGCAAAAAACTGGAATGCAGAACAGCTGGAAGACTGGCTCATCAACAGAGTCGCGCAATTATTGGAGCAACCGGCCGACGATATCGATCCCGACATGCCGTTTAACAGCCTGGGCCTGGATTCCATCAATGTCATGGACCTGATTGTTGAACTCGATGATTTGCTGGGTATAGAAATTGAGTCCACCATCGTCTGGGATTACCCGACCATACATTTATTGAGTGAATATGTCGCAACACTGACTAAAGAGTAGATAAAAAGCAGATAAAGAGTAGAAGGCATCAAGCAAGATCAGCACAGAATGAATGCATCATGGCAACCCATGATCCTATCTCTACCGGAGCAAGCATGAGCGATAAAAAGGCAGCACCCAAAAACGAAGCCGCCAAGGCAGCAGATGGCGAACATAAAGTCAGTTTCTGGGGATTTATCGGTCAGGCGCTGGGACTGGCCTTTACCTACCGCCTGTTGGCCAGCCTGGTGGCGCTGGCCTTGTTGGTGCAGATCGGCTTTAATCTGCTCATGCCCTTAAGCTACCGCTACATCTTCGACAAAGCCATCGTCAACAAGGACATGGGTTTGTTGGCGATTTTGCTGGGTGTGCTGGCAGTCGGCTTCCTGCTCAATGCGGGGGCAGGGCTGATGCAGGATTTTGGTACGGCGACCATAGGTTCCCGCATCTCCAAGAGCCTGCAGGAAAAGATGTTCGCCAACCTGCAAAAGCAATCCACTGATTTTTTCAGCAAGACGCCGCAAGGCGACATCGTTGCCTGCTTTGGCCCTGATGTAATGGCGATAGAAACCGCACTGGTGCGCGGCTTGCCCAGTTTTTGCATGCGCCTGGTGACCATCGTGACCAGCCTGATCCTGTTATTCGTTATCGAATGGCGGCTGGCTATGGTGGCGCTGATACTCATGCCGATGATCGCCTTTGCCCCCAAGCCTTTTGGCCCGCGTGCGCGCAAGTTTGGCCGTTCACGTGATGACCTGCAGTCCGGCAATGCCGGTCTGGTGCAAGAGAACTTACTGAACCATCTGACCATACGCACTTTCAACCTCAGTAAATACCGCGAACAGCAATTCGGTGAGAGACTGACGCGCTTGCAGGAAGACGATTTCAGGGCGAATTTCTTCACCTCCATGATAGGCCGCTCCACCAATGTCGCTGCCGGTTTCCTGCAGATAGGCGTACTCGGTGTCGGTGCCATCCTGGCTGTCATGGGTTTTCTGACGACGGGTTTGCTGATTGCCTTCATAGGCTTATTGCTCAATATCGGTGGTGCCACCGACAATCTGACTCAAGCCATCCCTCTGCTGGTACAGGGCATGAACAGCTACTCGCGCATACAAAAACTGCTGGGAGCGCAGCCAGCCTTGCCGGATAGTCCAACAGCCACGGCACTGCCAGCCATACAGGAAAACCTGAAACTGCAAGGTGTGGAATTTGCCTATCAGGCTGATCACCCCATCTTGCGCGGTGTTGATATAGAAATCCCGGCGGGCAAGACGGTTGCCATCGTCGGCGGCTCAGGTTCCGGCAAGTCCACGGTGCTGTCATTGCTGATGCGCCTGTATGATCCCAACAAGGGCAAGATATTGTTAGACAATGTGGATTTGCGTGATGGTACAGAAGCATCCTTACGCGCACAAACCAGTGTGGTCTTGCAAAACACAGCCTTGTTCGACACCAGCATCGCAGAAAACATACGCATGGGCAGGCTGGACGCAACAGATGAAGAAATTGTCGCCGCTGCCAAGGATGCTGGCATCCATGATTTGATCGAGACTTTCCCGAATGGCTATCAAAGCGTAGTCGGCAGCCAGGGCGGCAGCCTGTCTGGCGGCCAGCGCCAGCGCATTGCGATTGCCCGCGCGCTATTGCGTAACCCACGCATACTCTTCCTTGATGAAGCTACCTCGGCACTTGATGCACATACCGAAGCCGAGATAGGTGCAACCCTTGATGCCATCTCTGCCGATTGGACCGTGGTATCCGTCACACACCGGTTCACCCACATCACCAATTACGATCTCATCATCGTCATGGAAAAAGGCCAGGTGGTGGAGTCGGGCACACATGAAGAGCTGCTGGCCAAAGATGGCCGCTATGCCATGCTGTGGCGCAAGCAAAGTGGCTTTACGATTACCGACGATGGCAAGGCCAGCGTATCAGTTGAGCGACTCAGAGGCATACCTTTCCTGTCAGAATGCTCGGACGAAGTCTTGCAAAAACTCTCTAAGTCGCTGGTCTCAGAATCTTTTGCCGCAGGCAAGCCTGTGTTTGAAGAGGGCGAGCCTGGCAGCAAGTTTTATATCGTTGCCCGTGGCAAGCTGGAAAACTATGTGAAACTCGAAGGCGACAAAGAAACGCCGTTGGGCATGCTCGATGATGGCGACTACTTTGGTGAAATGGCCTTGATACGCCCGGTACCGCGCACCTGGTCTGTACGTGCCGTGGTAGACAGCACCTGCATCAGCCTCGACCGCCAGCAATTCATGGAATTGATGGATGCTGATCCCAAACTCAAGGAAGCGGTAACAACCACTGCCTACGAAAGAGCGGCGGAGTGGACGCAGGCTATCATGGAAGC
>JAZJXP010000046.1:62474-76769 GCA_040390835.1 Pseudomonadota bacterium
CCCTCGCAAAAAAATGCGAGGGCTTTTTTATGACGGCTTGATGACTTCAGAACCTTGCCAGCGCAGCATCCTTGTTCGCCTGTATATCCAGGATGGCATTAAAACCACTGACCAAAAATACTTCATTGATCGATGCATTCAGGCTGCAGAGTACTAACTTGCCGCTGGCGGCCTTGGTCTTCTTGGCTGTCAGCAAGATGACGCGCAGACCGGCGCTGCTGATATAGGCGAGATCAGAAAAATCGATGAGTATCTGCACTTCACCAGCTTCGATTGCGGTGAGAATTTCTTTCTCAAACGCAGCCGAATTATTGCTATCGAGGCGGCCAGCAGGAGTAAAGGTTTTTATATTCGGCATAATGATCCTGACAGGAAAGTTTGTTGACTGAATGCTGCATATTCTAGACGTAATTTCGACTCAAATCGTATTTTTAACAACGCAAAAATAATAATATTTTTTTGAGCTTTGTTAAACGCTAGACATCATTTCTGCGCACGTGTACTATTGCCTTCGCTGCCTAAAATTTGGGCTTTAAATTTGAACTGAAACTTTGAATTCAAGTTTTAATTTATGGGCAGCATAGAGTTTCGTTTCATTCCGATATCATCTTCGTTGAACCACGTAAACTAGGGGTAAAAAAAATGGCACATTTATATGACCAACTGGCATCTGCAATCGCAAAATCCGCACAAGATCCCGCATACCGTACCAAACTGCTGTCTGACCCAAACGGCACTTTGAAATCTGACGGCGTAGACATCGGCGGCGCAAAAATTTCTATGGAATGGACAGAGATCACCAATGTACTGAGCATCCTCGTTGAAAACGGCGGCGCAAACTGGACAGGCTCTATCGTTCTCAGTATCAAGAAGTAATTCCCCGCTAGTAAAGTAGAGCACATGGCTCATCCGGGCTATGTGCCTGATGTCTGTAGCAAGCTCATGTAACAGATATCATGTAGCACATCAATCGAATGTTTTTCCTGAGTAATATTCCCTGAATAAAGGCAATGCATCCATGAATGTGGAGATGTTTTGCGTCGGTTCGCGTTCGCAGTCAGCAGCGTTGCGGGATTGATCTCTCCTGCTTGCCAATGCAATGACATGCTGCTCATCGTACTGCCTGAGTAAAAAATTCCAGTCTCCAGCATTGTCACTGTCAAGATTCTTTAGCAATCTGACCTTTGATGCTGTATCTACGCTGAACACCAGTCGCTGTGCATCAGCAGACAGGCCTTCACCTGTGGCTTTTAGGTATGCCTCTTTTAATACCCAGAATTCATAAAATTTTTGCGCTCTGTTTTTGCTGACTGACTCATTGATTTCAGCAATTTCTTCGCTACTGCAAACCACACCCATCAAATCATCCAGATTGACATCATGGTGAAATAATTCTACGTCGACGCCAATATCAGCGCCATATTGCAAGGCCACCACAACCAGGTTGCCAGCATGAGAAATGCTGATGGCCGGAGCCACAATATTTTCTTTGATGAAGTTGACGGACGGCTTGCCTGTGGCGGCGGTGATGATCGATATTTCTCCAGGAAGGATGCTACACATTTTTGCTACAGCCAGTTTGACCAGCGCACGGCCACCCAGATATCTGTCTCTGTCATCCCGCTGCAGATAGCGTTGCCCACGCACTTGTTCTGCACTGCTTAACAGGTTTTGCAGACAACTTCTGTATGTGCGCAGATAGTCCAGCCTGGCTATCCATATTTCTGGTGCCGGGATGATGGCTGTATTTTTTGTGCTGAAAGTCATAGTCAGGTTATATTCGTCTTTGCCGCATTATATTTTTAAATCTGTCCCAAGCAATGTAATAAAGGAAAAGTATATTGAAAATCATCGCCTACCCGTTTGCCGGTGGCAGCAGCTATAGCTATGCCAGGCTGTCGCGTGAGCATGCACATGAATGGCTGGTGCTCGACCCACCCGGCCATGGCAGCAATATGCGCCAGCCCTTGATGCACAGCATACCCGAGATGGTATCGGCCTTGCTCGAACCAACCCTGCGCGCAACCGCTGGCAACCCATACATCTTGTTTGGGCACAGCATGGGTGCCTATATTGCGCTGGCCATGCTGGACAGATTGGTAGAGCTTGGTGCCAGTCTGCCACAAAGACTGGTATTGTCAGGTGCTGCTGCACCGCATAGCCGCGCATTACAACATCATGCAGAACTACCGCACAAGGAATTTCTGGAGTGGGTGGCAAACATGGGCGGCATATCAGCAGAAGTGCTGGCAGAACCGCAATTGGTGGAATTGTTTGAGCCTATCTTGCGCGCCGACATAGGTGCAGCGGAGGCCTATATCGATGGCAGTCTGCGTCAGTATGATGTTCCAGTAAGAGTGCTACTGGGGCAAGATGACAGGATAGCGCTGGCCGATGGCCGGCCCTGGGCAGAGTGTTTTGTGCATGCACCTGAAGTACATACTTTTGCAGGCGGACATTTCTTCCTGTTTGATGAGGTCGAAAAAGTGCAAAGCCTGATCGCCTGAAATTAAAAAGCGTGACCCTGAGCAGGGCCACGCTTAACGATCAATAAAGGCTAGCTTTTAGAAGCGATACAGCACAGACGCCTCAATCGCACGGCCAAAGATAGGGCGGGCAAAGACTACGCTGCTGCCACTGCCTATAACGCGCGAATTACCTTCCGTCAGACCCAGTTGATTGGTCAGATTGGTACCGGCCAGGCGGAATTCCAGGTTCTCACCCAGGCCTACCAGAATGCCTGCATCCAGCGTGTAATACTTGGGCAGGGATTGCTGGTTTTCTGCATCGGCAAAGCGCGCATCGACATGGGTATAAGTGCCATACAGCTTGATGTCGCCATTGTCGAGCGGGATGCGATAGCTGGGCGACAGGCGGAACTGCAATTTAGGCTGGCGCTTCACTTCATTGCCGGTGTTGGTGCCATAGTTTTCATACTTCGATTGCTGGTAAGCACCGCTGAGTGAAATCTGGAAATTCTTGATAGGGCGTGCCGCCACTTCAAATTCCAGGCCAGAACCGCTGGAGCCACCAATTGCAGTCACATTGCTGCCATTCGATAAAAACTGCTGGAAGGGCAGACCAGTGAAAGTATTATGGAAGAAGGTCAGGTAAGCACTGACGTATTCTGACACGCTCTTCAAACCTATTTCATACTGCTTGACCTTGGTTACAGGAGCATTCACACCATTGTCGCGTATGGTATCGAACTGTGGCAGGGCAAAGCCCGAATTCAGGCGCGCAAATACGCTGAAGTTTTCTGATACCTTGTAATTACCACCCAGGGTGTACGATATTTCACTGTCAGTGCGATTCACAGGAGTGTTCGTACCACTCAGTACCGATGCATTGTTGTTATACAAGGTCAGGGGATTATTATCCAGATCCACTGATTTGGGATTGGAGATAACACCATTCAAGCGACGGTTCTCGGTACGTACGCCAGCATCAACGCGGATACGGTCATTGATCTTCCATTCATCGGCCAGGTAAAACGCGGTATTCTGTGCCGAGAAATTTTCATTCAAAGTGTAGAAGGATGCGCCATCATGGCCATTGCCGCTGACTACCACGCCATTGTTCAACTGCACATTGATAGGACGGGCATTCGGTGTTGCTGTCATCAGGACACCATTACCCAGATACCACATGTCCTTGGACGAGTAATCTGCATAGTACAGGCCAGCCGTCATGGTGTGATCCTTGATGATTTCTTTGCTGATGCGCAGTTCATCAGTGAAGGAACTCAGTTTCTTTTCTACCGACCAGATACCGGCAGACATCACTTGCTGGTCACCTGCAACTGCAGCGCCGCCATTCAGATAAGTTGCGGTGCCTGAAATAGCCTGCTTGCCACCTGCTGCAGCCACCACATTGGCCTGGCCATTGGCTGACTGGATAGCGCTATTGATATAGCTGGACATGCTCATAGGGCTATTACCAGTAAAGATTGCCAGGGTAGGGGCATCACCAGAAAAATGATTGAGCTTGTTACTGATATTCCAGCCATTGATGCTTTGCGAAAAATCCACACCAAACAGATTGGCTTGCAAGCCACGGCCATTTGCCAGGTCTTTATTCAATACCTGACCCGGGCCTACTTCCAGAGCGACATTGCGCAATTCATTGCCATACAGCGAACCGGTCAGAGGATCAAAACCAGGGAAGGCCGTAGGCTTGCCACCAGCAGAGCTGGCAGAGATCAATGGAACGCCAGTATAAAAAGTGTTTTTGTCGTTCACTGTGCGTGCATAAAAAGTCAGCTCACCCTGACCCAGTTTCCTGGTGACGCTGGCAGTGACCTGGCCGCCTTCATCTGCCGGGTATTGTCCGTCACGCACACCTTGTGCAACACGATAAAAACCGCCTATCGTGCCATACCAGCCATCGGCAATCTTGCCACCATAATAGCCATCGATACGACGCAGATTGCCCGTGCCCACGGTGGCGCGCAAACTGCCTTCAGCAAGATCACGGCCTTTCTTGAGCAAGAAGTTCATGGTTGCACCAGGCTGGCCATTCGAGAAGATAGGGCTTGGGCCACCGCGCAAGACTTCGACACGTTCTATGGTGTCATCAATACGGAACAGCGATGAACCTTCCAGGAAAGACAGGGTAGGTGGCGGGAATAAAGGTGAGCCATTCATTTGTATCGTCACAAACGGCGCATCACCATCGATAGGGAAGCCGCGCACACCAATATTGGCACCGGCATTACCGCCGCTGGATTCGGCATAAATACCCGGCACGATTTTCAGTAAATCAGCAGTGCTGCTGGGGGCAGCCTGTTTCAGTTGTTCTTCATTGGCAGTGGTGATGGAGTAAGACGCATCAATCTTGCGCTGGCCACCACTGCGGGCATTACCTGTCACCACGATTTGCTGGACTTCATCTGCCTTGGCTGGCGCAGCAGTAGCGGTAGTAGCAGTGGCGGCGGTGTTGGCATCTGGGGTGCTGGCGACCTGGGCTTGGGCCTGGCTCAATAATGTCATCATGGCGATAGTGATCGCCGACAAGCGGAAGGGCTTGTTGCAGTTCATGTTGTGCTCCTGAATATTATTAAAGTTAGTCGTCCTTAACATCCGTTCAAAGGCAATCCGCAGACTTTTCATCATACGCATTGTTGCCTCTTGCCACTTCCTAAATGAGCCTGGCCGGTTTTTTTTGGCCTGTATCCCTAGTGCTCAAGTGACGAGATGTAAAAACAAGCCCATTGAAACAATAAATGTTATCGATGTCAATTGAAATGTTATCGATGTCATTTATTCGACACAAATTGTTTTGATGGTAGAAAATGCAAAATTCCTATGTGGAAATGAAAAGTTGGTGAGCACCCCTAAAATTGATGTTCGCATGCTGCTGGCAAAATATTCGGTGTATTTTTGCTTGATTTGTGTCTGTATTGTCCGATATTCCAGACTGATGCCTGTGTATCCAACGTGCCTGTGCAGTGTCTGGGATATATCGCACCCAAACAAGCTCTGTCATAATGCGCGGGAATTAAAGCGAAAAAGTTTCAGAAACAGCGAAGCCAGCGATAACGCTGATCTTTGCCAGAATCTGAAATCACGGCATCCGAAAACCAAACACCTAGCACACGATAACAAGGCCTTTGCATGTCAGCAAAAAAGCGCAACACACCCAACCCCGAATCCGGGGTAACGATGGAACACCTGGCAGCCATTGCCGGGGTATCCACTATTACGGTGTCGCGTGCCTTGCGCAATAGTCCGCTGGTGACGGTGGATACACGCGAAAAAATCCGCAAGATTGCAGAAGAGCAGGGCTACCGCTTCAACGTCAGTGCCCGCAATTTGCGCCTGGGCCGCAGCCATTCTGTCGCCGTCGTAGTGGAAATGACGCCCGCCAATGACAGGCCCATGTCTGACCCCTACCCCCTGGAATTATTGGGCGGCATAACCCAGGAGTTGACGACAGCAGGCTACAGCGTGGTGCTGACTTCCATGCAGCTCATTGATACGCCGCCAGTACAGGGCGCGGACGGTATGATCCTGCTGGGCCAAGGTTCACACGGTGAAGCAGTGCGCCGCTTGCAACGTTCGGGCTTGCCGCTGGTGATCTGGGGCGCACCAGATGCGAATCAACCCGGCATCGTGGTCGGTAGCGATAACCGCAAGGGCGGTGCCAGCGTGGCTGAACGCTTTATCCAGCAAGGACGAAGCAAGCTCTTGTTCATTGGCGATATCGATCATGCCGAAGTGCAGGAACGCTGCGCCGGTTTTATGGAAGCACTGGGTGAGCAACAACATGCCGTCACCATCTTGCGTCCAAAAGCTTTTACTTTTGAAGCCGGATTTGACTGCATGTCGACCTACCTGAAGAAAAAAGACAAAACTTTCGACGCAGTCTTTGCCGCCAGCGACTTGCTGGCCATGGGCGCGATACGGGCGATTACAGAAAATAATATGACAGTGCCAGGCCAGGTATCTGTCATCGGCTACGACGACACCCCCGGCGCTGCCAGCTTCATCCCGGCACTGACCAGCGTGCACCAATACCTGCGCGATGGCGGCATTCTGCTCGCAAAAAAAATCCTTGGCCTCATCAATGAAGAGGCCGTGGAGTCTGAGGTCTTGCAGACCATGCTCGTGGTCAGGCAGACCTGATGTTTTCATGGCGGGTATGCCATGCCGGATTTTCAATTCACACAAGCCGGATGTTTTTCGCATCCGGTTTTTCTCTCCCGCAGCAGCGCTTAAGTGATCAATGCTTAAAACCGTGTATTCAACACCAGGTAGGCGTTGAACGGTGCCCCCGGTTGTATCTGCACATTATTATTGGCAGACTCCATGTAGCGGCTATTTGCAAGGTTATTGAGTTTCAAAGTAATGTCATAACGTGCTTGCAGATAAGTCAGTGCCAGGTCTATACGGGCGTAACCCGGTAGACGTACTGTATTGTCAGTCAGTGCGTATTGCTCGCTATGGGCAATGACGCCTGCACCAGCGCTCCAGTTCTTGGTGAAGCTTTGTTTTAACCAAAGACTGGCATTGTGGGATGGCGTCATTTCTGCGCGGTTGCCTATGCGTATATCATTAGATGCGACGATTTTGGCATCGTTATAGGTATAGCTGGCATTGACTTGGGTACCGCTTGAGAGTTGACCCTGAAGTTCCACCTCCAGCCCCTGGTTGCGCTGACGGCCAATTTGCAACTGGCGCAAACCTGTCAGGTCAGTAGGGTCAGCAGTCAATTGATTGCTTTGCTCTACCCTGAACAAGGCAATGCTGGTGTACAGGCGTTTATCCAGCCACTCTTGCTTCAAGCCGATTTCCTGCAAATCGGTTTTCAAGGGCTTGACCTGGCTGAGCGGATTGCTGCCGGTGTACAGCAAATCACCGCCAGCAGGTTGATGTGATCGACTGATTGTGAAATAGGCAGACTGCTGCGGTGTGATTTTATACACCAGCCCCATGCGCGGTGAGAACAGGTTATCGGTGCGCTCGCTGACGGCATTGTTGAGTAGCCGGTTGGTTTGCTTTTGTTTGAACTGGTCAAAGCGGCCACCGAGCAACACGTCCCAGTCGTTCGTCAAGGCAATTTGATCTTGCAGGTACAGCGCAGTGGTGTCGGCATTGAAGCGACTGTCTATGGCAACTGGCAAAGCCTTGAAATCAGGCGCAGCAAGCAATTGCTGGGGACGGTATAAATCCACAGGATAGGCCGTACCTGTTTGCCTGACCAGTGAGTCGCGCTTTTGCTGGGATAATTCCAAGCCAGCCAGCAAAAGGTGACTACCGATGGAATAAGTCAGTTCTGTCTGGTTGATAAGATTCTTTTGCTGTATGGGGAAGTAAGTAATCTGGCGCGATACGGTGTTGTCGGCATTCACACGTCGATTGCGTGTATTTACACCGTCCAGCTCAGTCTGGCTGTATTGCAGGTTGTTGACAAGGCTGAGTTGCTGATTGAACTTGTGTTCCAGCCGGGCTTTAAAAAGATCACTATTGGTTTTGGTGAAGTCAAATTTTTCACCGTAAAAAGTGCTGGCATCAACCGCCACGGCACGTCCATTCAAAGAGGGAATGCCGCGGTCGGGCGTGCGGTCTTCACGCTGCAATTCAGTCTGCAACAGCAAACTGGTTTGAGGACTGATATTCCATGACAATGATGGTGCCAGTAGCATGCGCTTATGATCAACAATGTTCCGGTAACTATCACCCGCATCATAGGCAGCAATCAGGCGCACATTGACCTCATTGCTCAGGGCTCCACCTGTATCAACACTAAGTCTGCGCTGGCTGTTCGAACCCAGGGCCAGAGAAATTTCATTGTCCTGTTTTGCCTGCGGTTTTTTGGTAATGCGGTTGATCAAACCACCGGCTGCACCGCGTCCATATAAAGCTGCCGTGGCACCCTTGATGACTTCGAGTTTGTCGGTGGTGGCAAGATCGCGGAAATACAGGCTGTCATCACGCATTCCATCCAGCAGGGTTTCGCGTGGAGAGTAAAAGCCGCGTATATAAAATTCATCGCGGCGGCCTTCGCCTTGCCCGGCGATGATGCCGGGCGTGTAAGCCAGTGCGTCCTTGCTGCTATTGGCTGCACGGTCGCGCAAATCTTCATTGTTGACGACAGAAATCGATTGCGGGGTTTCCAGTAATGTCCCATTGGTTTTGCTGGCACCACTTACGCGAGTAGTACCTTGCCGTGACTGTGCCTTGACTTCAATTAATGGCAAGTCATTTTGTGTCGTGTTTTGTGCCATCACTGCGTGGCTATATACCTGACAAAGCAAGGCCGGGAATATCAGTGAAAAAGGTTTTGCGTACATAATTAGTGCATCATTTTGGAGTTGAAAAAAACGGATACAGAGCAAGGCTCATCAAGGTTCATTAAGGTTCATTCACCACGCCCAGCGGGTGATATAGCGGCAGATAGGCAGCCTTGCGGTCAGCCTGCTTTAAAAAACGGATCAGCAAATTACCCTTGACTGGCAAGGGTTCGCCGGATAGCAAGCCCTGTATGCGGCGCGCAGCTTCAGGGTTGGGAAAGTTGGCGAGATAACTTTGCAGGGTATTGCGCAGGCAAGCCCACAAGTCCAGGTACAGTTCATGATTGCCATTTGCCAGCGTGGCAATGACTTCGCAAATATTATTGACCAGCAGGCAGTAGCCTATGCGTGTCCAGCCCGCTTCATCGCTACAGCAAATCTCTTTGCGCGTATGCACATCGAGTTGCATGGAGTTAATCAGTTCGTGGGCCCTGGGCGTCAGCCTGGTTAACTCCAGGTCACGGACGATAAAGCGTGCCGGTGCTCCATCTTCCGCAAGTCCGACGATGCTGTTTTGCATATGTGGCTCAAAGGCGATGCCTTTTTCAAACAACAGATAAAACACAGGATAAATTGCCAGTTCGGCGTAACGGCTGAACCACAGGCGCATACCCTGGCTCAGGGACAGGCTATGCCTGTGGGAAAATCGCTCTATCAATGCAGCTACTTGCAAACGGCCTGCCTGGCCATTGCCAAACAGCGCCGCGCATATCATGGGCGTGATGCCTTGCGCCATGTGCGCTGCCAGACCTTCGCGCAAGACCAGTCCAAAGCCGTCTTCGATTTCCTTATTTTTCCTGTCATTTTGTTGCTGATCTTCCGGGAAGGCCACACTCAGGTAAGCCTGTTCTTCCAGCGCATGAAAATGCGGGAACAGTGCTTGCATGTCTGCCTTCATCGGTCGGTACAGGCGGCTTGCAGTCAATGCTGCAGCCAGTTCGTGCCGCGCATTATTGCGTATGCAATTGGTGATGCGCAGGTTGAGTGACAGTTTTAAAAAAGCACTGCCATCTTCAGCCAGCATGGTACGGATGGATGCCGTGGGATAAAACTGTTTACCACTACAACCCATGTCACGTATTTCACCAGAGGCCATGGCGGTCTTGATACGTGGGTGCCGCATGAGCCAGTCAGCTTGCCAGGGATGCAAAGGCACGATGATGTGTTCGCTATCGGCTTGCAAGTCATGCGAAGTCAACTGCTGCAAGCGACTGGACAAATCTTGCTCATCCAGGCTATCGCTGATGATCCAACTGCATGGAAGCTGGAAATAGCGCAACTGCAGTTGCGCGCCATGTTCAGGCGAATAGTTTTTTTCTTCTTCTTTGGTCCAGCCTGATCGGCTCTTGGGTGTGGGGTGGAAGGGATGGCCAGTTAGCAAATGCTGTTCACTGTGTATGTATTGCTGCAGGGTCGTGTCTGTGTGAAGAGAATTGGGTTTGCCTTGCTGCACCTCCAGCAGATGCTGCATGGTGGCGATGCTTTCCTCTATTTGTTGTAGCAGGTCGGAATTAAAATCAGTGTGCTCACGCAGTGAGAGGTCTGCGACGATGATCTGGGCAATATCGCGCCAGCCTGCTATTGCCCAGATCTGCTGTTGGTCTTGCAGATAGATGTCAGTGATGTAATCATAATTACCAGTGACTGAGACATGCTGGACACCCACACAAAAACGGCTGTGCATGCGCGGTAACTGTATATCCAGCACCTGCCCCTGATACTGGCGCAGTGCAGCGGGTGGCAACCTGGTATGAGCGATGGAGCGCACGGCCAGATTATGTTCCTGCATGGCGACTTCACGCGCATAGCAGTTCAGCAGAACACGAGCGTGTTGCAACTCGGCGTATTGCTTCGTGTCGACAGGTACTGCATTGTTTGCCGCTTGCCTTGCATGTGGCAAAGTATGTAGCAAAGACGGCAGATGGAGAAAGGGCAAGGATTGAGGTGTGTGGTTCCATGCGAACCGCGGTAAGCTAGCATTCATAAGCGTTTACTTTCTATCAAAATAGACAGGCTGGCCAACATGGCACAAGCCAACCAGATGGGAGCGGTATAGCCCAGTGAAGTAGCCAGACCGCTTGCGAGAATTCCTGCCAGAACAGCGCCCCATTTATTTGCGCCTTCCAGCTTGCCAAAATGCCGACCCGCACTGGCCTGCCTGGTCGTGGATGCTGCCAGGGCATTGATGGCCAGGTAGGCACCAGTCATGCCTGCTCCCATGAGGATGCGACCCGTGATCAAGACGGGCAGATCGTTGGCCAGCACCTGTAGTAGCAGGCCAGCACATGTCAAGGCAGAAAAACGCGCCAGCGCGATCTGGGCATTGGAAAAATTGACATGACGGCTCATTGGCCAGGCCAACAACAAGAACAGCGCATGCGGCAATCCAAACAAGGCACCAGCCCAGGCTGCGGGTATGGACAGGCGTTGTGCCAGGTCAATGACAAAATATGGATAGGTCAACACTGTGCCTATAGTGAACAGCGCCTGAAAGCGATACAGGCTGCTGGCATTGAGTGTGTTGGTGTTGGTGTTGGTCTTGGTCCTATTTGACGCGCTATTTGACACCGTGCTTTTGGTGATTTCACTGTCACCAATGTCAGGCTGGACGCCAGCTCGTGCAGGTAAAAAGTACAAGACCAACCCTGCCAGTCCGGGGAATATGGCGAGATAAAAAAAGATATGCAACAGATTTTGCCCCTCGCTGAACAAGCCTATGATGGCTGGCCCCGCAAAGAGTGCAGTGCGGGCCGAGCCTTGCATCACATTCAAGAGTGTCGTCAAACGCTTGCTGGGCAAGAGTGAGGCCAGGAATGCATTTGATGCGGCAAAGGTGCCACCCAGCAGACCTTGCAAAGTCAGGCCAAAGGCAAATTCCCAGGGTGTGCGCGCCATGCCTGTGATAATGAAACTCAGGCACAAACCCCAGTGTGCCCGTATCAGGGATGCGCGTATGCCTATGCGGTCAGCCAGCTTACCCCACAAGGGGTTTGAAATCGCTGCCGCCAGCGTCGGCAGGGTAAAGTACCAACCCGCCATGATCAGGGCCTGGCTGGAGAAATTCTGCTTCAATATATGCGCATAAAATGGTGGCATGCATAAGGCAGCAAAGGCTGCACCAAAATGCCCCAGCACAGTAATGAAAATGGTTTGCCGCATCACGCACTCTGAGACTGCATGAATTGATGCAGAGGATTGGGGGCAGCATGAAAGGCTTGCGAGCTGGCAGCAGAGAGACGTCTGCTGGCCAGTTTTTCCATTTGCAATTCTGGTACAAACAAATTGAATTGCTGAAAGCGTGCGGACAACTGCGGCACTTGCGCCTGGTAGTTCAACACGGTTTGTACAGCCAGTTGCCAGAAGCGGCTCTCATCAAAATTGTGATGCAATTCCAGTCTGTGTGCCAGTTCAGACAGGTGGATAAACAACAGGACTTCCAACAGATAATCCTTGGCTTCGTCTGCAGAGTGCATGGCGAAACCATTGCTGGCATTGGCTGTGTTGCGGTGTGCAGGTGCCTGACGTAAATGCTGCAAGTGCGCTTCGTTGGTGGTTTGCCCGGCAATATAGTGCAGACCACCAGGCAAGTCACGAATGGCAACACCTGCAGGCAAACCATCTTTGACGATGAGCAAGGTATTTTGTGCGTGTACTTCCAGCAAGACACCATGCGCCAGCATCAGATGAATAAACGGTGGCAGCATGGCTTGCAATAGCGCCTTGATCCAGGTTTCGGTGCCATGCTGCTGCAACCAGGGTGAGATATTCAATTGTTGCTGATCATCAAGTGTAGTCAAGGCAGTGCAGGGGAATATCTGTTCGCCTTGCCTGAGTATGGATGTGGGTGACTGTCGCCAGATCGCGCCCAGCAAACCATACCTATCCTGACGCGATGCTGCAGGTGCCAGAGTGATGCCCATGGGTTCTGCCAGAACTGCCAGCCTGCACTGCTGCTGTAAAAAAATATCTTCGCTGCACAAGCTTTCCAGCCATTGCGATATCAGCGGCGCATTATGAACATGATGGTCGGACAGGATGCGGTCTGCCGAACTGTTGGCGATGGCAAGCGGCAGCTTCAGGTTGTGATTGCAATGGCTGGCAAGAGATGTCAGTGAACGTATCGATTGCTGTGCCAGCCAGGTCGTTTCGCCCGTACCAAGATAGAGCAGGCGGCCATCTGCCAGCCAGTCAGCGTACTGGATTTGCAGGCTCTGACGCCAGTGCCAGGGATGGGCAGGCAGCAGATAATAATTGTTTGCATCCTTTCCTGAGAGCGTGATGGCTTGCTGCAAGCGCAGCACTTCTGCTGCACCAATTTCCGTTTGCAAAAACTGTGTGTAGTCACCACCAGGCAAGCTATGAATATCAGCCAGTTGTTTATCGAGTGCCAGCCAGGCCAGACCAAAAGCCTGCGCAAATTCTGGCCCATAGCGCTGATGGTCAGCCAGGTTAAAACCTATACGCGAACGATAACAAGGGTGATACAGATGGCCCTCACCCAATTGCGCCTCTTGCCATGCATAAGGCAAGTCAAGTGCAGCACGGCCTTTTGCTGTTAAAGCCTGGGCTTGCAAAGAACAAGCCTGCTTGGCAGCGGTATGAATTAATTCATTAATGAGGCGCAGGCCATTCTGCGCTGCGTGCGGCCTCAGTAAATTGCCCGCCACAATGGCAATGTCATGAGTGACGATGCCGCTGCTCACTTCGAATACAGGGCCATGCAAACGGCTGCGCCCAAAGCTGTTTGCCGGATGTGCAGCTATCCGGTATTCAAGCTGTTGGCCTTGTTCATTCATTCCCCGCAAATACAGTTCAGCTTTGCCATCAGCTTGTCGTTCCAGATGCCCATCCAAAGCACCTTCAAACCAGAAGGCGTCGATGAACTGACGTAGCGTGCGTTCGGCGGCTACTGGATAAAATGACATATTGCCAGTCGCTTGAATTTGCTTGTTGCTGTTCATGCTGTTTTCCAAAAAATGAGGGCGAGCATGTCCTCTGTGATTGCCGGGGCAATCACACATTGCTGCGCGATGTGAAATGAAAATCTCTTATGGGCTGACGACTAGCTGGGGCAGTCGTAGTACTGCGCCATGAGAATATTTTTCAGGACAGAGGCGACGATTGATAGATATGAATACGAATATGAAATGACGATGGACATGATTCCCCCGCGATATAACGCATGGTTTTTTCACTTGCCCACGTAGGGATGCTGGCGTACGTGTGTAGCTTGGGGGCTGGCGCTTGAGAGGGTGTGAAATTGCTAAAGTGAAATCATTATAAATGAGAATCGTTATCATTTGTGATTTATTTGGCAAATAGCCTACAAGGTCCAAGGTCAATTTGCGGGGCGGCGCGCATCTTATTGCCTGTCAGGGATGAAGAAGTCGGAGGTTAAAATTGCTACTTAAATTTCAAATAAGTATGAAATAAGTACGAGATAAGCACGAGATAAGCACGAGATAAGCACGAGATAAGCACGAGATAAGCACGAGATAAGC
>JAZJXP010000047.1:0-1126 GCA_040390835.1 Pseudomonadota bacterium
GCCAGCTCACCAGCTACGCCTACGACGCCGTCGGCAACCGCATCAAGACCACAGATGCCAACCTGCACGTCACTACCTATGCATACGACGCGAATAACCGCGTTACCAGCCAGACCGACGCACTCGGCGAACTGACCAGCATAGAATACGATGCCGTTGGCAACCGCACTAAAGTCACTGACGGTAATGGCCACGCCACCAGCTATGTCTATGATGCAGATGACCGCCTCGTCAGCCAGACCGATGCACTTGGCAATGTCACGTCCTATGAACTGGATGCTGAAGGTCACCGCACCAAACTCACCGATGCCAATGGCCATGCCACCAGCTTTGTGTACGACGCCATCTATCGCCTGACCAAAGAGACAGATGCACTGGGCCACATCACTGCCTATGAATACGATGCAGTTGGTAACCGTAGCAAAATCACCGACGCCAATGGTCACGCCACCAGCTTTGTGTATGACGCAGTTGACCGCATCGTCAGCCGAACGGATGCACTCGGCAAGACAGCCAGCTACACCTACGATGCTGCAGGCAATCGCATCAGTTTCACAGATGAAAATGCCCATACAGTCAGCTATGCTTATGACCTGGTCAACCGTCTCATCACCCAGACTGATGCACTAGGATATGTTGTTGCATTTGAATACGATGCCGTAGGCAACCGTAGCAAGATGACAGACCAGAACGGCAATGTCACAAAATATAGCTACGACAGTAACAACCGCCTGTTCACCGTCACCGATGCCCTCAGTGGCATGACGCAATACGGCTACGATGCAGTAGGTAACCGCATTAAAGTTACCGATGCCAATCAGCACAGCAATTACTTCCAGTATGACGCTGTCAACCAACTGGTTGCCAGTGTAGATGCTGAGGGCTATGTTGTCAGCCGTCACTATGACCAGGCTGGCAACCTGGTCTCGCAGACCCATTTTGCCAACAAGTTTGCTGTTGCCAACTGGGACGGCAAGATTGCCATCAGCGTCACAGGTAACGCCGCGTTGGATCAGTCAGAGGGCTATACCTACGACGCTGTCAATCGTCAAACTCAGCACATTGATGGCGAAGGTCATGTCAGCAGCCAAAGCTATGACGCGGTAGGTAATATCCTGTCTGCCAC
>JAZJXP010000047.1:1136-3641 GCA_040390835.1 Pseudomonadota bacterium
CAAACCAATGCTATCGGTGCCACTAATACGCTGGACTACGATGCCGTTGGCAACCGTACCAAAGTCACTGATGCATTGGGTAATGCCACCGGCTTTGCTTATGATGCCAATAACCGCATGATCAGCTTTACGGCTGCCAATGGCATCATTACCGCCTTTGTCTACGATGGCATAGGCACCATGACCAGCCGTACCGAAGCATCCGGCACCAGCCAGGCCTCCACTACCAGCTGGGCCTACAATGCTGCCAACCAGAAGGTTAGTGAAACTGATGCCCTGGGTGGCGTCACCAGCTATGTCAATGACATGGCTGGCAACCTCATCAAGAAGACAGATGCTCTCGGTAACAGCACCAGTTATGACTATGATGCGAAGAACCGCCTGGTCAAACAAACCGATGCACTTGAATTTGTCACCCAATTTACTTACGACGCCAAAGACAATCTGCTCAGCACGACAGATGCACGTCATGGCGTAGCAAGCAATAGTTATGACGCCAATGACAAGTTGATCAGTGCAACTGACCGCAATGGCAATGCCACTACCCACGCCTATGACCAGAGCGGTAATGAAGTGCAGCAAAGCCGTGGTGGTTTCACTGTTGAATACCGCTACAACCGTGCAGGCCAGCGTACCAGCCTGACGGATGGCAATGGCTACATCACCAACTATGTACTTGATGCAGTGGGCAATGTCCTGCAAAGCAGCCAGCAAATCGACAAAAACGGCAAATACGCCACGACCAGCTATACCTATGATGACGTCAACCGTCGTAGTTCAGAAAAAATGGCCGAAGGCTATCTGACCACGTTTGCCTACGATCTGGTCAACAACCTCACCAGCAAGACTGGCCATACTACCGTTGGCGCGGGCGGGGCAGGGGATATTGCCTATACCCAGAGCTATCGCTACGACACTGTCTACCGCATGACAGGTATGACTGACATCAACGGCGCTGTCAGCAGCTATGGCTATGATTACCTGGGCAACCGTACTGACGTTGCCCAGTTCATCGGCACAGCGCAAGAACGTCACTCCAGTTGCAGCTATGATTTGCTGAGCCGTAAAGTCACAGACATTGATGTCCTCGGCAAAGTCAGCAGCTATCAATATGATGCCGTTGATAACCTGCTCGTCAGCACTGACGGTGACCGCGTCACCACCAATGTCTACGATGCTGTGCATAATCTCGTCAAGACGACCAACCCGCTCGGCCATATCAGCCTGTTTGAATATGACGCTAATGGCAACAAAATCAAGGAAACATTGGCAGCGGATCTGGCCGAAGAACAAAAGTTCATCTACTCATATGATGCCGAGAACCAGCTCGTTCTCAGCACCAATCTGACAATTGGCAATCGCAAGACAGCCATCACTTATGATGCTCTGGGCAACCGCACCAGCATCGCCCAGATCAATGGCAGCACGATCTCTGAACAAAGCTTCCACTACGATGCCAATCACAATGTTGACAGCAGCACCGACAATGCCCATGTCAAGACCACGTATGCCTATGATGGCGCTGGTAACCTCATCAGCAGTACAGAAGCAAAAGGAGTTGCCGGCAAAGAACGCACGACCAACTATCGCTACAACCTCGACAACCAGCTTGTTGGTATTACCGACCCCATGGGCTTTAGCACCAGCTTTGTGGTCGATGGCCGTGGCAACCGGGTACAGATCAGTGGCGCTGAAGGTCACCTGACCCAACAGATCTTTGACATCAGCAACCACGTGCTGAGTGTACAAACAGAAACTGGCAAGCTCACCAGCAACAGCTACAACATTGCCGGTAACCTGGTCAGCACCACAACGGCCAAGACAGATAGCAGTGATGCCCGCACCACCAGCTATGGCTATGACAAAAAAGACCGTGTCATTTCAACGATAGATGGCGAAGGCTATCAAACCGTTATTGGCTACGACCTGTTTGACAACAAACTCAGCGTCACCAGCGGCAATTTTATTGCTACCCCGGCAGCACCGGCAAATGCACCTGCTCCTGCACCAGTATCCGCCCTTAGCGATGCAGACAAAGCCGCGCTGGCCAAACCGTCCACCCGCACTGCCGTGTACGACAAGCTCAACCGCCTCATCAGCAACACCGATGGCGAAGGCAATGTCACCACCTATGGCTATGACGCCCGTGGCAACCGCACCAGCGTCACAGAAGCCAGCAACACCCGCCCGGCAACCACGACTTACATCTATGATGGTGCCGACCGCGTCATCAAAGTCGTCAGCCCAGAAGGTGCAGAAACCATCTACACCTACGGTGAAAAACACACCACCAAACCAGCCAGTGAATTGCGCAAGAACCGCACCGGCCCAGCGGTGACCACCACCTATGATTACGACGCCAATGGCCGTCTGATCCAGGAAAGCATAGCCGGTGCCAGCCTCATCAAACACGAGTTTGATGTACTCGGCAATGAAATCAGCACCACCAATGGCACGCAAACCATCCAGCATGAATATGATGCCGATGGCAGGGAAGTCGCCAGC
>JAZJXP010000047.1:3651-8888 GCA_040390835.1 Pseudomonadota bacterium
GACAATGCCGGCAAGCGCACTGAATACACCTATGACAAAAACGGTAACCGCCAAAGTGTCAAAGATGTCAAAGGCAATACCAGCTACTTCTGGTACGACGCCGACAAGCGCATGGTCGCCAGCCTCGATGCAGAAGGCTACCTGACCAGCTATCAATACGACAGCGCCGACAACCGCACAGGCATGACCCAGTACGCCAACCGTTACAGCGGCAGCGTCAGTGTCAGCCAGTTGCCACAAGCGGTACAACAAGCCATGGACCGCAGCGTTGTCGTTGAGTATGACAAAAACAACCATGTCATTGCCCAGACTACCGCAGACCATGTCCGCAGTGAGTTTGTCAATGACGGTGCCGGTAACAAAGTGACCGATAAAAACTTTGTTGTAACCACAGTCAAACGCGACACCAGCTACAGCTATGACAATGATGGCCGTCTGCTCAGCAAAACCACAGCAGATGGTGCGACCACGTCATACACCTATGATGGTGCAGGGCGTGTCATCACAGAGCAAATCCAGAAAACCGGTGAAACCATCAAGCTCAGCCGTTATGCTTATGATCTTGACGGCCATCTGATCAGCACCACCCTTGACCCAAGCGGCCTGGCCATTACCCAGACCCAAAAAGTCGACGACCTCGGTAACGTGCTTGAAAGCCGTGACGGTGAAGGTCGCCTGACCACAAGGCAATACGACGCCATGGGCAGGCTGACCTTGGTTAAAGATGTATCCGGTAATGTCTTGCAGTCTTTTGCTTACGACATCAGCGGTAACGTCACCAGCGAATACGGCAAAGACGGCCACAAAACCTATACCTACGATGCCAACAATCACCGCACCAGCGTCACCTTCGACAGCGTCGCCAAGTTTGAACTTGAAAGTGGTTACGGCAGCAGCAATGGTCTCACCACCATGCAATATGATGCAGTGGGCAATGTCATCCAGATCACCAATGCGGCTGGCTTTAAAACCACCAACTACTATAACCGCGACAACCGCCTGATCGCCCAGCTCGATACCGACAACGTCTTGCATGAATTTGATTACGATGCCTTCGGCGACAAAATCGCAGAACGCATGTACATGACACGACTCGACAAGTCAGCGCAAGACCCAGCTGCACGTCCCGTGGCACCCGCAGGTGAGGTCCGTGTCTACGGCTTTGAATTTGATGTGATGGGCAGGCAGGTACGCAAGCTCTACCCGCAAGTTGTCATCACCCATCTGGGCAATAGCACTACCAGCAACCCGACGGCCAGCCAGAACCTTGAACGGCCAGAAGAAACTGCACGCTATGATGCCGCAGGCAATGTCATCGAATCCGTCGCCGTCAATGGCAGCCATACCTATGGCTATTACGATGCCGTCGGCCGTCTCATCGCCCAGGTGGATGCCCTTGGTTACCTGACCCGCTTTGACTATGACAAGAGCGGTAACATGCTGCAAAAACGCATGTACACCGCAGCCATTGACCTCAGCAAACTTGACCCAAGCAAAGTACCGGTGGCAGTGGGCGGCAAAGTTGCCACCACCACCTACGTCTATGATGCCGCCAACCGTCTGGTAGAACAGCGCACGCCTGCCACTTTGTTGATGGACCAGGACAGCCATACCGAAACCATTACCACCACCATCACCCGCTACCGCTACGACAAGAGCGGCAACCTGGTACAAAAAACCGTTGGTGCTGGCAGCAGTGTAGAACAGGCTGAGTTTAACTACTACGACAGCCGCAATCGCCTCATTGCCAACGTCAGCCTGGGCCGTGCACTGACACTGTACAGCTATGATGACCAGAACCGTGTGCAAGCCAAACTCAGCTACGTCACAGCAGTGCCTGGCAGCGTAGACCTGGCCAGTGTTGCCGGTAACACGACAGCATTGCTGGCACTGGTTGCCGCCAATCCTGGTGACAAAGCCACACGTTATACCTATGACGCACGCGGCCAGGTGACCAGCGAAGCCGAAGCGATATCCCAGACCAGTGCATCGGTCAAAGATGCCGACAGCTTCAACATCGTCTTCACCACGGCCTACACTAAAAACTACCAGTACGATGCCATGGGTAACCGTACGCTGCTGGACGACAACGGCCATGTAACACGCTCACAATACGATGCCGCCAACCGCGTCACTCATGTTGTCGCTGCCGACGGTACTGGTTCACGCCAGGCATATGATGCCGCTGGCAATGTCACCCATAGTGTCACTGGTGAACGCGGCAATGAAGCAATTGCTGCCACCAATGTTCACGCCAGCCTTAGCGACGGTTTGAGCACGACGCTCAACATCAGCTATCACCTAAATGCTTTGCGTGTTCCTTCTTATGTGGTGTGGGACAGTGCCTCACATGCTGGTCTTGACGGTTATGCCAATAAATCGGGTCTGACGGTCAATGGCAGTTCATTGGATGGTTATAGCAGCATTCAACGTCCTGCATATAACAGCACCACCTATTACCGTGTCGTTACCCAAGACACTGCTGGCAATCTGGCCTACAGTGAAGAAATAAAAGTTGAGATGCCGCCTGAGGTGCAAGATGTCAAGGCGAGTGTTGATGATTATGGACAAATTCACGTCAAGGCGCGCTTTGGTCCCGGCATCAATACACCAACCTTGATCTACGGCCCGCGCGGCGCGACCAATACCGGCGCCACCATGAGCGCGACTGGTGACGGCTATTACGAAGGTATCCTGCCACCAGGCCTGGACCCCAATACCCTGGCGTTCCGCCTCGGCTGGGCCAATGCCAGTGGCGTCGCCTTTGCCAGCACCGAGCAAAACTTTGAAGCGCCTGCCAAACGCCAGGGTAGCATCAACACATTGTCTGAAGTCATCACCGACAAAGGCGTGTTGCTCAAAATAGATAGTCAGATGCTGCCGCTCGGCGCAACCAACATCAGCCTGTTGACCGCCAAATGGCGCGTCTACAAAAAAGGCGTCAACGACGAGCCATTTGCCGCCACCGGCAATGCCCTCGACAATGGCCAGTATCACCTCGTATTGGGTGATACCAAAGCCATGCACGCCGGTATCGAATATGAAATCCTCATCGAAGGCGTAGACAAAGACGGCAAAGAAGTCATTGTGGATCACATGATCTACAAAATGACGGGCGACCCTGCGCTCACCACGGCCTACAACACCGTCGCCTGGTCAGCCCCGCCTGATGGTGATTCACAAGTCATCATCGTCAAAGGCCAGCCTGTACCGACAGAACGCCTCAAAGGCAAGGTGCCACTCGCTAACGACCCAGGCAACCCGGGTGAAGACGATCGCGTCATCGCCCATTTGCCTTTGTCCGTCAATAGTGGTTCTGTCGGTATTTATTACACCAACCACAATGAAGACCAAAACCAGACTGGCATTAGCAGCAGCAAATGGATGGAATGGTTCCCCGTCATCACCAATGGTGTAGACAACGGTTACTGGGTACACAAAGGCTACGACCTCAATCTCTACACCATCCTGCCCGCCAGCGACAGCAGCCGCATGGCCACAGGTTTGCACTTCTCATGGAATGATGCTGCAACTGGCGGTTTGACCTTCGCCAATGACTTCCTTATGGAACAATATGGCGGTGGCTACAAAGGCCTGATAGAACATATCCCTTTGCCAGCCAAAGCCATCAACTACAAAGTCTGGTACCGCGATGCGCAAGGCCAGGAAGTCATCGTCGACTGGTACAAGGCCAACACCAATCTCACCAGCAGCCACCTGGCCAATAGTGAAACCGTGCAGGCTACCGAAACTAGTGCCGCCATCACAGGCCTCGTCATGAGTAATGGCCACTTCAACGGCGGCGGCCTCAACGTGCGTCCGGCTGCTGAATTCATGGACACTATGGTGGTGGCAAGCAGTGCCACAGGTCAACCAGGCGGCAAGAAAGACATCGCTCCTGGCACTGCTGGTTATTCTCGTGATAATCGTTACAACGCCATGAATGCCTTGATCGGCAGCAGCAGTGACGACCACGTCTGGCGTAATTTCGGTGTCGATGCAGCAGGCCACGCCATCGAAACCGATGTCACCGTCACAGAAGGCGGCAACGCCGTCTCCACCAGCTACGCCCATTACGACGCACTGGGCCGTCAGGACGCCAGCTACACCGACAGCTTCACCACCACCAGCATTGTCGGTGGCAGCCCGGTCCAGAGCCTGCAACGCAGCGTCACCCGCCAGGGCTATGACTATGCAGGCAATGTCAACAGCCGCACAGACGCCGCAGGCAATATCAGCAGCGCCCAATACGACGAAGCAGGGCGCCTGGCCAGCCAGACCGATGCCCTGGGTCATACCAAGACTTTCCATTACGACGCCCAGGAGCGCCTCGTCGCCACCACCGATGAAAACGGCCACACCAGTTACCTGCACTACGACCTCAGTGGCCAGGTAGACAAGACCACCGACGCCACTGGCCACAGCCAGCAATCGCAGCACGACGCCTTTGGCCGTACCATCCACAATATCGATGGTAACGCCAACTACACCGACCTGCGTTATGACCAGCGTGACCACCTGCTGCAACAGGGCGACACCGAGTTTGAACTCGATGCCTGGGGCCAGCGCATTGCCCAGCATGACACTGGCAACGCCAGCAGCACCAGCGGCCACCGCCGTCAAACCACCTATGACGAATATGGCCGCGTCACCAGCGTGACCGAGTGGAAGCAGGTCAAAGACCAGGCACTGCCACAAGCGGTTACTACCTACCGCAGCTACGACAGCTATGGCAACCTGATTGCCGAAGTCGATGGCAATGGCAAAGGCATCAGCTACCAATACGATGGCTTTGCCCGCCTCATCCGCCGTACAGACCAGGCAGGCCATGCCACCGTCTACACCTACGACGAACAAGGCCGCCAGGTCAAACAGACTGGTACCGAAGGCCAGAACATTGACAAACGCTACGACAACGCCGGCAACCTCATCCAGGTCGCCGACTCTGCCACCGGCACCCAGACCGACTATGGCTACAACCTCATGGGCCAACGCACCCAGGAAAAAGTCCACAGCCAACGCGACGCCCAGGGCCAGGCCCATGACCGTGATGTCCGTAATGAATACGACGCCTTAGGCCGCCTCACCGGTTTTAGCGACGTCATCAACGGCGTATCACAAAGCATGCAATACGACGCCGTTGGCAACCGCACCCGCGTCTACGGCAGCGGTGGTGGTGCCAGCGCAGACCACATCAGCGTCTACGATGCCGCCGACCGCCTCACCAGCACCATCAC
>JAZJXP010000047.1:8924-20158 GCA_040390835.1 Pseudomonadota bacterium
GGCAACCGTTTGACAAGCACCGTCGGCAGTGTCACCACCACCTACGGCTACGACAACCACAACCGCGTCATCAACGCCAGCAGCACCGACGGCAGCAGCCAGCAATGGGAATACGACAGCGCCGGTAACATCACCATGTATGGCGAGTTCAAAAACGGCCAGGTCGTCAAACTCACCCGTACCCGCTATGACCAGACAGGCCAGGTCCTGTGGACCCGCGTCGACAACGACCCAGGCACCCCCAAAGCCAGCATGCAAGAAACCACCAATCAATACGACGCTGCTGGCCACCTGCTAGCCAGCACAGCCCACATGATTGACGACAAGGTCAACAAAACCTACCAGTACCTGCACGACATCGACGCCACCGGACAAGAAACCCGCGTCCGCGCCTATGGCGACGCCAACGGTTCCAGCGAACTCGTCTACAACGCCAACCACCAGCTCGTCACCGTCAACCAGGGCAAAGGTGATGGCAAAGACCGCTCAGAAATCACCAACTACATCTACAACGCCGACAACCAGATCATCAGCAAAATCCACGATGACGGCAAACACGGTGTAGAAAGGATGGAATACCACTACACCAACGGCAACATCCAGGCCCAGACCGGTGTCGATGCAGAAGGTAAAAACCAGAGCAAGATCGACACCGGCAACTACGCCATGTTCCAGATGCTCGACGACGCCCACCCAGGCAGCATCAGCCACTACACCATCAGGACAGGCGACACACTGCAAAGCATCGCCAGCGCCGTGTACGGCACCAGCAGCCTGTGGTATCTGATTGCCGACGCCAATGGCCTCAATGCCGACAGCAGCCTCACCGATGGCAGCGTCATCACCATTCCCAATACGGCACAGACAGGCAAGATCGACAGCAACCGCTTCAAGGTCTACAACCAGGGTGAGATAGAAGGCAGCAAGATGCCTAATCTCGTCTTGCCGGGTGACCGTTGTGGGGCACTGTCGCAACTGATAGGTCTGGTCGTCAGCGCCGTCGTCATCTACTTCACCGGTAACGTCGCCTTAGGTGCCATGGCAGGCAATGCGGCTACCCAGTATTCCGCAGCTGCCTTCAATGGTCGTTTGGACTGGGGCGATCTGTTCAAGCGCACACTGCTTGACGGTGTTGATCCAGATATTACGCATGTCATCTACCGTAACCGTGACCCAAAACATATGCCCGGTTTTACGGAGAACGAATTCAACTGGAAATCCACCGTCATTGCCGGAGCTGCCGCCTACGTAGGCGGACAACTGGCGAACGGCTCCACAGCACTGAGCGGTTCCACCTTTGGTGCCGTAGTAGGGCGTGCAGTGGTCACTAACGTCGTTAGTCAGGGACTTTCCATCGCCGCCCATCAACAAAACGGCTTTGAATGGAAAGGCTTGGCCAAGGCAGGTGTCAGTGCTGGCGTTAGCTACGGGGTAGGCAATGTGATAGGCCAGAGTCAATACGGCAGCGAACGCTGGGATGCCATGAAAAACAATCCCCAGACGTCAGCAAACTTGAACTCCCTGGCAGACAGCCAGCGCGACTGGGGCAACACCTTCGTGCGCAGTGCCGCAGGCGATATCGTTGGCAATGTCGTCGGTGACGTCGTCACGACGGGTCGGCCACACTGGCAAAGCGCCATTGTTAATGGCCTGGGTAGTGCCGCCATTGCTGCGACAACGGATAAATATGTTGAAGCGGGTAAGACGCGGACTGAAGCATTGGAGAGGGCATGGCAAGAGCAAAATGCACCGACCCAGTTTGGGCCGACGGCTGACGTCTTTACAGCATGGCGTGGTGCTGAAAGAGCGAAAGAAGATGCCCGAATTGCGTTTGAGGCCCAGGACGAAACCAGGCGTTTGAGCCAGCGTGGAGCTTTGGGTAGTGGCGGGATGTCGATTGAGGATTGGGTGACTGAGGCTAATAATCAGGCGTCGCCTATGGCTGTCATTTTGCAGAATATGTCGCCAAATCAATATAAACAATATCTCGCAAACCTGATGTTACGTTCAAAATCTGTGCCATTAAGTGATGCTGCTACCGCTGCAGATCTTAAGGGAGAGCAATATAGAAACGCTGGTTGGCCTGATGACTACAGCATGGTTGATGTCGGTCTTAAAAATAATCAAATTGACGGGCGAGCTACAGGGCCAGTAAGAAGTTCGGGAAACAACATCGACATAGGAGATGGTAGGGAAATAATTGGTTTTCAAAGTGCAAAAGATATCGCTAGGATAAAAGAACTCCAAGCAAATATCGGAGAACTTCAATTATTAAAAAAGAACGGGGATCAAGAAAGTTTCTCAGCCCTAGCTGAAAAAATTAAGCAAAAAGAAGACGGTGCCTATAGACAGACAAAGGATGAAGAACAGGCGTCAATAAGAGAGCGTCAGGTCAACTATGCAAAGAGGGAAGATGCCGCTTCAGCAAAGCTAGGTAACGCACTTGCAATTGCCCGTCAATCTGAGAATTATGCACAGAATGAAAATACGCGTTTGTTGTCACGTTTCCCGGGAGAGGCGAACGACGGAGCGGTTAATGGTATTTCTATAAAAATATCTGAGCGGGTCGAAATTGAGAAAGTTGATGTTCAGACTGCTGCAAATGAAGACGATCCTCTGACTTTTGTGACGGCCAATCCGCAGTTAGCGAAAAAAGTAACTTATGAGCCAGGATTCTTTCGTGGATTGACGGGCAAGACGCCAGAAATGTCCGTTATGGACAAGCCGCTTGACGCACGTGAAAATGTTGGTCAAGCCTTGGGTGGAGTGGCAAGGTTTATTGCGGGCTCTATTGGAGAGCCAGTGTTTCAAGTTGGTGATGCCTTGCAAATCGTCTTGTACAACGCCGATAAGTTGGCGGGAAATAAGCCCCCGCAAATGACCCCGTATAGCGCGGCAGGTAAAGCTGGTTCACGTGGTATCAGTGCAGGTGAATTTTTTGGGAATCAGGCAAAAGGATTTGTGCAAGCGCCTGGTAATTTAATTACCAATGTTGTGGAAGGTAACTGGCGTGACTTTGGTTCAAACTTACTGGCAACCGCAGGTGTTGTCACTGGAGTGGTTGGGGCCCGTAAATCTGCTTTGTCTGGTAATGGTTCGAAAGGTTTGCCTCCGGTTGCCACTGCTAATAGTCAGGTACAACTGAATAATCTTACTCGCTCAAATGGGAACGGTACGTATGCGCCACAGACTACTCTGAACAGATTACCGTTTGGTCAGCAAAGGGTATACGGACAACGTACCATGGGGAATGAATTAGGACCTGAAGCGTTACAATCGAAGAAAAATGATGCACCGAATAAAGCAAGTCCGTTAGATCCTGTATTGGAATTTGAAAATGGAAACGAAGTACATTATCGAACAATGAGCCCTAAGCATTATAAGAGGATGGAGAGAACGGGTAAAATTCCGGCTACGGGGGAAACCTCTATTTCACCATTGGAGATATTTTCAAGAAATTACGATGGTGTCTTGGTTAAAATAGTAACGAAACCTGGAACCTCTTCAAAACTTCAGGAAATTGGTATTGCTGGAAATAGTACTGCTGAGGCTAGATTCCCAGCTATGTCAACAAATAGCATTAAGTGGAATGAATCTAATGCTCAGTTTAAAGGGGAAGGAAAGGGGATTCCCGTTTTGAATAATGGTGCCGGGATGATGACTACACAACTTGGCAAAGGAAATGCACTAACGATATACAATGGTGAGATCGTATCTTTCGAGCCACTCTATATAATCGATGGCAAAAAAATTACCAAATACCGTAAATGATGTGAGGAAGAACAACTATGTATTTAAATTTGACTGCGTTGCCAATTGCAGCAAGGCTAGTTTATGAATTGTCGTTGGAGCTGACGCATGACTTGGAACAAGTATCATTGGCGCAGGCGTTAACTCTGGACGAATCAAGGCCTCTTATGGGATTAAAAGGGACATATGGTCTTTTTGGAAGTAAAGAATGGTGGGGTAATATTGCAAATGGAATCATGCCGACCAAAATTGTGTCTGGCGTTATTGAAAGAGTTTATGCTTCTGGACAAGATGTGGAAAATGAAATTAACACTATGGACATTATTTCAGATGAGGGTGAACACTTGATGGAAGGGATATATTTTAATTCTGGAGAAGAGATTTCTTTATATAGAGTTGGCGCTAAAGTCCATATCTTTTATGCCCTAGATCCCTTAAAAGCTCAAGCTTCCAACGGTGGTGCAGCCCGTTTTTCTGAAATTGTTGTGGAGGTAGCTATTTCTTGAGTTTGCTGTTGCTGTTTGCCCTGTTCAGCGTTCAGTTAAACCAAAACCCTCCGCCAAATCAGTATTTTTTTGCTAAATCTGTGCCCTGTTCAATGTTCAGTTAAACAAAATCCCTCCGCAAGATCAGTAATTTTTGCAAAAACTGACGGAGGTTTTGGTTCAGTTGAACACTAAACTGACCTTTTTTTAATCAGAGCGAACAAAAAATATTGTTCGCTTGATTAAAATCTAAGCAAATTATTTGTTTGAGACGAGCGTCAGCCTGAACACCTAAAAATGTTCAAGATCGAAAGTTATTTTGTTTTATTGGGGTGTGGCTATCGCTGCAAATAGTAGCCAGTCAGCAAACCATCCCAAGCACTAAAATGCGAAACAGATTTCGGTGCCGAAGTATAAGGATCAACACCAGTCCAAACCTCAGCAGGTGTATACCCATGCAAATGTTGATGTGGCCTGATCAGGTTATACCAGGTCGTAAAATCGCTCAGCAAACAATCCAGCATCAATCCATTGACAGGTATAGTCAGATTCAACTTCTCTTTCAATGTTAAAAAGAAACGCTCAATCCTACCGTTCTGCCAAGGCTTACCAGGCTCGCTGAATTCCTGACGAATGCCCAGTTCCTTCAAAGCCCGTCGAAATTTTTTACTGCGAAACACAGACGCATTGTCAGTGCGAATAATTTTAGGCTGACCAAATAACTGAATCACCTTTTTAAGATGCTCCAGTATCGCCGCTGACGTCGCCAGCTCCAGACGCCGCAACAGCAAATTCATCCGCGTGCCATGATCCACGATACCAAAAATAAAATGGTTCACACCATCTGCTGTAACTTTACCCGTGCCATCTATACACCAACGCAAATTCGCAGGACTGGGTTCCGGAAAACGATTCCGCGTCTTTTTACGAATAACTTCCATCTCAGAACAGTGTTTCTGTATCCAGTTATACACCCGGTTCAACGATGGTTTCAGCGGACACGTCTGTTGTGGCAGCTATGCTGACCCGCCGCGCCGTTGCTGCCGCAGTTGCATGTAATGTACTGGAATTCTTCGACTTCGTCGCCTACGCCTTCTACGCAGTACAGATTGGGCGTGCCTTTTTTCCAGCCACGGATAGCCAGATCAGCCTGCTGTTATCGGCAGCCGTATTCGCAGTGGGTTTCATCGCCAGGCCTGCGGGCAGCATTGTTATCGGCTACTACGCCGATCGTATCGGCCGCAAACCGGCATTACTCCTGACAGCAATCATCATGACCTGTGGAACGGTTGCAGGTTGAATACATCGAAGTCACTCCATGGCAAGGAATGAGTTTTTTCTTGCCGCATACAAAAGGTGATCGCCAGAATAAAGGCGTCACTTTTAAAGCGCCGGCTCTAAAGCAGTTTTGTCCGGTCGCCGCTTATTCGGCCTGGAAGGAGCTGGCTGCACTTGAGTCCGGCCCAGTATTCAGGTCGGTGAACCGTTGGGGGCAAATCGGGGATCAGGGCCTGCGACAGCTTGATACCTTTGTTGCGTACCATATTCAAGGATGCTGGTGTAGCCGGTTCTGATGATTACTCAGCCCACTCGCTAAGGCGTGGATTTGCCAACTGGGCAACAGGTAATGGGTGGGATCTAAAAACCCTCATGGAATACGTAGGCTGGAAAAGCATACAAAGTGCCATGCGGTACGTTGATGCTGCTGATCCTTTCGCGCAACATAGAATTGAATCAAGTTTGAGCACTACGGAAGAAATGCCAAGATCTATGCTTCTCATTAAATCTGATGTAGCGTAACAACGAACCGCACAATTCATTTTCTCTATGTCAAAGCAAATTAAGTCAGATACAAAAAGCCAAAAGACCCCGGCAAATCCGGAGGATGCCGTTACATCCGAAGGCCGGATCAAACTCGGTTCGTTACCTGCCGAAATTGGTCGCGAAGTGGGTGGTGTTGATCTTGACATCGCGTCTGTTTGTGCAAAACCGTTTCTTTTTCCGAATAGAGCGAGAGCAAGGAACAGTTTTGTGTAAACAGACGGGCGCGATGTGTGAATGTACGTTGTTTTCAGCTGGTTTTGTTGTGTAGCGTGCAGTTTTTTGATTACGCCCTGTACTGCACCCCCAATCGTCTTGTTGGCACTCTCTCCTGTTGATGAAATGAGCTCTAAGAACTTGTTTACGATCTTACTGCGCTAGCGTGATCGGCGTTTATGTGCTCCTCAACATGCCCATGTACTTAAAGTACATTGCGCTTTTTTCGCTGCGTTTTTGTTACCCTTACTTCGCTGACGCTCGCTACAGATCGCGAACAGGTTCTGACAGGCTACCCTGTGATTCCACACAAAAAATCCGGTCAAATTTGTCAAATTTTATAGATTTTTATTTAATTCCCTGTTGTACAATCAAGGCAGCTATCAGGTGACTTGTCGAGCCGTTCAAGGCATCATGAGTTGCATGGTGCAGCGTATTCGATGCGGATATGCATGTGTTCATGATCGTGCATGAGCCGATGCCAGTGTATCGAATATAACAGAGCGATAGGGCGCCTGGTTTCAGTGATGCCAGGGCTTCAACAATGTAGTGTGTGTCTTCATTTGAGGAAAATCTGCCATGAGTTTGCCGCAACCAGGTGAGTTGTTCTATATCGTTTCAGCCAATAGTTCTCAAGTATTTCTGACTGCTGCAGACCAGGCAAATGGGCAGATACAGACGCGTACGTTGGACCAGATAAACAATGCGGACAATATAGCTCATGCGATCTGGGAGTTGTTGCCGTCAAGTAATGGGAAGTTTTACCTGGTCGACCAGCGACACAAACAGGCACTGATACAGCGTCAGAACAATATTAGCCACAAAGAACTGGAAATTGCCATCCCGGAACAAGAAAAAGATGGCGCCAACCGCTCCATAGACTGGGCTTTGATTGAGCAGGCAAATGGCAGCGTGCGTATCGCCGCGAACAATAGCAGCACCGCTGCCTGCATCATCGTACCGTCGCAGGGCGCCAGCAACGCCCTGGTCATGCGCGTACCGGGTAGTGGCGATGTTGCCGAATGGCGCTTGCAGGTCATGCGTACCGACAAGAACCGGCCTCATTTCGTTCTGCCTACCGGTGATGCTTGCTGGACACTGTCTGCTGTCGCCAGCATATTTTCCAAGAAAACGCTGTACCTGAGCGTGAAAGATGGTTCTTTCAGAGACGGCTCGCCCCTAGTGTTTGCGACGGATGCCGCATCTGGTGCGGCACATTTTCGCTTTATGTCAAATAGCAAGGGCAGCTTCCGGCTGGTGAATCGTGAATCCGGCAAGATAGTCAAGGTGAGCAATGCCAAGAACCCGAAATATGCCCGCCTGGTCCTGGCGGGCAATGATAGGGATGATGACAGCGAATTGTTTGTCATCAAGTCGGTTGCCAATGGCGCAAGGCAATTGCAACTGGCGAAAGACCCGCGGTATGCTGTCAAATGCGGCGACGTCAATGGCCTTGCGCAGGGGGATTTTGCTGACCTGATCGGCCCCAATGCCGGCGGTATTCAACTGGAAATTCAACCCGCGTACGAATACACGCCGATAGAGCGTCCCGGCCTGGTGGTGAATTTTAATGACGAGCCCTTTGATTATGCCCGCGCGGCATTGGGTGGCATGTTGCAACTGGCTGGTGCGGCTGCTCCCATCCCTGGGGCCGGTGCTGTCATGGGGGTGATATTCAATGCCTTGTGGCCAGCCAACAAACAGATGAGTTATGACGTGTTGTCGCGCTTTCGTGATGATATCTTGCGTGATGTCGAAGCCTATACCGCCAATGTAGAGTTTACCCGCACTCGTAATTTATTGACGGCAGCGCGTCGTGAAATGATGGTGGACTACACCACGGCAAAGCGTACCGGCATCGATGATGGCCGCGGCTCAAGCGATGCGGTGCTGTCGCAGATACAAAGGCTGGCCTCCAACTTGCAAACTGCACCGTCGATGTTCATCCCTGGTAGTCCATGGACGAATCCCTTGCCACCCCCTACCGCCACTTTGCTGGCCGCCGGCATGCCTGTCTATTTGTCCAGCCAGGTTGAATACCTGGCGGCGCTGGCAGAATCGATGATGTTGCAGGCCTTTGACACCCGTCGGGCCAGCCGTAGTTATTTGCGGCAAGGCACAGCTCTCCTGACCGTTGCTGAAGAACATGCCTTGCTGGACGCTGGAACTCTTGATGCCACAACCGCGCTGGAACTGGTGCCGCTGGGTGGTGGCGCCGTTAGCAGTGGCGACTCGATTTCAGTACGTTGTTCCAATGACCATTATTACTTCAGTGTATGGCAGGATGCGCCAGCACAACTGACCGCGATTGCCACTGAGATGGGACGCGATGAAAAATTATGCATGGAGCGTATTGATGCCGCCGGTGTAGTGCTGACCGGTGATATACGCCACAATGACCGAGTCACCCTGACCGCTGCCAACGGCTTGCGCCTGCGCGCCGATAATGGTGGTGGCGAAAGTATCTATGCCAACACCCTGAACCGCGCCGCATGGGAGACGTTTACCGTCATCCGCACCGCTGGTGAAGGCATTTTGCGTGACGGTGACAGCTTTGCACTGGGCGTTGGCAGCCATTTTGTTTCTGCCGGTGACGGTGGTGGCTGTGGAGTCAATGCTATTCCTACGCATGCTTCAGACTGGGAAAAATTTACCGTCGTGCTCAACGATGCACCGGCTACCTTGACCCATGGCACGCGCCTGGGCTTGCGTCAGTTTGGTAGCGGAAAATGGCTGTCAGCACTTGATGGCGGTGGTGTACAAATGAGTGATACTTTGTCGGCACTGACTACGTTTACGATTGAAGCCGCAGAGCGTAGCCGTGCTTTCCACAGTGATGATATGGTGAGCCTGCGCACCAGTAACGGCAAGTATCTCTGTGTTGGCACTGATGGCAAATTGCGTGCCGACAGTGCAACCGCTGTGTCCTTTACGCTGGATGTCCTGGCGGGTACGGGGGCAGAGCCGATTACCGAAGAAACGATCAGTGGCTTCGTGACGACCGTAAGCAGCCATACCAGCGATATCCGCACGACGGTGACAAGCATGGTGGAAAGCCTGGTCGTGGTACGCCAGGAAGCCGTTGTCATCTCAAAACGCACATGGGAAAAACGTGTCACTGTCATTGGTCAGACCACTTATGAAACCATGTACGAAAGCAAGCTGGTCGACAATATCCGCAAAAGAACCTTGCTGGAGAATGGCAGCAGTGACGCCTACCAGAACGACAATTTTGGCATCGCTGAAAGAACTGCCTATCGGACCCACTTGCGCTGGGACTATGAAAAAATCACTTATCCGGCCAATGAAGCGATTGCCCGTATCGATAGCCTGCCAGCCGCTGTCGGCGCAGCCTGCCGTCGTCTGAACAGCAATGCGCTGGCCTGTACACAGTTCAGGTATGCAGCCTTGCGTGGAGGTATGCTGGCTGTCTGACGTAAGTAGCAGGGCAGGGTGGCAGCTATTGCCATCCTGGCGTTTTATTGTCGCTTGAGCCGTATGTTGTTCTGTGCATTGAAAATGCTGTTCATCATGAACAGCTTTCACCCGGCTATATGTGAGCCAGTATACTGAAAAAGTACATTGGCCATTTTAAAGTAGCATCCTGAAAATTTCTTAGCCTGGTAGAGCTGCTTGTCGGCCACTTCTATCAAGTCGGCGGTATTGTCCATGACGTTGCCGGTGATGATAGTGACCACGCCCCATGCTGATGGTGACGTGGAGTCTGACGCCGGATTCTGCACGTGGTATTGCCAGGCCGTGAACGCTGGTTTGTATCTGAGGGTTGGCCGGGATCCTGGAAATTTTCGCCAGAAAATAATCTAACCCATTGATATAGAAAGGTATTTCGCAATCAAAAACCGAATGCTCCATACTTCTATAGCGGCTTACTACAAAGAACTAATCCGTGGCGAGTCAAAATCTATTCGAACTTCTCGCAAAATTAAAAAGCAAGAGACGCAGTAATAGAAGACGAATTTGGGCTATTTCATATGGAAGTAAATTTGATACATGTATGCAAAGCGGCGATTTATCTGATTTACTTCCCGAAATGTATCTAATTTAGTTCCGAGCGCTTTCAGCATGTGTTGCAGCCGTTCTAGCAGTCTGGCGAATTTCGCATAATTTATATTATGTTAAATCTCTTCTCGGGATAATCGATCAAAAAGTGCGGAAATTCATGTCAACAATATGGGCAAGAATTGCCTTTCCTGCACTTCTGCAGATCGTTCGCATATCTTTCACTCTTTTATTTGCACAATTTCCGCAGATTTCTTAATGTGAAATTTTTTCGAGTTTTGTGAGAAATGCGCCACTTTGCATAAGACGTGTTACTCATATGGCCCCACCAGCTGCATCAATGTGAGCTGGGAGTTTTAGTGTGAAAGTGGCCCCCTTTCCAACTCCATCGCTATGCGCTTGCAAGGTTCCGCCCATCGATTGGGCTGCCAAAATACAACTGTGCAAGCCGAAGCCATGCCCATTCTTGCGCGTAGTAAAACCGTGCGCAAAGATGCGGATCAAGTTCTCCGGTGGAATACCTTCACCATTATCCTCCACCTGCAGAATCACTCCGGTACCATCTGCATTGCTGAGGCGCAATGTGATCCGGTGTTGCTGGTCAGGTGTACCGGACATTGCGTGCTTTGCATTGTTAATCAAGTTCAGCAAAATTTGCAGTACCTGGTGTCTGTCGAGCAGAACCGAGGGTATGCTGCTGTAATCCTTGATCACAGTGATTTCATGGCGATCGAGGGAGTCGCCACTCATCCGGATGGCATCCTCCACTAGTTCGACAATCTGGACAGGTTCAATGACACCGGTCGGACCTGCATATGTTTGCTGGGTAGCCACGATCTCCTTGATGTGATCAATACTCTTGGTCATATGCGCCAGTTCGTCCAGGATACAACGTTGCTCTTCAGAAATCGCCTGCTCGAGTTTTGACAGATATCCTGGCAA
>JAZJXP010000047.1:20168-22059 GCA_040390835.1 Pseudomonadota bacterium
CAACTGCTTACCTTTCTCGTCACTGCTGAAAAATTGTCCTAATTCGGCTTCATGCTCCTGCAACAACTGCACAACCTTGCCCAAAGCCCGAATCTTCGAAGTACGTACATGCCCTGTCACAAGACCAGCCGAAATATTGACACCATTCAACACATTGCCCACGTTGTGCAGCACATTAGTGGCTACCTCCGCCATGCCCGCCCGGCGTGCCGCCGCGACCAGTTCGGCTTGCGCGCTACGCAACTCCTCGTTCACCTTTCTTAGCTGACTTGGACTGGGCAAACACAACGCAACAGGCACCAGCTTGATGAGCAAGATTGCAGTAACAACAGATGCAATCGCGGTAATCGCCTTGACGATGGCGGACAACCAATAGTCTGGATGCCAGATGGTCCAGATGTCCAGCACATGGGTACTGCCACAGGCAAGGATGAACACGCCGAATGCCCCGAACATCCAGTCGAACGGAAGGTCCCGGCGTTTCCAGATAAAATAGATCAACGTCATTGGGATGCTCAGGTAGGCGAACGCTATTAGGGCATCCGACACGACATTGAGCCACAATAGTTCAGGGATCCATAAATAGCAGTGTCCATGGGGCATGAAGCGTTCGTCGCGCAATAAGTGCATCAAGCTTTCCATGTTACCTCCTTTGGAAGTTCTGTAATACTCTGCCCAATCCCGGACTTTTTCAAGCTGCTTGTCGCCTCGAAATTTGCCGTTCAGCACACTTTCCAATGCCTGTCGACCAGCAAGGTGCGCATTTGCACTGATCACAGTCGGGGTAGTATTGGAACGAGTGAACTCAGTGTGTAGCGATCAAATCTGAAAAGACTCACCAGATCAATTCTGGTTTACTTTACTGCAGTTAATCCACGCCTATTCTGTATATCCGGCGCATGCTTGTTGAAGCTCTGTTTTCACATTCGCACAATACAAGCAAATAAACAAGCTGAGCCAAATTTGTCTCAGTCCGTGTGTTTAACAGGCAGGGTCACCCGGAACATCGTGCCCGTTCCAATTTTGGTCTGTACGTCGATGTGTCCATTATGCTTTTGAACTATTCCGTACGATAAGGATAAACCCAGACCTGTACCTTTTCCAGCTGGCTTGGTTGTGAAAAATGGATCAAAAATGCGTGGCAAAATATCGTCAGGTATACCACTACCTTTATCTTCAATTTCTATCCACACTTGTCCATCATCACTTCGCGTGCGAATAGTAATCTGCCCCCGTTTCGCCGTTCCCGACGCATGCACTGCATTCAAGACAATATTCATGACAACCTGGTTTATCTGTGATGGCAGGCACTCGACTTCCGGGATGACACCGTACTCTTTAACAATGTCGGCTGTGTATTTGATTTCACTCGCTATGATATTCAAAGTTGATTCAATACCCTGATGAATGTCTGCCAATTCCCAGGTTTGCGTGTCATTGACTCTGGAAAAATCCTTCAAGTCCTGGATAATTTTACTGACCCGTAAAACGCCATCTTTCGATTCACGCATAAGAACCGGAATATCCTCTTTCAGATATTTCAATTCAAGCCGTTCACGCAGTTCTTTTACCTGATCAATGGGTAGACCCTGCTCCATGTCTTGTTCCGCATTTTCATAAGCGGACAATATTTCGAATAATTTATCCAGGTAAGATTCAAGTGTACTGAAATTTGAAAATATGAATCCAATAGGATTATTAATTTCGTGAGCAACACCTGCAGCTAGCTGACCAATAGATGCAAGTTTTTCTGACTGTATGAGTTGGCTTTCCAATAGTTTGCGGTCTTTTATCTGGGTCTCTAATCTTGTGTTTGCGAGCAGAAGTTCACGCGTTCTTTGCTGTACGGCTTGTTCAAGGCTATCCATTTTCAATTCTGCCTGTTGCATCA
>JAZJXP010000047.1:22069-41895 GCA_040390835.1 Pseudomonadota bacterium
GCATTGGCCAGTTGCCGGACTTCAATCAAGTCGAATGGTTTTTTCAGGATCAAAAGGCGATCCCTTGCATCGAGTCGACCCAGTACCTCTTCCCACGAATGGTCGGAATAGGCAGTACAGATCACGATCTGCATTCTTGGATCAAGTTGCCAGAGATGTTCTATCGTTTCTATACCATCCCAGCCTGGTGGCATACGCATATCAACGAAGGCCATTGCATAAGGCAACCCTGTCTTTAATGACTGTGCCGCCATCTCCATTCCTTCTTGTCCCTGATAGGCCGAATCCAGTTCAAAGCCGGTAAACACGGCTTCAGTTTTACTGCCAAACAACATCGCTTCAACATCATCAAGTTCAGACGTGGCAAGCTCACTCACGAGGATTTTCCGGAAATCTCCGTGAATTGAAACCAGATCATCGATTAGCAAGATGCGCCTGTTTGGAAGCTCACTCATAGATTCTCTTGTTTAATTTTGTGCAAACCAAGGTCTGTTAACAATTACATTGTGCATTCGCTACTGATTGTCATTCGAAAAAGAATTTTCGTACATCTCAAATGCTTCACTGAGAATTTTACGGAGTTCGTGATTGCCGAAAGGTTTGTTCAAATATTTATAAACAGCGCCATCATTAATTGCCGCAGTCATTGCTTCAAATTCTTTAAAGCCACTAAAAAGCAAGCGCACGGTTTTTGGGTACAGGCGCTTGATTTTGGTCAACATTTCGACGCCAGTCGTTTCCTGCAAACGTTGGTCACACAACACGACACCGATGTTGTTACAGGCCAGCAATTCAAAAGCCTCTTCTGCACGATTGGCCAACAGCACGCGATATCCATCAAATTTCAATCCCCTTTTTATTGCCCGCGTAATAAAGGGATCATCGTCCAGCACCAGCAATGTCCGGGTCAGATGATCTTGTGCCTGACGTTCGGGGATAAACAAAGGCCCGGCTTGGAGCACCGTTGCCAGCTCAGCAGGTGCCAGTGCAGGGCTAAAGAAATAACCTTGCACCTGATCACAACCACCTTTGGCAAGCAACACCACCTGCCCTTCGGTTTCCACCATTTCTGCAACGATTTTCAGTCCTAGCTGGTGTGCCATGGTAACGATCGTATTTGCAATCGCCAGATGATCCGGATTGCAGACGATATCCTTGACAAAAGATCCGTCCAGTTTGAGCTTGTCAATCGGAAGCCTTGCCAGAGATCGTAGATTGGAATATCCGGTGCCAAAATCGTCAATCACCAGTTGCACACCTATCCGTTTCAAGTTATTCATGAGCACGATATTTTGCTCGAGATTTTGCATTGCTGCATTTTCTGTTAATTCAAGCTCAATACAATATGGCTCAATCTGGTAAGTGACCAGGCATTCTTTAATAAATGCTTCAAATCCTGGTTTCTCTATTTGTTTGGACGACACGTTGACTGCAAAACGAACTTGTGGGAGACCCGCTTGCTTCCATTCCTGACTTTGTTCACAAGCTTTTCTAATAGTCCAGGTGCCGATTGACTCTATCAGGCCAGTTTCTTCTGCCAAAGGAATAAAAGTACTTGGTGTGATGTTTCCCAATTCAGGGTGCAACCATCGCAATAGAATTTCTACACTGACGATGGCACCGCTGCGTATATCTATCTGTGGCTGATAATGTAACGACAGTTGTCCTTTTTCGACTGCGTGCCGCAAATCATTTTCCAGTCTCACGTGTTCGTTAAGATGCCTGTGCAAATCTTCATTGTAGATTTGCATATTATTGCGCCCCATTTTCTTTGCACGATACATGGCAGCATCAGCGAATTTCAGCAATTCGTCGCCATCGATACCATCTTCAGGAAAATTACTGCAGCCTATGCTGCAACTCACACTGACCTCCCGGCCCGCCAATATCACAGGTTGTGCAACGCTGTTGACGACACGCTTGACAGCGAGTTCAATATCTCGCGCATTACCGCCCTGATTGCTGAGTAGCAAAACGAATTCGTCTCCTCCAAGGCGGGCCACCGTATCCGTTTCTCGCAAGCACGCGCCTATCCGTAATGAAACAGTCTTCAGTAATTCATCCCCGGCCGCATGTCCCAAATTATCATTAACCCATTTGAAGCGATCCAGGTCAATGAAACAGACTGCTAACCGCCCTTCATTTCGCTGGGCATATGAAAGTGCCTGATGTAACCTGTCCATGAGCAAATGGCGGTTTGGTAGACCTGTCAGAGTGTCGTGGTTTGCCTGGTATTGCAATTGCGCTTCTATGCGTTTGTGTTCAGAGGCGTCGCGTATCACCATTTGCGTGGCAGGTTGCCCCTGATAGGTAAAATTGAGACGGGTTACCATGACGGGGATTTGGCTACCGTCAAGACATAATGCCAACTCTTCTGTCAAAACCGGCGCATGAACATCGCTATCGGTCTTGCCAGTACTCTCGGTATCCGAGGGAACACCCGAAACAACCAGTGAGTTGGCCGGAAGATTCAACAAAGCGTCTGCCTGATTTGCACGATATAAATCACGTGCTGTTCTGTTTGCAAAAACAATACGCCCGGACCGCTCTATTAAAATAGCGTCAGGAGAAAGCTCAACCAATAACCTGTATCGCTCTTCGCTTTCCAGCAAATTGCTGTTGGCATTTTCAAGAGCCGCCTGCGCTTCCCGTCGCACTATCATTTCGTTTGTGAGGTCTTGCGTTCTCTGTTGGACAGCCTGTTCCAAGCTATCCATTTTCAACTCCGCCTTCTGTGTCATGCTCCATTTCATGGTGAGTGTATTGGCCAGTTGCCGGACTTCAATCAGGTCAAATGGTTTTTTCAAGACCAGCAGCCGGTCCCGGACATCGAGCCGCCCCAGCACCTCTTCCCATGAATAGTCAGAATAGGCGGTGCAGATCACGATCTGTATTCTTGGATCAAGTTGCCAGAGATGTTCAATAGTTTCAACGCCATCCCAACCAGGTGGCATGCGCATATCGACAAAGGCCATTGCATAGGGGTGCTCAGTCTGTAGCGACTGTTTCACCATCTCCATTCCTTCTTGCCCCTGATACGCTGAATCCAGTTCAAATCCAGCAAATGCGACTTCGGCTTTACTGCCAAACAGCATTGCTTCAACTTCATCAAGTTCGGACGCTGTTACCTCACTCACAAGAATTTTACGGAAGTCTTCATGGATTGGCGGCATATCGTCAATCAGCAAAATACGCCGGTTATTCAGCATGCTCATAAAGCCTCTTTTGCTTTTACTGTAATCGGAAGTTCAAGTGTAAACACTGCCCCCTGCCCCACTCCTTCGCTAAAAGCTGTCAAGCGCCCGCCCATTCCCTGGGCAGCCAGTACACAACTATGGAGACCAAACCCATGACCATCTTTACGAGTTGTAAAACCATGCACAAAAATGCGCGACATGTTTTCAGGAGAGATGCCTTCACCATTGTCGATCACTTGCACTTGTATTGTTTGTTCTTGCGTCAAATTGACGCGCAAAATGATTTTACAATCATGCTCAATTGCGCCACGCATTGCGTGTGTGGCGTTACTAATCAGATTAATCAGTATTTGCAAGACCTGATGCCTATCCAGGGACATGGGTGAAACATCGCTGAATTCTTTCACCACGGTTATCTTGTGACGGACAAGTGAACCGGCACTGATGCGTAAAGCATCTTCAATGAGGTCGCAAATCTGAAGTTCCTCAAAGACACTGGATACACCCGCGTATGACTGCTGGGTCGTGACGATATCCCTGATGTGATCAATACTTTTCGCCAATTGAGTCAACTCTTCAAGAATAGCCTTTTGCTCACCCTGTAACGTGGCAGACAGTTTGGCAAGATAATCAGGAAGCATCTTCCCTTTTGGATTATTGGAGAAAAAATCGCCTAGCCCGTCGCCATGTTCATTGATCAACTGGACGACTTTTTCAAGCCCGGGCGCTTTGGATGTCCTTACCCTGTTACTGATTAGTTCTGCTGACACATTGACACTGTTGAGTACATTACCTACATTGTGAAGGACGTTGGCAGCAATTTCAGCCATTCCTGCCTGGCGGGCCGTCGTCAGCAACTCGGCCTGAACTTTGCTCAATTCTTCTGTACGTTGTTGCACCCTGAGCTCCAGGTTATCATTGGCATATTGGAGTTCGGCATTGATGCGATGAATGACAGTATGACTGCGGGCCAGTCGAAATGCCGCATACAAGAATAATCCTATGAGCGCCGCTGCAAATAAAATCAAGTAATGTCGGTATTGCTGGGTCAGCTCCGAATTCAAGCGCTGCTCTATATTGAGGGAATTATTAATAGTATCAATACGCGCTGCAGTCGGCTCTGCTGCTATATTTTTCAGGAGTTCATTGACCAATCCCTGCTCACGCAGCACAGTCTGCACATGTGCGATGAAGATATTGACTCTGTCGGCGATACTTGGCAGAAAATTTTTCTTCAACGTGACTAATCTGGAGAGCTCTGTCTCGATTTCGGCAGCCTTTTCATCCGAAGCCGCCTGGTCATACACCAAACTTGCAAGCAGTACTTTTTCTACACCTGCCGTGAGTTTTTCCTGGCTTGCGGAAGCAGGTGCATTTCCGGAAGCAATGAGGGCGTGGATATCTTCTGCCGCTGTAGGAAGGAAGGTCAATGAATTTCTAAGCACAGCATTGTGAGATTTGAACTGCTCAATGAATGCAGACTTTTTTTTCAATGCGTTCTCAAATTCCTTGATTTCAGCTTCCAGGCCAGAGTTGACCCGATGCTCTTTTTGCGATGCAACCTGGTCCAATTGTTGTTGCAGTGTATTCAAATCCACCAGCGGATCAGCCAGGGGGTCGTAAGTCTTGTTGATGCCCACTTTGGATTTCATGGCATCCAGTTCCCATCGCGCATCGAGTTGTTTTATCTGGCGCAGCAGCACAATGTTCTCGAAGTAAACAGATGGATCGTAACTCCGTGTTTTTGTGTACAGGAAAACCAGCGCAAAAGAAAGGAAAATACCCAGAACGGCCATGGAGAACCAGCCTGCTCGATTTTGTCTGGTCATCATGGCTTATCTGCCCGCACACCAGTCAATGTAGCGAGAAACTGGACGATGGCTTTCTTATCTTCCTTGGAGCCAACGCGCCCAAGCTGGAATTTGAACATGATGTCGACAGCTTCCTCCAGAGTCTTTGCCGATGCATCGTGAAAATATGGCGCTGTCAGAGCTACATTACGCAGGCTGGGTACTTTAAATATGTACTTGTCACTTTCTTCGCCGGTAACCAGATAACGCCCCAAATCGGCTTCGGTCAGTTTGCCACGTTGTTGAAAGTAGTCTCCCATCACGCCGAATTTTTGAAACATGTTGCCACCAATATTTATTCCCTGGTGGCAGGCGATGCAGCCGAACTGCTTGAATTTCTTGTAGCCAGTTTTTTCGGTATCAGAAATGGCTGAACTATCACCTCGTAGATATTTATCAAAGCGCGAATTTGGAGTGATGAGCGTTCGTTCGAAAGTGGCCAGTGCATTTTGAATGTTTGCCTTCGAAATGCCATCCTTGTATGAGACAAGAAAAGCTTGCTGGTATTTTTTGTCCTTGCTTATCTTGTCAATGACATCTCCCCAAGTGGACCCCATTTCTTCTGGATTTCGTATTACCTGATCGATTTGTGCTTCGAGGGACTCTGCCCTGCCATTCCAAAATTGCTTGAAATTGAAGGCAGCATTGAAAACGGTAGGGGTATTTACAGCTGTTTGCGCACCATTTAGGCCGATTGAGCGTGCCAATCCATCTGCACCACCCTTTGCTAAATTATGGCAGCTTGCACAGGATGTCTTATTATTTCCCGACAGACGGGAGTCATGGAATAGCTGACGGCCAATTTCTGCCCGTGCCGGATCTTGATTTAAAGAGAGTGGGATAGGTTTAATAGGTTCATCGGGCAACGCCGAATGTGCAAGGCTCAAATTCGCAAATGAAAACAAGACAATTAGCAGAAATCGAAAAAAAGGCATCTCTTTTCCTGTAAAAACTATTCTTGCTCGTTATTTTCAATATGAGTCTAGCGGTGAAACAAGATGCTAGCCCAATGGAATTTTAGTTCTAATCAACGTCCATCAACACATGCATCTACAAAATACAGTGAAATTGCAACAAAGGCAAGTAAATCCTATGCGTATGAAACGATTCATCATAACAAAAATACATAAAAAATCTTTGACTAAGAAAACGCAGCCACGTTCAGTACCGCTGATAGAAGCAAGTCCAATTTTGAATCATTCACGAATCAGATCACTTTCTTCACTAAAGTGTTTTGAACTCCACTCTGATACTACCAAGCAAACAGAACTTGATACGAGACGATCGCAAGTTCAGCAGATGGCATTTTGCAGATTGCCACGGCGGATTATTAGCCCTGTCTTTCTCTTACACTGCTTGTGTGAAGCGTTCATTGCGACACACACGATCTCGTCCACTTCTTTTTGCGACATAAAGCGCCTGGTCAGAACCTTCAATCAAATCAACCGGTCTGTTCACTTCTCTGACGGGAATAAATGCGTCCACCCCTGCACTAACGGTTACTATCCCTGGCTCATTGCCAGCGTGAGGTATCGCAAGCTTAGAAATTGCACGACGAATATTCTCGGCAATCATTTTCGCACCATCAATGTCCGTTGCAGGAAGAATGACTGTAAATTCCTCGCCACCGTAACGGGCAATCAGATCTCCTGCACGGCGCTGGCAAGATCTGGCCGCCTGGCTTATTTTTTTAAGACATTCATCTCCAGCTGCGTGTCCATAAATATCGTTATATCGCTTGAAGTGGTCAACATCGAATAAGACGAGAGCCAGAGAACTCGAATTTCTGGTTGCGCGATTAAACTCTTCTTCCAGTGTTAAGTCGAAATTACGCCTGTTTGCAAGCTCTGTCAGTCCGTCCTGTAATGATAGCCGTTCAAGAACCTGATTCAGTTTCTGCATCGCATCTCTGGCGGTTGCGCTTTCCGCTTCTGCATCGACCCGTAATTTAATTTGACCTGCCAGATAGAATCCGACAGAACTCAGAACCAATACGAGTATGCCAACACCTGCTGAATGCAGATAGGTATCCGCCGTCCATTCCGCCAGGATCTCTTCTTCGGATAAGGCTGCAGCCGCAAACAAGGGGAATTTATCTAAATGGCGGAAGCTGTTCAGTCGCTTTACGCCATCTTGTGCTGAATTTACTGTGAAGGTTCCGATAGCTTTGTCCCGACTCTCTTTGTACACCGTTGTGTTCAACATGTTTTTGCCAGTGGAGTCCGCCAATAAGGGCCGGCGGGTCACCAAAACACCACGTTCCATAACCAGAACGATGGCACCATTTTTTCCTAAATTGAAGCTGTTATAGAATTTATTGAAATAATCTATATCGATTGTTGCCAGGGCTACACCTGCAAAATGTCCATCGGAATGATTGATGCGGCGCGATACTGTCATGATCCAGGCACCACTTGAACGACTTTGTATGGGTAATCCAATATACGGTTTGTCTTCCTGGTGGGTGCGGTGATAAATAAAATAGTCTCTATCCGAATTATTGACATTCGCTGGCATAACTGGCAAAGAATTGACTAACCAACGCCCGTTTTCGTCATACACAAACAAGCCTTTGAGTTGTGTTAATTCTGTGGTTCTGCGCACCATCAATTTATGAAGGCGCTCAAGCGCAACTGGTGCAATACCGTCAGCTTCGACTCGCTCGACAATGCCCAACAAAGCGGTATCTGCAGCTTTGATCGTGTCGTCAGCATGTTGGGCTATGGCACGCGCCATATTGGCGGTAGAGACCTCTGCCTCTTTCAACTGACTGGTCCGGGAAGTCCAGCTTCTCCAGCCATCCATCGCTATCAGCGACACGCAAACCAGGGTGACGAAACTCAACACCAGTGCAGCAAGTGATGCTCCCTTCATCCTTGCGCCGGCGGTCTTAGTTGATTGAGGACGGTTGATCATATCTTTACGTGGGGGAGGTTGATTCAGCTATCAGGCCTTACATGTGTTAACACTCAGCGGTGTTTTTATTTCATATAGGAAATATACCAGAGCCACCAGAAGCAATTGTTGACAAGAGTCACGTAAACTTGATTTTACGAAAGCGCAGCATTCGGATTGTTGAATGTAAATACGAATTATTCATCCTAAAATATAAGCAAAAAATGAGCTGATGAGCCGCTTTGTGTATGGATGGGTTTAAACCTTAGCGGGTCACCGGCACACGATTTTGCTTAAGCGCATGAAGATTGTGGGCATGTATTTCAGACTTGAGGCGTCTATTTTCGTCCACCAACTCCTTCTGTTTGAAGGCGTCTTCGATATAGCAACGAAGACTTGCGTCATTCCATGGCTTCAGCATGAACTGATAAATGGTCCCTTGGCTGATTGCATCAATGATCGACTGGAGATCCGCGTATCCAGACAGAATTATGCGAATCGTCTCTGGATATTTTTGTTTCACAACTTCAAAAAACTCAACTCCAGTCATTCCTGGCATTTTGTGGTCGGAAATGATGACGTCAACCTGATATAAGGCAAGTAGTTCTAGCCCGGCTTTCCCGCTATTGGCTGTCAGGATGGAGCAATTTTCGTTACGTAATTCACGCTTGAGAGAAGAAAGAACATGATCATCATCGTCAACCAGTAACAAAGTGCGATTACGCACCGAGAAATGCAGAAGCCGGTTAGGAAGTTGGCGTTTTTCACGCAACAGCACTTCTATCTCATTCTTTGCCAGCCCCTTGGAAAACAAAAAACCTTGAATCTCATCACATAAATTAATCCTTAGGAAATCACACTGCGCTTCAGTTTCCACGCCTTCGGCAATAACTTGCATGCCAAGACTATGTGCCATGGAAATAATGGCCTTGACGATGGCGGCATCATCAGATTTCTCTATGTCGCGCACAAAAGATTGATCAATCTTCAAGACATCGATGGGGAAGCGCTTCAGGTAAGACAGGCTGGAGTAGCCAGTGCCGAAATCGTCAATCGATAGTTGCACGCCAAGTGCCTTCAGACCACGCAAAATGTCTATGGAACGTTCGACATCTGTCATGACCAGGCTCTCGGTCAGTTCGATTTCCAGGTACTGAGGTTCAAGGCCGGTTTCCAGTAATACCTCTTTCACAAAATTCACTAAATTTGGCTCTGCGAACTGACGTACCGACAAATTGATAGCAATGCGGAGCTTACCCAGCCCCTGGACTTGCCAGCTTTTACATTGCGCGCAAGCCGTACGGATGACCCATGCTCCTATGGGCAAGATTAATCCGGTTTCTTCTGCCAAACTAATGAAATGACCCGGCGGAACCATGCCTAGATCTGGCTGGTTCCAGCGTATCAGTGCTTCCATGCCAACGATGTGGCCAGTACGTAAATCAACTTGCGGCTGATAGTGCAAGATGAATTCCTCTCGCTCCAGTGCTAGCCGCAGCCTTCTTTGCATGGTCAATTTTTCACTCAGTCTTGCGCTTAAGTCTGATGTATAAAATTGATAGTTATTACGCCCCAATTGTTTGGCGCTGCTCAACGCAGCATGGGCATTCATCAGCAACACTTCTGGATTATTGCCATCTTGTGGATATTGGCTGACGCCTATACTGCAGGTGATTTGTAATTCTTGCCCTGCAAGCACTACCGTCCTGGACACTACAGTTAGTATGCGTTGCAGGATTTCAATGAGACGGGGATAGAAAGGATCAACATCTATATCCTTGGGCTGGGTATCTTCGTGCAGACTATCTTCACTGTGCTCTGTGAGTATGAGTGCAAACTCATCTCCACCTAAACGCGCCACCGTGTCGCTGCCGCGTACACAAACACTAAGGCGTTCTGTAATGATTTTCAGTAATTCATTACCGATAGCGGAACCGAGACTGTCGTTGATGACTTTAAAATGGTCAAGGCCCAAGGTCAGGACAACTAGTCTGTGCTGATGTCTGTTGGCAGTCGTAAGCGCATGTTTTAGCCGATCATTCAACAAATTGCGATTCACCAGGCCGGTCAGTTCATCGTAATTAGTCAAATACATTAACTGTGATTCTGCGTTTTTCCGTATTTTTAATTCCTCTGCCAAGGCACGGTTTTGCTGTAGCATTTCTTGCGATGCGATATCCAGTGATCGCTCCGTCATAGACCTGTCGATATCAGCTTGCTTATAAGTTTCATCAATCGCCTGGAAAAGTTTATCCATTGCACCGGGCAATGTTTTAACATCTCCAAACAAGCGGCTTATCTGACGTCTAAGCAAACTATGCATAAATCAAATCTCATGGAACGTTGTGATGGTCATCGTCTGGTTATGTAACTCACAGGGACTACCAGACATATGTGGAGATATTTCGCCATAAGAGTAAAAACCGGCCAGCATGGCTTGCTGCCCCAGAACTTCACGTACAGCTTCGACTTCCTCTTCGATTCTTTGTTTGAGAACCAGTTTTCGCCCTACGCAGCTAATCAGCAAGGCAAGCTCTGCCGTATTGTTTTGCATGGGGGCTGCACAAATTTTTGCGGCTCCGCTTGCACCATCGATAAGGCGTTCAAAATTTGCTTTCATCAAACGTGCATAGGCACCTTCTGGCATGTCTCCGGCAAAAGTCATGCTTTGATCAGCTTCATTGACACCTAGAATAGTGCGTACGATACCGCTACTCGCATTTGAATCGGTGCCTTGTTGCCACGCATTACGTAAAGACAGAGGGAACAGTAATGCGGTGGCCGGCAATCCAGCTGCGTGTTCACCTAGATAGTTCTTATACAGTTCCAGCGCTGGTTGACCATCCAGGTCATACAGGACATTGCCAAAAGAGCGTGTAATTTGCCTGTCGGGGCCAAATGAATCCCAACCACCTAATGAGCCGTAACTGACCTTGATATGTTGCCCATACAAGCCAATTGCCACTATTTGCCCTTCTGTGGGAACATCATTGGCGCATACCAGGGTTTTTTTGAAATTCGCACCGTCCGCTGAGAGGCCGCCGGTTACTTCTACATGGGAAGGTAATTGTGCTTTGAGTCCACGTGTTAACTCTGTTCCATTCACTTTTAGCCCGTCAGAGAATATCAACACATGTGTCAAATCTTTTGCTGGCAAGGATTCGATCAAGGCTTGCCCCGCGCTGAAACTCTGCGTCGCTTCAAGAATATCTACCTTGGAAAAATGCACCTGCGTGTGTTGAAACTCAACCACAGTCACGACCACAGTGTCATCGCTAACAGTGGTGCCATGAATTTCTCCTGCAGTAGAACAGCCGGCAATAACAGCATTCGGGTATGCGCTGCGGATGGCAAAGAAATTAGCTGGTTTTGACAGCAAGGCAGAACTGCCAAAAAATAAAACGAGTTGGCCAGCTTTGGGCTTGGGAGAAGGAGGAAGATGGGGAATTTGCCCATCAAGGAAAATGCTTTGAGAAACCCGCATGACTGCCTCTCTCGTTGCAATAACTTCTTATAAATTGGGCGTTTCACATTTCAAGACGAACTGCACATTTGGTGCATTGGGACGTGACCCACTTCCAGAAAGCTCCGCAAGTCCATTTACTCAAATGAAACAAGGGTAACTTTTATGTTTCCTTAAAATAATTATAGGATACATATAATAAATAGAATTATTTTCTCGAAGGAAAAAGCAACGAAAAATAGGTAATTCAAGAGAATTTACATTAATTCGAATTGCTTCAAGAGCGAAGTTGGTTGGCAGTCTGTCATGACGGAGTGATATTTGCGCAGCCTCCTCTTTGGGCTCGATTAGGAAGAAGACAGTGTGTAACATGAAAGCGGCCTAACACGATAGCTCAGCGGATGCCGTTGGCGGTCAGCTGGAGCGGCCAGTTATGCCCACGCTGCCGACCGCACTGTCCGCCTCCACGACCGGATCGTTGAAGGTCCAGCGGGGAACGGTGCGGATACTGCCGAGATTAGCGAAAGCGTCTGGCGGGTCAACTTCATTCGGTCGGTCAACTCGCAATGCAGCCGCAAATTCCTTGCCAAAACCGTCAAAGCCATTGGGGTCCAATTCGCACAGATGAATCTGATTCCAGTCAATCGTCATCTCCGGGGCACGGTAGACGATTACCGCAGTTTCCATTGCCCTGAATGTCCCAAACCTGTTTTCCTGGACAAGCTTCGTTGCGGCAACGCCGCAATAATCTCGCATTACCTCCCTGTATCTGCGAAGGTGTTTCGGCTTCACCTCAATATATTCAAGTGATACCTGTCGCTCAGGTCGATCTACTGATCCCTGCCAGTCGCGAGGCAAAATAAAAGACGAGGGTGTGGTCAGCAGAATCTCTGCGCGCAACAGATGTACTCCTTTCGACTGCTGGATAAACACGAGTTCCGAGATCACTTCAGCGGGAACTATGTCGTGAAAGTAGCTCAGTTCGACGTGGCTCCACACTGGCGCATCTGCTGCATTCTGAAAGACGGCGCGGTGTCTATACAGCGACTGGCCGAGACATTTATCCCCGAAGCGGGACCAGTTAACGGCGCCATCTATGAGTCTGGCCTCTGCTTCCGAGTCGCTTACCTTGATCATTCTGGCAAGCACTACAAGCCGATCATCGGGTTCGATTCTAACCAGATGTGAATCTAGTGAACGATGGGTTTGTTCAGACATTCTTAGTCCCTTGGGGGTATAACTTTAATTAGGCAGACAGATGCCGTCCGCCTAATTCAACTGGTTGCCACCTCTTTCAACCAATCAAATTCATGGAGAGGCTTGTCACACGGTCATTTGAGCGATAACACCATACAAAAACACAGTACTAAATAACCATGAAAAACGTCACTCCAGATGTACGGGCTTCAGACACGGTTTTAAAACCAAAATTGCTCGATCAACTCAAATGTTGCATTCAGGATAAATATTATAGCTTACGCACCGAAGAGGCCTATGTCTATAGATCAAGAAATCTTCGACGCTGCTGAAATATTTGTTGACTTCTAAGTGAGCTGTTTATGATGCTCATATTTTCTGCAGTTGCAACACTAGCAAAATCTCTCTCTTCGAATTCTCATGCCCTTTGGACTGTAGGAAAGCCGGGACAAACGACAAGCTAAACAAGCTGGATGACCTGGCCGACATTGACTATGTGAAATTCAAACTTTAAAGGTGGTTAAGGCCTCGCCAGGAGGTGGGTCGTGGTTCGATACCGATACCGCGTCAGTGACTTCATGCTCACACCAGGGCGTGAATCAACGCCCTTCCCTTTTGGCTATTGACATAGCCCGAACTGAGCTGCTCGATCTCAAGAGAACGGACATAGAGTTCTGCTCCAGCGTTGTGACAGTATCGCGCAACTGGCGAGCTCGATACTGTAATCGGTGTGGAGGCATGACTGCGCGACATGTTTTTAGGGGACTCGGAGTAAGATAATAAAAAATGGAGGCATTTAGTCGACAGGGAGACTCAGCCGTCTCGAACGGAATTCCTAAAATGCCGAATGGCCGTGCAGCCTCCAACCGTTTCGCCCGGCGGTTTTGCTTGCGTACAAAGCGAGGTCGCTATTCTTATAAAGTTCTTCGAGATCAGCATGGGGGCCTTCAAAAATCGCCGCGCCAATGCTGGCGCTAATTTGCATTGAGTGCGGGCCGAAAGAAATTGGCTGCGCCATACTCGCCAGAATACGGCTGCAAATCAGATCCAGCATGGTGTAGTCGCTGGTTTTGGGAAGCAACACCGCGAATTCGTCTCCACCCAGGCGAGCCAGACGGTCCGATTCGCGTACCGCGAGTTTCATTCGCTTCGCTGCTTCCTTCAACAAGGCATCGCCGGCGTCGTGGCCGAGGGTATCGTTAATCTGCTTGAAGTGGTCAAGGTCGATGAGCAGCAATGTGAACTTGTTGTTTTCACGCGTAGCCCTGGCAGCCATATGCCGCAACTCGTCCGTAAAACACCTCCGGTTCGGTATACCGGTCAACGGATCCGAATAGGCCATCACTTCAAGAAGGTGTCGACTGGCCTGCAATTCGGCAGTACGCTGGTTCACCATTTCTTGCAGCTCGCGCTTGTGCCGCCGCAGGTAGGATGTGCGCACCTGGAGCAGACATCCCAACAGGGCGACAATGCCGATAACGCTTAGTGCATGTACCCACCTACGCTGATACCACGCCGGAGCAACCAACACTGCTACTTCCAGCGGCGGCGACCACACGCCATCACGATTAGAGCCGCGCAATTGCAGCGTATATTCACCTGGGGGTAAGTTCGTGTAACTGACGCGGCGTAGCGACGAGTCTGTGCTGATCCATTCCTTGTCAAAACCGAGTAGACGGTAGGCGTAGCGGTTGCGCTCAGGTGCCGAAAAATCGAGAGCGGAAAACTCCACTGCGAAACCGCGCTCCTGGCCGTCAGGGGTGATCCCAATCACAGCGCGATGCTTTACGTCAGTGACGTTTTCATTGAAAGGCTGGGCGGGCACCGGTTTGTCGTTCACCGATACGGCCGTGACGACCAACGGCGCCTCGTAGCTCCATGCCGTGAGTCGTTCCGGGCGCACCACCGTCAGGCCCGAAGCCCCGCCAAACATCAGCTCGCCAGCTGGGCTGATGGCACTGGAATTGGTCCAGTACGAAGAAATTTTTACGCCATCGGCCCAGCCTAGTGCGCGAACCTTGAACGTGACTGGATCGATACGGGCCAAGCCATCGTCAGTACTAACCCAGATGAAGCCTTGCCGGTCTTCGCGCAGCGCATTGACGCCAGAATGGGGTAACCCTTCTGCCGTGCTAAGTTGCCGGAAATGCGGCTTTCCCTGGCTATCCGTTCTCTCTAGAACGGCAACCCCAATGCCGAAGATCGAGATCCACAGCCGCCCTTGGCGGTCAATCAGCAATGAAGACACAAAGCCGGGGGCAAGCGGGGCTCCGGTCCCGCTGTCGCCCGAAAACCGTTGTACCTTCCCACTGGCACCATCTAGCTTGGCCAGCCCAGCTTTCGTGCCAACCCATAGTGTCCCGTCCGTGGCAACTAGCAAGGCGGTCACACGCGAATCGCCCAGACTGTCTGCTTCGTGGTACAGCAAACGCGCGGCCTTCCCGCCTTGCAGTTCGACCTTCCAAATTCCGTCGGGCCCACCAAACCACAAGTCCTCGCCCTGGAACGCGACAGCCCAGACCGGCGCCCCCGCAGAGCGTTCCGCAATGATAAGTGGCTGTACAGAGCCCGCGGCGCCGTCGTGACGAAACAAGCCTTGTTGGGTACCGATGTAGACCGCGCCGTCCGGGCCATTGGTCATCGAGATAACTCGCCCGCTCGGGAGGCTCGTCGCTGCGCTCGGCTTGCCAGGTAGCATCTGACTTACGGGCCCTGCCAGTAGATCCACAATATCAATGCCGCCTCCGCTCACCGCAAGCCACACGCGCCCGTCCGGGCGCGTGAGAATACTCGGGATGCTCATGTTCCCTTCGTTCGCAAAGCCCGCCTGGTGGAGGGTAAGGACTGCTTCGGGATGCGGATCGTACACGCTCATCGCTTCGGGCGTGGCAACAAAAATGAGGCCTCCGCGCTCGCGGTACAGAGCGTGAACCTCATTGCCGGACAAGCTGTCGGGCGTGCTTATCTCGTGCAGGATGCGGTGGGTTGCACCGGTTCGCGGCGTAATCGAGACGATACCGGCGCCTTCCGTGCCTAGCCAAATTTCGTCAGCGTTCACTTCGACAATTGAAAATACACGCTGCCTTTGGAGATCTGTCTTCCCGCCGCTTTCATGTACGATGCGGGCCGTGTTGGCTTCCGTATCGATGAGCAACGCGCCGTTATTGCGTGTCCCGGCCCAGATACGTCCGGTGCTGTCCTCGAAGAGCCTTCCCACCGAAACGGATGCGCTGTCAACGTAATCCAGAGGTACTGGCGTTAGCGTCCGGCTATCTTTTGTTCTCCGAAACAAGCCGTGGTGGGTACCTAACCATAGATTGCCTCTGCGGTCAAGCAGCAAGGCACTAATGCCGCCTTGAGGCAAGTCGGCTGCCGCTAGGGTGCCGGAGCCCTGTCCGCCCTGGATTAGCACTCCGGAGGCGTCCATATGGTCAAGTCCTCCACCAGTGCCGATCCAGATTCCTCCGTTTCCGTCGTCGGCTAGTGCCGAGACGCTCACATGGCTTACCCCATTTGGACCAGCAGAGTATGATATAAAACCATCGATCTTGCTGTCATAGCGCGCCAGTCCACCAGAACTAGTGCCAATCCATAGGTGCCCACCGTGGTCAACAAGCAGACTGCTGACATAGCCATCCTGCAGAGCTTTCGGATCGCCACGTTTAGGTGTGAAACGCCGCAAGCGATAGCCATCCCAGCGAACCAGGCCGCTTTGGGTTCCCATCCACACGAAACCGCTGTTGTCTTGGATAAAGACTTCTCCCGCGACGACCGGATAATGTTTGAACGAAGGCTGCGCCAAGGCAGACCAAGACTCGGGCGTTGTGGCAATCGCGCTTGCGTTGTTGAGTAGTAAATAAAAAGCTAAAAGGCACACAGCCGAGCCTAGTTGTCGGATTGTGAATTGAATAATGATGTTTCCGGCGCGCATACTATAAATATACACATTCTCCCGGAGACTGTCGCGCTGAGGTGTATTCGCGCACGAAAGAGTTTCATATACGCAATCCATTGGTGCAGGTCAATTTCAGCGGTTGGCATACCCTCTCGACGAGCAGAAAACGATATTTCCGGGCCAGCGTGCCCGCGGAGGGCTGCGCCTTAAGCATTATCAATCGTACGCATGAGTGCAACGCATTTTGCTAGCATCGTTCGGACGCGGACCATTCTTGTTCACGCTTGTTCACGCGTTGCCATCCAGAATTTTATGGCAAACCTAAAGCGAGTAAACATTGGTGCAACTCATCGTCCTAATTGAGTTTTTCTATCGCTTGGCACGTGGATAGTGCTCGGTAAATACATCCAGATACGTCTCTAAAGTTTGCGTAGCCAGGGATAATCACACCTTTCCTGTATTTCACTATCTCAACAAAAAATACGAAGCCCCTGGTCTCTGGCCTGACTGCCGTTTTTTTTAAAATGCAAAAAGAAAAAATCATTGAAAGTATTCAAAATGCAGTCATGGCAGAAATGCGGCGTGGGGAGTAGCCGACAGCTTTGAAGGCGAGTTCTTTTGTCGACCTGTCCCATTAAACTATTTATTAGTCTTCCAGTACCGGTCTATCCATTGCTGATGCGTCGGCATCGCGGCAGCAGCATGCAAGAAAGTTGTCCGCATCCCCTCAACGTATTCGATCAGCTTGTCCTCGGGCATGTCATCGACGATGGGGTGGTAGCCTTGTGGCGTGATGCGCTGGCCTAGCATGACCTGGACCCAGCTCGGTAGCGCGAAGAAATCTTCGCCGTTGCGGAAGTAGCGCCCATCGTAACGGAATAGTTCTATAGCCTCGCGCAAGCTGTCTGGTATCGCCATAGTGCGGCAGTGCTTCCAGAATGGCGTGTCGTCGCGTTCAGTTGCGTGGTAGTGCAGGATAAGGAAGTCGCGGATACGCTCGTATTCGGTCACGGATTCACGATTGTATCGTTCGGCCAGCAGCGGATTGAAATCACACTTGGGGAACAGGCTCAGCAAGCGTGTGATGCCGGACTGGGCCAGGTAGATGCTGGTTGACTCCAGTGGTTCGAGGAAACCGCTGGCCAATCCCAATGCCACCACATTCTTGTTCCAGAACTTTTTGCGCATACCGGTTGTAAAGCGCAGTTGGCGCGGGTCGGCGAGAGCTTTACCATCCAGATTTGCCAGCAGGGTTGCGGCGGCTTCGTCGTCACTGATATGCTGACTTGAATACACGTAGCCATTACCAACCCGGTGCTGCAACGGAATGCGCCACTGCCAGCCTGCGGCACGTGCAGTGGCGCGCGTGTATGGGGTAATAGGATCGACACTTTCGCTCGGCACTGCCAGTGCACGATCACAGGGCAAGTAATGTGTCCAATCAATGTAGCCGGTCTTTAGTGTTTGTTCGATCAGCAGCGCGCGAAAACCTGAGCAATCGATAAACAATTCGCCGCCGACGACTTGGCCATTTTCCATCGTCACTGACTCGACAAAGCCGTCGTTGGCACGCTGCTTGACGCCAACGATTTTACCTTCGATCCGCTGTACGCCACGGCTTTCTGCCAGTTCACGCAAATAGCGTGCATACAGAGTGGCGTCGAAATGATAGGCATAGGCAATGTCTGCCAGCGACGAATTGGGTGGTGCATTCTGGTCGCCGGGCGCAAACTTGCCGCGTAGTGCCATCACTGTCTGCGGCGAGTAGTCGCCTATTGGTACCGCCCGGCCAGAAAGAAACAGCTTGAGCCAGAACTGATGAAACGGCAGCGGCCCCAGTGAACGACCGATTGCGCCGAAGCCGTGGATATAGCTGTCGCCGATGCGGCCCCAGTCATTGAATTGAATGCCGAGCTTGATGGTGCCCTGCGCACGTTTGACGAACTCGGCTTCATCTATGCCTAACCATTGTCCGTTGAATAGCCTGATGTGCGGGACGCTGGCCTCACCTACGCCGACGATGCCTATCTCTTCTGACTCAATCAGGCGTATCGTGGCCCCCTTCCCCAGATAGGTTGCAAGAGCTGCAGCAGCCATCCAGCCCGCGCTGCCGCCACCGACGATAGTAATATTGCTGATCCGCTTGTTCGTAGTCATTGCGTCTGCCAAAAAAACGGCAGTGGCCACTTGGTCGGCCACTGCCTTAAAGACTCCCTGGCCTTGCAGCGCGGGGAGTTTGCGGGTTGGAACATGTAAATGAGAACTTGTAGACTAGAACTTATAATTCAAACCTACGTAGATAACACGGCCAGCATAGCTGTTTGAGTAGAAGCGGTCCTTGGTGTCGTTGCCGAGGTGAGAACTCGACTCTGCCTGGGTCAGGTTCAGCACTGAGGCGGTGAGGCTAAGCTGCGCGTTAAAGTTATATGCTGCGTTCAGATCCAACTGAGCGTAGGGATCCTGGTAGACATTCAAGCCATTGATCAGGCCGCCTACTACCTCGCCACGACGGTTGTACGAAGCACGTACCAGGTATTGATCTGTGCTGTAGAACACGGTGAGATTGGTCTGGTTCCTGGCGCTGCCAACCAGTGGTGACTTGCCAATTTCCTTGCCGTCGGCGAGGGTGATCGCAGCCTGGTTGGTATTGTTGTACGTGTAGTTGAACTGGAAGCCAAGGCCAGAACTGAGTGTATGCTGCGCATACAATTCAATACCTTGGGAGACAGCATCACGGCCGCCAGCGCTGGTTGAGTAGTTTTGCACGGTCACAGTGTTGCCACCAACAACCATGGGCATGCTCAGCACGACCGGTACGGCGAAGTTGCTGACATTCTTGCGGAACACCCCGGCGCCCAGCACTGAGCCGCGATGGAAGTACCATTCCAGACCCAGGTCGAACTGGGTAGCCTTGTACGGTTCCAACGCCTTATTACTGCCCTGCCCAAACCAGCCCTGCTGGTCAGCACCACCGATCAGCCGACGGTCATTGACATATTCCTGACTGTAGTAATTCAAGCTGCCAGGAGAAGCGATGTCACCATACCCTGGCCGCGCCACTACCTTGGAAGCTGCAGCGCGCAACACCAGCTTGTCATTGAGATCATAGGCCAGATTAAAGCTTGGCAGTACGTCGGTGTAGTTGCGATCAAGCGAGCTGACCACGAACGAGGATTTGCGTCCTGTGCTTTCCGGCAGCGTGGTATAGCCACTCACGCAACCAGAACCAGCCGGAGCGCCGGTGGCAGGCAAGCCGCCCGCAAGGCATGGTGCGGGTGTACCGTTGGCGCCATTGAAGAAATAATCGTTGTAGTAATCCACCTGGTCGG
>JAZJXP010000048.1:0-5391 GCA_040390835.1 Pseudomonadota bacterium
GGAAAGTGGAATACAGCTATCACCCCGATTATAAAGACGCCATTCACCGTCATATTTGAATCCCTTGCGCAGCTTGACATGCCTTCAACCAGCGGTAGGTACGATTAGCGCAGCGTAATCGCACGCATGTTGCACGCAATGCGATTCACGTTAGCGCTCTCCCCACATCATAAGGATGGCTCCCAAAATCAGCAATGCCCAGCTCATCAATTCGGTTTTTCTCATTGATGAGACATACTCCTTCACTTCTTCTGGCTCCCGCTCAAAAACCAAAGTTAATTTCCTGATTGAGCTTTTCCAAAAAAGACTTTCGAAAGTGCCACGACGATAGAGTCGATCTGCGTACTGACCGGAAGCATGCTTGATATCCGGTTCGTAACGTCGCGCCCGCAACTCAGTAATCCATCCGCAAATCACACCCAATATAAACAAGACGAATCCATATGGCATGTTTGTCTGCTTTCTCGATCAATTTTTTCTGCACTCGCATTCACCTTGGCATAGCCATGGGAACATTGTCCGCCGGCCCGTCTCTGGCTGGAGGCTGCCAAGCTGGCGCCAGGAATTTGCATGTAAATCTCTGAAGCCCGCAGATACGATTGGCGGCGCTTCATCGTACTCATGCTGCATGCAATGAACGCATACAACCGCCTTGCCTTAATCTGCTGGAAGAACAAAAATCTTGCGGCGTAATTTCCCGTTAAAGCCAGTTTTTATATTAGCAGGGTTTTTGGTGAGATGCGTACGACTACGCTAGTGCTAATCGTATCTACAGTTCTGACAGACCCGTTGATGCCAGGTGCAAAGCCGACCTTCGAATTTTATTTTAATCTAATTAATTTTGTTGGTAAAATTAAATCAAATAGCAGTTACGCTTTTCACGATTTATTTTATGCCCTAAAAAAGCAGGAAATTCTCTTGAAAGCAAAGGTGCAAGCGGGTTTTGAGAGTTTTCTCTTGAAATGTTATGCGACACCCGTCCGATTCGCCCGTCACGGTGACGGATATATCTAGTTAGAGCCCATTACGATGAAATTCATCATTTGTGCATTGTTCATTCTGATAAGCACAGCCTTTTCAGCAAGTGCGACAACAGTCAAAACAAAATTATTCTCCATTGATGTACCTGATGAGTGGAAAATAGAGGACAACAGGACAAGTATTTTTCTTGCCTTTGGCAACAATGTAGTGGATAGAACACCTTTACCATTTTTATCTGTTCAGTATTGTCAAAACGATGTTCCACAAAAAGATTCATCTCAACCTCGCTGTAATTTACCCTGCGACGATGAAGCAAACAATTTGATGTCTGGCTTTCCACAGAAAGAGATGCGGTTTTCTCCTGTGAAGAAAAGCGAAAAAGAGAACGGTGTGACTGAATACAGCTCAGAACTAACTTCTCCCGCCGTAGTTTCAACTTTCATTACATTGGCGTGCAACAGTAAAGGCCAAGTTCATGTTGCGCTTTCATCTGATTTGCCCAGACTGGTCGCAAAGCAGTTGTTTGCGAAAATATTGGCGTCTTTGAAATGGATTTAGGCAGCGTAGGTACGAATAGCCCACGTATTCGCACGCATGATTTTTAGGTGGTTATTGATATTTTTCTGCCTTGACATGTGTGCGATTGCGTTTCACTAATCGAACTTACGCGGGCTTGCATTACTTGGCAATCCAGTCAAAGACCTTCTCAGAGGCAATGTCGCGAAGGGCAAAAATTGAAACGAAAATCAATCTTACAAATCGGAACCTGCTTGCTTCTGGGGTGCATTTGTATCGGAATATATACCTATAAGATTGCTTATCCTGAGTACATCCTTACGACATATGCAGACCATTGGCCGAATGCTTGGAATAGCGACCTGTCCCGATTAAATCATAGACAAATCGTTGAAAAAATTGGGCCACCAGACGAAGACCTTGCAGCAAAGGACTATCAAAACTGGATAAAAAAAGAATCATGGGGAATATTTCAATTACGAATTTTATTTCGTAATTGTTGTGATGAAAACTCAACCCCGGTAGGAGTCGAAAAAATTGTCAGGTTGAAAGACCGATACAAGCCAATTGAGTACACGATCTTGGCTAGAGAAGCGAAAAGATAGTTCGCGTTGGTACAAATAGCTTTGCGTAATCGCCGCATGATCAGCCACACTTTTACAGTGACGGAATTTACGCAGATGGATCCCGGCCTGCGCTGGGATGACCTGGATAGTTATAGCCGGGCCCGACATGCCTGGCTGTGATGCGGTTGCAAGAGCAAGGCTTTCACTTATCCCCCTCACCGCAGGCTAGGTTGTAACGCGGCCTACGTACCAAATTCCACCGATATCTTCCCCCTCATGATGCTGCAAAATCCAGCTTCAGCAAGGATCATCAACAGCCCTTCAAAGACAATTTCCTCAAGCCAGTACTTGAGTTTTTCGCAAAGCCTGACAAGCAGACGCTTGAAATCGACTTAAGTCGATCTGAATCCGCCTTGATGCATGCTCTCAAAAACAAGTGTAAAAAATGTAACAAAGTTAAATTTATATTAATATATTTTATGTCAATGTTATATTTTTAATGCAATCTGGAAAGTATGTATGTTGCCAACCATGTCAATTTATTACTAAACAAAGGAAATGCGATGACTTCAATAGCAAATCAACTCAACACGAGATCTGAAATGAAGTTTGAAAAAAAAGGCCGCAAGATCTACTTTGCCTCAGTACTTTTAGCACTTTGCGCAAACCTGTTTTTCCTGCCCCAGGCACACGCTGATCAAACAATTTCGGCAATGGCAGGGCCCTGGCCTATCACCATCAGAACATGTTCTTACGATGCGGGTGCGGTCTGTTCGCTGACCTGGAGAGGGAAAGAGTTTATCAACGATTATGATCATGGCCGCCAACTGCAATCCGCTTCGTCGTTTGACAACTTGGGTGAAGGTTTTAATCCAACTGAAGCCGGTGCAGCGGTACCGTTTAATGGCGTCAATCCAAGTGCCAGCAGCAGTATCCTGCAAGGGGAATGGGCAACCAGTAATGTCCTGGCCACACAAACAAAGATGGCATTCTGGAATCCGGTAGGTGGCAGCCAGGTATCAAATCACATTCTCAACAAGCGCATTACCATCGGCCTGCCCAATATGCCGCATGTGATTGAGTATCTGACGCAATTTACCATCCCCAGTAATGAATCGCATTCTTTCGGCGTATTTGAGGCGCTGACAGGGTATATGCCGCCAGAGTTTTCCAAGTTTTATACATTTGACGTCAGGAATAATGCCGTCATGGAAGCCCCGCTCAGTGATGGGCCTGGCGAACAAAATCTGCCTGTCATTTTTTCTACACCAGACGGTGGATGGGCAATGGGGATATATTCGCCAGAGTCGCCACAAGCCACATTCTCAGGCTACGGCTATGGTCGCATGAGGTTTCCAGATACGGTGAAATGGAATAATGTATTCCGCATTTACAATCCATCGGGCACTTATCACTTCAGGTCTTACGTCATCGTTGGATCATTGGAAAACGTCAGGGTTTCAATGACGCAGTTATATAACGCCATACATTGAATATTTGCCCGCGCATTCGTCGTCCAGATCAGGCCATGGCCATTACGCAGCGCGCTTTACGATGCGCGTTGCGTAATGAAGCTTGTACGCGGGAGATTAAATGCGGTCGATTGAATGCGTGCAGCTCGTAGGGTGCATTGTAACGCACCGGATGTGATGTAATAAAGATGAGAAATTTAAAAATCCGGCCATGCAAAATACGCATGCCAAGAACATCCAACAAAGAAACGAAATTGGTTAGCGACCATTCATGCGGTGGGTTATGACGCAGACTTGTACCGAATCGTACCTGTGGATTTTGGAGAATAGCAAAAGCGTCAGGCACGGTAGGATGCCGTAGTTCCACTCTGCGTTTCAGTGTAATAGGGTGTTCTCTAAGGCAGTCATATCATTTAGATCAGGATAAAAGCTCTGGTTTGATTGTGCTGGCAAAAACCAGGTAAGTTTTCAACTGCTCGATACCGCCCCAGCATAAAATTGCTCTATTTTTTAAAATACTACTCATAGTACGCAGCTCTCCTGATTATTCTTTGCAAGAACACAAATTTATCGTAGCATGGGTCCAACATCTATTCGGTTTATCTTTTGGTAAAGAATATGTTCCCAGACAAGGCAAGTTTCCCTGGTTCCATCCTGATTGTTGGTGACATTCCCAACAATATACTTGTCTTGCGCAGTGCGGTACAGAATATGGGAGAACTTCATTTTGCCATGGATGGACCCAGTGCGCTGGAGATTGGCCGGCAGTTCAGGCCAGATGTCGTTTTGCTTGACATGGAAATGCCTGGCATGGATGGTTTTAACGTCTGTGTAGCGATCAAGTCTGACCCACAATTGGCCGATGCCAGTGTGATCTTCATTGCATCCAGTGAACGAGAATCTCATGAGTTACAAGCACTCCATTTTGGTGGTGTGGATTTTTTGCAGAAACCCCTCAATATTCCTGTTGCGCGTGCACGCATACAGGCACACCTGAATTTAAGGCGCAGTGCCAGTGAATTGGCAGTTGCGCGCCGCGATCTGGCTGATGTTGTCTCCAACCTGCCCGCCTTTATTGCGGACAGGGACAAGGCTTTGAGCAACCACTATAGCAATGACATTGATGCCGCCTGGTTTGGTCTCGACGATGAACAAGTTGGCTTGTTTGCCAACCGCCTGTTGCAAGTGGTGTCAGAATCTTACTGCATTGCCGGGAATCGCTATGATTTGTCGGTCAGCATAGGTATCAGTATCTATCCCAATAAGGATATTTGTACAGCGGTCCAATTCCATTAGCGCAATTCAGGGAATTACTTGACCGCGGGCTGGAAATTTCCGGCGCTTGAGATATTAAAGATGCAGATTTAATCCATATTCGCGGCGTCATGCTTTGATTCGCGGGAAAAATGCTTTAGTCAAAGAAAAGATTTTTCATGAAATTTCCTAAAATTCTTATACTGAGCCTGCTGACGGGATTCTTGTTAAGTACTTTGCTGGCCAAGCTTCAGGCCACACATAATCTGGCGATATTGCAAGAAGCAGCCACCGAGCTGGCAAGTCAATTTGAGTCACAAATCCAGTCTAAACTTGAACGTTATCAATATGGTTTGCGAGGGGCGCGCGGTGCAATATTGACCGTAGGCATTGACAAAATGCGGCGGGAAACCTTTTTACGGTATATTGAAAGCCGCGACCAACGGCTGGAATTCCCTGGCGCGCGTGGTTTTGGTTTCATCCGCCGCGTCAGCCCAGACGGCATGGAAGATTTTTTACAAATTACCCGTGCGGACGGTGTACCCGACTTCCAGGTGCGCCAGTTGCAGGAACATAGCGGTGCCAACTATGTCATTCAGTAT
>JAZJXP010000048.1:5401-15527 GCA_040390835.1 Pseudomonadota bacterium
ATCGAACCGTTAGAGCCAAACAAGCTTGCTCTTGGATTTGACATCGCTTCTGAAACCCTGCGTCGTGAAGCAGCCGACGCTGCCATGCGCAGCGGTGTTGCTCAACTGACCGCCCCTATTACTCTGGTACAAACCGGTGGAGCCAATCAGGCATTTCTGTTGTTGTTACCAGTCTACGCAACGGCAACGACACCTGTAAGTCTGGAGGAGCGTGAGAGTCTGTTGCAAGGTTGGGCGTACGCCCCCTTGTTCATGCCAGATGTACTCGCCAGTCTCAGGCTGGACCAGCAAGATGTCACTTTGCGTTTAAGCGATGCAACTTCAACTGGCAGCAAAACACAAATTTTCGGCCCTCGCGCTGATACTGAACAAGCAAACGACCAACTCCTGCAATTGCGGGAAATTAATATTTATGGCCGCCGCTGGCTGCTTGAAGTCAGCTTGCGACCTGAATTTGTGAAGCACCAGAACCTGGTCCATCCTGAATGGCTGTTTTTTATCGGTGCAATCTTCACTATCCTGCTAGCGACTTCGCTGCAGGTTTGGCAGTACAGCCAGCAGCAAAAAATTGCCCTCTTTAAAGATCAGTCACAGTTGGCGGCGATCGTTTCTAGCTCCAGTGATGCCATCATAGGCAAGACTCTGCAAGGTGTCGTCACCAGTTGGAATAACGGGGCCGCACTATTATTTGGCTATACTGCTGCCGAGGCAATAGGCAAGCGCCTGGTTGACCTGATAGTGCCTCCAGATATAACTGATCAGGAGGAAATGATATTGGCGGCAATAGGGCGCGGGGAAAATGTCAGGCATTTTCAGACACAGCGACAACGCAAGGATGGTAGCCTGGTGGAAGTGTCGGTCAATGTCTCCCCGATTTTTGACGATGAAAACAAGGTTATCGGTGCTTCAAAAACCGTACGCGACATTACCACCGAAAAGCTGGCAGAGCGGCGCCTGAAGGAAATGAACACCAGGCTGGAAGAACTGGTCGAAGAACGCACCATGGCGCTCGAGCAAGCCCGTAACACCTTGCAGACCGTTCTTGATGCAGTACCCTCAGTCATCGGTTACAGTGACAAGCAGTTGATCAACCAGGTCTCCAACAAAGCATTCGGCGACTGGTTCGGACGCGACCCGGCTCGGGTACCCGGTACCCATGTACGCGATTTGCTCGGTGAAACCGCCTTTAATTCCAGCCGGCACTACATAGATGCGGCCTTGCGCGGCGAACCACAATTGTTTGAGCGCAGCATGCAATTGCCAGGACGCACCAGCATACGCCATGCCCTGGTTAACTACCTGCCGGACATAGGGCCAGATAATGAGGTGCGTGGCTTTTATATGCTCATGCATGACGTCACCGAAATTACCAACAAGCGTCTGCAACTCGACGCTGCCTTACGTGAGAACGAAGCACTGCTCAGTACCATTAACCAGAAAATGCTGTCTTCAGTCACTGCGGCAGATGGCACGCTGTTGTCGGTCAATGGCAATTTCTGCGCGCTCAGTGGCTATAGCGAGGCAGAGCTGGTCGGGAAGAACCATATCTTGCTGAGCTCTGGCTTGCACCCTGCGTCGTACTGGAAATCAATCTGGGACGTACTGGTAACAGGCCAGAGCTGGCAAGGCGTTATCTGTAACCGTGCCAAGGACGGAAACTTGTTCTGGCTCGATGCAGTAGTCTCGCCCTTTATGGACCAAGATGGCAGACTGGAGCGCTATGTCGGCCTGTATCTCGATATCACGCACAAGAAGGCAGTCGAAGAAGAAATAAGACGGCTTAATGTCTTGTTCAGCAATGTACTCAAGGCAGCTTCCGAAGTAGCCATCATTGCCACCGATATAGATGGCATGATCACGATCTTTAATACCGGTGCTGAGCGCATGCTTGGTTACCGTGCCGACGAGCTTGTGGGCAAATCCTCGCCCGCCGTCTTTCATCTGCTGGATGAAGTTGTCATCCGTGGCCAAGAGTTGTCTGCGGAATATGGAAAACAGATTGAAGGCTTCAGGATATTTGTGCACAAGCCTGAATTGGAAGGTGCAGAAGTACGCGAATGGACTTATGTGCGTAAGGACGGGTCGCAGTTGCGCGTCTCGCTGACTGTCACACCAATCCGCGATGATAACGGCCGGATCGAGGGTTATCTGGGTTTGGCTATAGACGTTTCGCAGCAGTATGAGCAACAAAGAAAACTGGCTTTCGCCAGCGAGCAGTTGGAAAAAGCCGCCACGATAGCCGACATGGGCATCTGGGTCTGGGATTTGGCAGACAATTCGCTGGAGTGGAATGACCGCATGTACGAGATCTACCAGTTGCCCCTGGTGTACAGGGAACAGGGTTTGAAATACGAGCACTGGCGCGACCGCATACATGAAGAAGATGTCTTGGCCACTGAAGCTAATCTTGTTGCTGCCGTTGAAGGTAAAGGTGTTTACGATATTGTTTTTCGTGTCAACTTGCCCGATGGCAGAACGCAATACATTCAGGCTGGTGGCCTGGTTGAGCGCGACGAACATGGAAATGCGACCCGCGTCACCGGCATTAACCGCGACATCACCAGCCAGCGCGAGCTGGAAACCCAGTTGCGGCTGGCCAAGCAACATGCTGACGATGCCAGCGCGTCCAAGTCGCGCTTCCTGGCCAATATGAGCCATGAAATACGCACGCCCATGAATGCAGTGCTGGGCATGTTGCAACTGGTGCGGCAGACTGCCCTCAACCCGCGCCAGCAGGATTATCTGGTCAAAGCCCACACGGCGGCCAAATCGCTGCTGGGCTTGCTTAATGACATCCTGGATTTCTCCAAAATCGATGCGGGCAAACTGGAGCTGGATGAGCACCCATTTGAGTTTGAAGACCTGATGCGAGACCTCGCCGTGATCCTGTCTGGAAACATGAGTGACAAAAACGTCGAAGTCATTTTTGACCTCGCACTTGACCTGCCGAGAACCGTCGTTGGCGACTGCCTGAGAATGCAGCAAGTCCTGATCAATCTTGCTGGCAACGCACTCAAATTTACCCACGAAGGCAACGTTGTCGTCAGCGTCAAAGCGATCGCGCAAAACGCACATGAAGTCGACTTGCGTGTGGCTGTCAGTGATACCGGCATAGGTATCAGCAGTGAACAACTGAGCCGCATATTTGACGGTTTTGTCCAGGCAGAAGCGTCCACTACACGGCGTTTTGGCGGTACCGGGCTGGGACTGATTATCAGCAAGCGACTGATTGCGCTGATGGGCGGTGAATTACAGGTCGAAAGCACACCAGGGAAAGGCAGTTGTTTTTCTTTTGACGTTCGCCTGCCCGTTAGTGACGCACGTCCTGTCATTGGCAGTACGGATTTTGAAAAGTTGAATTTGCGGGTGCTCGTCGTCGATGACAACCCTCTCATGACTGAAATATTAGGCAATACAGTGGCAGCCATGGGGTGGAATGCCGAACTTGCCCATGGCGGCATGGAGGCAGTCAGCAAAGTGGCAATCGCAAATACGCGGGGCCAGCCATACGAACTGATACTGATGGACTGGCGCATGCGTGATCTTGATGGCGTAGGCGCGGCAAGGCAAATACGCGATATGACTGCTGCCGGCACCACACCCATTATTATCATGGTGAGTGCATTTGGACGTGAGATACTGGCCGAGACTTCCAATGAAGGGCCGTTGCCCTTTAATGACTTGCTAAGCAAACCCGTGACTCAGCAACAGTTGCTGCAGGCTGTAAAGCGCGCCATGTCTGGCGAGCCCTTACTGGCTGCTCCTGGCCAGCCTACGCATGCTGGCTCCAGGCAACTGGCTGGCTTGCGCATACTGGTCGTAGAGGACAATGCCTTGAATCGTCAGGTTGCGTTTGAACTGCTGACTAATGAAGGAGCAATAGTGGAACTTGCAGAAGGCGGCGGCGAAGGTGTAGCCAAGGTGACCAGCAGAGAAGTTGACTACGATATCGTCATCATGGATGTGCAAATGCCAGACATGGATGGTCGTGAAGCCACACGCCGCATCCGTGCCGATGGCCGCTTTGACAAGCTGCCTATACTTGCAGCAACCGCCGATGCAGGTCCGGCAGACCGCGATGAATGCCTGGCTGCAGGCATGAGTGCTCATATAGGAAAGCCGATAGACCTTGATCAAATGATCGCCACCATATTGCAGTTATTGAGTATAACAGGTCAGCCTGCCACACCTCTGGCGAAGCAAGTTGCTGACACAACTGCCAGCCCAGAAGTAGAGGAACTGTCTGCAGTGTTAAAGCGTTTTGCCAATCAATTTCCCATGTATCTGAGTATTTTTGAATTGTTCGAGCCTGAAGTACATCGCCTGCTCAATGTGCTAAGCACGGCAATTATGCAGACTGACAAGAAACTGGTCAAAGTTGCGCTGCATTCACTTAAAGGTGTTTCTGCGACCGTGGGTGCGAGCAAACTGGCAAGCCGTGCTGGCGAACTCGAAAATGCCTTGCGCGATCATGCCGATGAGGCTCACAGTGGCTTACCGGACGTGAGCACGGTAAATGAACTGCAAAACCTGCTCGACAGTAGCCTGGCCCAACTGACAGCCGCCAATCAGGCCTATAAACAAGCTATGCCAGTTCCCGAGCAAGCTGAAACCATTCCGTCTGCCCAACCACAGGTGAACATCACTCTAGCAACAATCTATGAAGATGACATCAAACTAAAATTGATAGAATTATTACCGCTAGTAAAATCCAATAATCTGTTAGCACTGGATAAGATCGAAGCCCTGCATGCTGGCGCAAGTGTGCATGAGCAGCAGAGCCTGATTGCACTGGTGAAGCAAATTCAGGCCCTTGATTTCTACGCAGCATCACTCACGATTGCTGCTTTGTTGAAATAAAACACAATGTTAAGGTATTGGCGCCGTGCAAACAAGTTTCCATATATTATTTCCTGATGCCTTCAAGCCGGATTCGGCGCCACCACGGGTTCTGCTGGTTGACGATCAAATGATTAATATTTTGACATTGCGTGAAATATTCAAGGGAGATTGCGAAGTATTTATGGCCACCAATGGTCAGCAGGCGCTAGAACAGGCAAATAATCTCTTACCAGATGTCATTCTGCTTGATGTCGTCATGGAAGGCATGGACGGTTATGCAGTTTGCGAACAACTCAAAAACAATCCACTGACTTCGCGCATACCAGTCATCTTCATCACTTCGCATTTTGATCAAGCCGACGAAGTTCGTGGATTTGAACTGGGCGGTGCCGATTTTATACACAAACCTATCAATGCAGTCATTACCAAAGTCAGGGTCGCTAACCAGATTGCGCTGAAACGACAGACCGATCTGCTACACACCATCGCCCTGATCGATGGCCTGACCGGCATTGCCGACCGGCGCCAGTTTAACCAGACCATGCAATTACACTGGCAACAAGCCACTCGCGAAAAATCCACATTGTCACTAATTATGATTGATGTCGATTTCTTCAAACTCTATAACGACCACTACGGTCATCCAGAAGGTGATGCCTGCCTGCGCCAGATCGCCCATGCCATCAGAGGTAGCATGCAACGCCCGTATGACATGGCAGCGCGCTACGGCGGCGAAGAATTTGTCTGCGTCCTGCCCAAAACCGATGCAGATGGTGCTGCCTTTATCGCCAGCCAGATACAAAGCAAAGTCCAGGAACTGGCTTTGTCACATGCCAGGTCAACAGTCAGCGATATTGTCACCGTTAGTATGGGGGTGGTCTGCACTGTTCCAGGACAAGTGATCAAAGAAGATGCCGACATGATCACTGCCGCCGACAAGCAATTGTACAAAGCAAAATCAGATGGCCGTGCAAGAATGAGTGTGCTGACGATATCCTAGAACTCATTTCATAAATAGGATGAGATGCGTTTGCCTCATAACGTGGGCAGGCAAGGCGGACGAGTATGTCTGTGTTATCTCAACGACGTGCTGCTTTTCTGAACGGCGAACAAGCCCTGGTTCTTTAGGATTAATTGCTTTTTAACCGCTGTGACCTCAATAGGATCACCCATTGACTCAACATTTGATTGGTTTTTTCGTTTAGCGGTGGTGCCCGGCGATCTATTTCATTTGCTAAGTCGCGCAGTAACCAGTCAATCTCACCGATTATGTCGCGCAACTCCTCTAAAATATGTTCATCGTCGCCAGCAATTTCCATCATGCCCTGTACGTCTTCAGGATCAAATCCGGCCTGCAATATCAGTCCTCCAATCCCATTCATTCTCTCAAACAAGAAAGTCATAGGAGAATCAGGGGCATTTACGGGTGCTGTTTGCGACACTAACACGGGCTTCAACGTCCTCCAGCCTTGAAAGATACTGTCCAAATTCCCCAACTCTGTCGTGATGTCAATGCCAGAAAAAACATGTTTGGTGACGGGGTTCGGAACGCGTAGCAAGTTGCGGAGCGCATTGACAATGACAGGATCAAATCGCACGCGACTGGCCCTGAGCAGCATATCGATACGACTTGGTTCAAACCGGTCAATAACGGCTCCAACTACCTCAGCGACGGCCAGTATTTTGGATAACTGCGTGATTTGAGATGCTTTTAGATGATACGGGTAACCACTACCATCCAGTCTTTCATGATGCTGTAATACGGCTTTGCCGACAGAAGCAGGAAGCTCCTTCATTTCCTTCAAGAGTACAAAGCCTGTGATTGGATGGACATACACAAAACGCCGTTCCTCAGGTGTTATGATATGTTCGGCAAGCAGAATAGCAGGATCCGTGTGTAATTCTCCCATATCGTGACAGAGCGCGGCCAAAAGCACTTCTGGTAAAACGCTTGCAGGCATTTTTAAGAGTTGGGCCAGTGCAAAGGCAATGAGTGCTGTATTGAGACTGTGATAGAACAACTCTGGACGTGTTCCACGCATTACAGTCAGGCGAGTTTCCAGGAGTGAAGGTAACTTTAAAATAGACAGTTCGTGCCGCACAGAACGGGCATCACCCCCGCGATTTAGCAACTGGTCTAACACGATGTCACGACTCAATATTTTGCTGGCTTCCCGCGACAATTCTTTACCGTCTACGGCACTTTCGAGAGAAAGTGACCAATCAATGGAAACACTGAGTTTATGTTGCACCAGACGTTCAAACTGCGATTGATTGACTCGCGCACCCTTTGCCAGCAGCTTCATGCCATTTGCAGCAAAAATATCACTGTGCACCACAATTTCTTGCTGCTCACCAAGATCTGCGATGGCTCTGAGGTAATGCGGATTTTCTCCCGGAAGATCAGTTACTGGCACATCTGGAGGAGGGTTTCTCATTTGGTTAAATCCCGGGATTTAATCTTAATCTCCAATGCCATGCTGTCAATTGCATCCATAACATAAGCCATATTTAATTGCGGCATAAATCTTTGACTGTTGCCTGACCAGAGAAACGTTTTCTATGGTCGCTTATAACACGAATTATCGGTGCCTCATGCATATTGCGCTACGCCAGTTGACGCACGTCAAATTGTAATCAATAAAACCACAAATCCTGATATATCCACGATATAAAAGTTAAGGAATGTATAATTTAATTTCTTGTTTTTGTACTATCAGTCCCTTAAACAAAGACTGTGTGACGAAAACAGGATGATTTCCAAGAAAGCGGAGATTTACTGGGCAGCGAGATTGAACTGATATCTCTGCGCAGTGAATATTCGCCCAACATCGCTTTAATGCTTTCCCATTTTTTTGTCGATTGCTATCGATTGCTACCGATTGTTATAGCTCCTTGTCGATTGCGGTCCATTCCACCAATCCGTTCCTGTCGGGCTGCGTTTTTTTTGCAGTGCTAAGGGAAACTGGCGTGTCAATACATATGGAAAATGTTCTATGAGAAAAGCTCTTAAATTATTCTTGCTTGCGTTTGCACTATCCCTTTTCACCCACAGCGCGATGGCGCAAAACTGGCCCGTTACTAAGGTGGCGACTTCATCGGCACTTTGGCCCAATACCAATTTATATGACAATAATCCAGGTACCGTCTGGACCAGTAATGGCTATGCCGACCCCAACCATCAGGAATGGCTGGCTTACTGGTTTGACGGTTTTCATCCTGTTAATACCATCAAGCTGTATCCCCGTTATGCTGGCGGGCGCACGCTGGGCTTCCCTACTGCATTCAATGTGTACTGGAGTGATGGCAGCAACTGGAACCTGGCGCAATCCTACGGCAGTATTGCCATGCCAGCAGCAGGCAATTATGTGACGCTGAAACTGCCTTCAACGGTCAATGCCAATGGCATCCAGGTGATTGCTACCCAGTTGGGACAGGATGACGTGGGCAATTACTATTTCCAGATAGGTGAAGTCGGTGCTACGAGCACAGATGTCGTTGCAACGGATTATTTCAGGAACCCGCTTCCTGGTTCACCGATACTGAGCATGGCCGGTGACGTACCAACGAGCGTACTGGTGAGCGGTGTGCTGGCACCTATGCACAGGGTCAAACACCCTACTAACGTAGGGGCAAACCCGGGGACGCCTTCTGATCCGCTAGCGGCAAACCCGGGCATACCTAAAGATCTCGCGACATATGGTGGTGTCACGCGCGAGTGTCTGAAGCTCAACCCGAATGCCACTGCACCCGACTGGGCATGTTACTCAACCTTTCCAGGCGATTATTTGAACAGCATTCCTGTCCTGGAAAGCCCGCAGATGAATGCCGTTTGCGGTACGCCGGCCAGGGTCCCGGCAATCATTACTTCGTGCAGCAGCGGTCAATGCACTTCTGAAATCTTCATGAAGGATTGCCAGACCGGGTATCCCAGCCTGGTGTCCAGCCGCTTCTTCAATTCAGAAAAAACCGAACTGAATTATGGCAACACGATAGATGACCCGGACTTTTTGTCCAAGCAGAGTTTTAGCGGTCAGTACTACGTCACCGGTAATTACAATACAGCGCTGCAAGTCTTGCAGCAGGGCCGTATTCCGGTTGTCAGTATCCCGATTTTTAACCGGCCTCTTACCGGCGGCTCCTATTCGCTCAGGCCTGATGCAGAGCAGATCCTCAACAACGCCGTGGCGCAGTATCCGCAGTTGTTTGCATCGGGTGCGCGGATTTCGATTGTTGACGAGCCATTCTGGAATGGTAAAGACATGGTGCAAGGTCAGGCACTGGAAGATGAGATCACTGCGCTGCGCCTGGGTATCGCCATGATGCAGAGAAAATTGCCGTGGGCAAAATTCGGGCTGAATCTGGTCGGCTTGGAGAGCAAGCAGCCGCAGATGATGGATGCGATGAAAAAACTGCTGACACCAACCGGCGGCGTCAGTATCAGCCTGCAATGGCTGTCATCGGATATTTATGTCAGTTCTTTTGATATAGCTGAACGCAACAGTGCCTTCAACGCCGCCAACTGGTTCGCCAACTACATGAAAACCACTGCCCCTTTCAACACCATGGAAAGATGGCTGGTGGTACAGGGTTTTGGGCCTTTTGCGCATAACGTCGCTCCTCCTCCCGGCTGGTCTGTCGGTATGGAAAACGACTTCAAGAGCATCATGAGCACCATGGGTATCGCCGGGCTCAACTATACCGGCCTGGTCGTGTGGGGCTGGGATGAGGCGTCTGAACTTGATGACAGGTTTACGGGCAAGTATTTTTCTACCAACGTCAGGCGCGTATATCAGGCACCGGTTTGTTCAGGTGTTAGCCTGACTGCGGCCAGCCTGCCAGCCAGCGGCGGTACGGTCACTGCGCAAGCCGCTTGTTCCAATGACATATCGACCTATGCATGGACGGTGAACGGTAATGCCTTCGGCGGTAATACGCCGTCGATCGGCATCACCCTGACGGCAAACAGCAGCACGGTTGCGATCAACTACAAGGTCTGTTTCACTGCCATCAACATCGCCCACACTGCGCCTGTCTGTAACAACCTGGTGCAGGCTGCGGCTAGTGCTGCAACGGTACCGGGTGCACCGGCCATCAGTTCGGTCTTGCCGGGTAATAGTAGTGTCACGGTAGCATTCAACCCAGGCGGATTGGGATCGGGCACGCTGGTCAATTACACGGCGAGCTGTGGCAGTGTTACTGTCAATGGCAATGGTTCACCCATCATTGTCACCGGCCTGACTAACGGCACCAGTAGATGCTTGTCCGCCAACAAATTCATTTA
>JAZJXP010000049.1:0-10361 GCA_040390835.1 Pseudomonadota bacterium
ACGGTTGAAGTATGCGATGTAAAGCTTTTGGATGTCTGCTGCTGTGTTGGCCATTTAGAACTCCCGACAAAATTCATGAAGAAAATAATTATTTAAATGCTAATACGAAAATTACTGATCGGAACAGTATAGAAAGTTAAATTTTTATTAGGCTAACTTTGCGACAAAATGTAACAATTTTTCAATTTTTTTGATTTATTCTGTATCAAATCGGCCAATAAATTGCCCATTCCACAACCTCTTAATCAATCTCTCATTATCTTTTTTCGATTGCACCTGACCTAAGGTAAGGCTTTATCATTCCTGATGTTACTCATAGGAAAATTGCTCATGAGCAAATACAGGAATACACGAACAATATGAAACTGAAAATAGGTGAACTGGCAAAACGTACCGGACTGACTGTGCGCGCCCTGCATCACTACGACAAGATAGGCTTGCTCTGCCCTTCGGTGCGGGCTGACAACACTTACCGTTTGTACGATGACGAAGACGTACTACGCCTGTACCGCATACAGGCCTTGCGCCGCCTGCAACTGTCGCTGGATGAGATCCAAACCATACTCGATGATGACAGTGTCAGTATGGGTGATATCGTCACGCAGCAAATCAGCCTGATGGAAAAGCAGGCGCGGGAAGCATTGGCCTTGCGCGATCATTTACTCACCCTGTCCGCACATCTGGACGGTGCACAGTTACCTGTCGTGGATGATTGGCTGACTGCGCTGGAGATGACCGTGCACAGCGAAAAATATTTCACAACAGCAGAACTTGCAGCCTTGCGCCGTCAACGCACGGCATTGGATACGGCAGACAAATCTGCACTCATCCATGCCTTGCATGATTTGATGGAAAAGCAGGTGTCGCCAGAAGATGCGCTGGCACAATCATTAAGCCAGCGCTGGTTGCAGTGCATGCAAAATGAGAGCGGTGGTGACGCAGCTATACTCATCAAGTTTTATCAGATGCAAAGCGAAGAAAAGGCTTTGCAATTATTCTCAGGACTGGATCAGGCCACGCTTGATTACATGGTACGCGCCCTGGCCTGTGCCAGCCTGCCTTTGTACGAGGCCTATTGTCAACCAGAGGAATTGCAAATATTACGCCAGCATAGTTTGACAGATGCCGCCGCCTGGCCTGCATTAATCGCTGCTCTGCACATGGAATGTGTCGCTGGCAGCCGTGTCAGTCATCCCAAAGTGCAGGAATTGGCAAAAGCGTGGCAAGCACTATCACTAAAAAAAGCGGGCAATAGCACGAACCTGCAAAAGAAAATCCAGCAAGCCTTTGCAGAACAACCAGAATTGCGCATGGGCATAGATAATCGCCTGTTCGCCTATATACAGTCAGCATTGAAAACCATGGCGGGATAAAATGTCTGTTTTCACTTTTTACCAATCGCCACCATGAATCAAGCCAGTGCTAGTCATGCAGCCAGTATTTTGCTGGAACGGCGGCAAAACGGTACGCAGGGTGATGCCCTGCCTGAGCCACATCGCCCACGTGATCTGGATGCGGCATTTGCCATCCAATGCGCCGTCAGCAAGCAGATGGATCAAGCCATCCTTGCCTGGAAATGCGGCATGCCAGCAGCAGGCAAATGGGTAGTGGCACCTGTCTATGCAAGTGATGTGCATGAAACGAATGCACAAAAAATTGTACAGCCATGCGCGGTCTGGGCCAGGCATGGTCAGGTGAAGATAGAACCAGAACTGGCGTTCGTGCTAGCACATGATTTACCTGCCAGAGCTGCGCCATATACATCAGAAGAAGTCGATGCAGCAGTGGCAGAAACCAGGCTGGCACTGGAACTAATTGATAGCCGCTACACGCATGCGGAACAACTGAATTTTTATGACCACTTTGCTGATGGCTTGTTTAATCAAGGCCTGCTACTCGGCCCTGTAGTGGATACGCAAATGGCTAGCCAGACCAGCCAGCTCGCCATCAAGTTGAGTATCGCCGGTCAAGAAACTATCACACTGGATGGGCAACATCCGGCTGGTCAGCCACGTCTGCCCTTGTACTGGCTGACAGAATTTTTACGCAGTCAGGGCATGGGCTTGCGAGCGGGCCAGGCCATCATTACTGGTTCGTATGCAGGCAGCCCCTCAGTGCCGGTTGAAACTGACATTGAAGTACAGTTTGGTGATATGGCTCAGTCAGGATCAATACAGGTGCGTTTTGACGGAAAATAAGCCAGCACCACGTGGCTTGCCAGAAGCCACAGGACACTTCCGCCCGCGCATCACTCTGCAAACCCTGCACAGAGGAGATGGCTTGCTGGGTATGAAACCCAGCGGTGACTTTGGGCCACGCGGTGGCAGTGTGACGGTGGTGGAGATCGACTGGCTGTACCACACAGATTGTGGCCTGCGCTGGCAAACTGCAGCGCCCACTGCCCTGCTGAACCGACGTCCGCACTCCACCCAATTACTGCATGATGAAGATGGCAAGGCACTGAGCCTGCTGCGTGATTTGGGTGCGGAAGCGGATGCCTTAGACAAGGTGTGGGATATAGGTCTGCAACCCCTGCCCGCTGCCAGCCTGCAGTGGCGCAAGGACAGTATTGCGGAAAATTTTGGCCCGCTCTGGAGCCTGGTACAAGAAGGTTTTTTTGCCGATTTCTGGGCCGAGAAATTGCCAGAGATGCAAGCACTGGGTTGGCAAGTCGTGGTGCGCCCTGGCTTTGCACATGAGAGCGTGCCCGTCGATGCCTGGCATCTCATCATTGATGAAAGCACGGGCGCGATTACCGGCAAACAAGTGGCGTCGCGCATGCGTGGCCGTAACGAGATCATCACACCACTCGGCCTGCCAGCGCGTGAAGGCTCATGGATGCTAAGCCTGGGGATAGAAATCGAGGGCGAGGTGCTGGACCTCGTACCCATGCTAGCACACCTGCTGCAACGCGATGCCCGCTGGCTCAACGCCAGGCAAATACGTCTGATTGACGACATGGCCATCATACAATTACGCGCCCCTGGCGGTAAGCGCATAGATGCCATGGCAGCACCGCTGAAAGCCATCGTCATTCACATGCTGGATTTGCTGACTGACAGGCCACAAGCAGAAGGACCGGTGCAATTGTCTGCCTGGGACAGCTACCGGCTGGAAGCCCTGCGCGTCAGCCTGCTCGATAGCCAGCCTGCGCGTGCTGGAGAATATGGTGGCTGGCAATTACAAGGGGACGTGGGCTTGCGCAGCCTGGCGCAACGCCTCACGAAAGTTGGCAGCCCGCGTGCAGTGCTTGCGCCTGATGGTCTGGGAGTGACCTTGCGGCCCTACCAATTGCATGGGGTAGCCTGGCTGCAATACCTGCGCGAGCAGCATCTGGCGGGCATACTGGCTGATGACATGGGTCTGGGGAAAACGGCGCAGGTACTCGCCCATTTACTGATAGAAAAGCAGGAAGGGAGGATGGACATCCCTGCCCTCATCGTCTTGCCGACTTCTTTGATTTTCAACTGGCAGGCGGAGGCCAAACGTATGGCCCCTGCCCTGCGTGTATTGACGCTACAAGGGCCAGAGCGCGCTGACTTGTTTGCCGACATCCGCCAAGCCGATGTGGTGCTGACGACCTACCCCTTGTTATGGCGCGACCTTGAAGTGTTGAAGGCACAGGAATTTCATATACTGATCCTCGATGAAGCGCAAACGGTAAAGAATGCCGCCAGCCGTAGCGCTGATGCAGCACGTCAGATACAAGCCAGGCACAGGCTGTGCATGACAGGCACACCGCTGGAAAATAATCTGGGTGAGTTATGGGCACAGTTTGATTTTTTGATGCCAGGTTTTTTAGGTGACATGCGCAGTTTTTCAAGGCTGTGGCGCAAACCCATAGAGGTCAATGGTGAAACCCTGCGCGCGCAATTGCTGGCACAAAGGGTGCGTCCTTTCATCTTGCGACGGCGCAAAGATGAGGTAGCAACAGAATTGCCACCCCGCACAGAAGTCATCAAACGCCTGCGTCTGCAGGGTAAGCAACGCGAATTGTATGAAAGCGTGCGCGTCGCCGCCGATGAACAAGTGCGCCGGATCTTGCAACGTAAAGGTTTTGACGGCGCGCAGATCACGATACTCGATGCGCTGCTGAAGTTGCGCCAGGTGTGCTGTGACCCGGCTTTGCTGAAAGGCCAAAATTTGCCACCGGAGATGGAAAGAGCCAAGCTGGAAATGCTCAGCGACATGCTACCTGCCCTGGTAGCTGAAGGCCGTCGCATACTGGTGTTTTCTCAATTCACTGAAATGCTGGAACTGATTGCCATAGCGCTCACTGAACTGGATCTGGCTTACCTGATGCTGACCGGTAAAACCGCAACGGCCAACCGTGGTGCCGTGGTGGCGCAATTCCAGGACAGACAAGTGCCCATCATGCTGATCAGCCTGAAAGCGGGCGGCGTGGGCCTGAACCTGACAGCAGCTGACACCATCATCCATATGGATCCATGGTGGAACCCGGCGGTGGAGGAACAGGCCAATGCCCGTGCCCACCGCATAGGCCAGGAGCAAGCTGTCTTTATCTATAAGTTACTGGTGGAAGGCAGCATAGAAGAACGCATCCTGGGCTTGCAGGCACGTAAGGCGGCATTGGCTGAGGGAGTGTTGGGCAGTGACACTGCCTTTGCCAGCAAATTCAGTGCAGAAGACTTGCAGGCCTTACTTGCACCCTTAAGTGCCACAGTACTCTGAAACCAGAGCATGCCGACATCTCTCAGACTGTAAATAAGCAAAAGATTTTTTTTGTCAGTCTCTTTTATGTCAATTTTACAAAATTTGCCTTTTTGTACATTGACAAAAAAACACACTTAGCACATCTTATTAGTAAGTGTGTTTCATATGTGTTACGTTTACAAAATAATTCTACATGGCAATATTTTCCCTGAGCAAGAAAGATGTTGCCGCGAGTTCAGCTAGCCCTGCTGCTAGCCTTACGCGCATAACACCAGGCTTCATCTTCGTCACCGATGCTGAAACGGCAGGTTTTTTATGATGACTACCAAGCGCAATCGCTATATCAGTATCGTCACGGTACTGTATCTGCTATTTGCGCTGGCCTGGATAGTACTGTCTGATAGCTTGCTTTCCAGCTTCAGCAATATCGAGGCCGTGACCTGGCTCTCAACGGTCAAGGGCGTATTCTTTGTCATTGTCACGACAGCCTTGTTTTTTTTGGCCTTACGGGCAGTACCTCAATTCCCGGCCCGTGAGCAGGAAGCCTTGGGCAACCCTTTACTGGAAGCATTTCATCCACAATACAAGATACGCTGGCCCATTTATTTGCTGGCTATTGCTCTGCCTCTATCCGTGCTGTTGTTACGTCTGGCCATCGCACCCAGTTTTGAAAACCGGCCCATGCTGATCATGTTTGTCCTGCCCATCATCCTCAGTGCGATGCTGGGTGGCTTGGGGCCCGGCTTGCTATCTACTCTGATTGCCAGTCTGGGATTAAGCTATTTCATCATACCGCCAGTGTATAGTTTTAATATCAAAACCAGTCAGGATGTATTGCAACTGGGCTTTCTCGTGGTTAACGGCATTGCAGTCAGCCTGCTCAGTGAAGCCTTACGGCAATCTTTGTCGAAAGTACAAAATAATCGCAATTTACTGGATGCCATCATACGCGGCACCTCGGATGCAATTTTCGTCAAGGATTTGAAAGGACGCTATGTGCTGGCCAATGAATCTACCGCCAAATTCGTTGGCAAGCCCGTGCATGAAGTCGTGGGTCATGATGACTATGCGCTCTTCCCTCCAGATTCGGCACACATGATTGCTGAAGTGGACCGTGGCGTCATCACCAGTGGCAAAATGCAATCGCATGACGAGTATGTAAATACTTTTGATGGTAAGGCCTTGGTGTTCATGGTGACCAAAGGCCCCATGCTGAATAAGGACGGCAAAGTGCAAGGCCTGTTTGGCATTGCCCGTGATATCACAGAACGCAAGGAAGCTGAAGCCGCGCTGAAGGAAAGCGAAGCAGCCATGAAAGTGGCGCAGCGCCTGGCAGCAGTTGGGAGCTGGGACTGGGATGTCCGCACTGACGTGCATACCTGGTCGGAAGAAGTGTATATGATCTATGGCCGTGATCCCACGTTGCCACCAGCAATTTACCCGGAAGTGCAACAATACTTCACGCCCGAGAGCTGGGCCAGACTGGCAAGCTCAGTCGAGCAGGCGTTCAGGACATTTTCTCCCTACACCTGTGATGCTGAGGTCATCAGACCTGACGGCAGCCGCCGCTGGATTATCGCCCGTGGCGAAGCCGTGCAAGATGCTGAAGGCAAGTTGATCAGGCTGCATGGCAGCGTACAAGACATTACCGAGCGCAAAGTCGCCGCCATGCAATTACAAGCCAGCGAAGAACGCCTGCAAATGGCAATAGCCGCTACCAGCGAAGCTCTCTGGGATTGGGATGTGCCATCAGGCAGAGTTTATCGCTCCCAGCGTTACTATGACATGACGGGTTATGCAGAAAGCGAAGATACCCAGGACCTGGAATTTATCAGGCGCCAGATTTACCCTGACGATGTCGCCCTGGTTTTGCAACATATCAAAAACTTCAGGAGCACTCTTTGTAGTGATGTCGATTTTGAATACCGCCTGCTGACCAAGCAGGGTGACGTCATGTGGGTGCATACACGTGGCCGTGTCGTCAGTCGCGATGCTCAAGGCAATGCCTTGCGCGTGGTGGGTACTCTGGCCGACATCAATGAGAAAAAAATCATCGCAGCCGAGTTACTTGAGAGAGAACAAAGACTGGAGCGAGTGATGCTGGGTTCAGACCTGGGCTACTGGGATTGGGATTTGGTGACCAATACCTTCAAGGTCAGCGCCCGATGGGAAACCATGCTGGGCTATGAGCCAGGTGAAATGAATGTCAGCCCTGAGCATTGGCCAGACCATATCCATCCAGATGATATGAAAGCGGCACACACTTCGCTCGACAGGCATATCAAGGGGCAAACTGCCAGTCATGACATGGAGTTACGCTTGCGCACCAAATCAGGCGAATGGCGCTGGATACTGACCAGAGGCTCCATCGTGGCATGGGATGACAATGGCAAACCCCTCATCATGTCAGGCACGCACACCGATATCACGGGGCAAAAAATCCTGGAAATGACGCAGCGTGAAGCCGCAACAGTATTTTCCAGTAGTTTTGAAGGCATTATGGTGGTTGATCCACGTGGCTGTATCACCAAGATCAATCCGGCCTTTACCCGAATCACGGGATATACCGAGAAAGAAGCGTACGGTAAACCGACCAAGATACTGGCATCCGGCCGCCACAATGGCAGCTTTTATGCAGAGATGTGGAAAGCAGTGAAGGAAGATGATTTCTGGCGCGGTGAAATCTGGAACAAACGCAAAAATGGTGAAATCTTTCCTGAGTTATTGTCCATCTCTGCTGTGCGTGATGCACTTGGTGAAATCCAGCATTATGTTGGCATTTTCACTGACATCAGTGAACTCAAGACCCATGAAGCAGAACTCGACCGCATGGCTCATTATGACCCTCTGACAGGCGCGCCAAATCGTCGCTTGCTGGCAGATCGTTTGAGCCAGGCAGTCAACCGTGCTAACCGTACCAATAAATCGCTGGCGGTCTGCTTTCTTGATCTGGATGGCTTCAAGGAAATCAATGACAAATATGGTCACGCTACCGGTGATCGTTTATTGATCGGCGTCACAGAAAACCTCAAGCATGTCTTGCGTGCCGATGATACCCTGGCGCGTTTGGGTGGCGATGAATTTGCCGTGCTGCTGTCTGATATCTCATCAGCAGAAGAAAGCGCCATGATACTGGACCGTGTCCTGATCGGCGTCAGCAAACCCATACAGATAGACTTAAAATCGATCAGTATCTCGGCCAGCATCGGTGTCAGCCTGTACCCTGATGACAATGTCGATGCCGACACTTTGCTGCGGCATGCCGACCATGCCATGTACCTGGCCAAGGAAGCGGGCAAGAACCGCTACCACCTGTTTGATCCGGAAAACGACCGCAAGGCGCAACAGCGCAGGCAAATACTGGAAAGACTGGAAATTGCACTCGACCAGGATGAATTTGTTTTGTATTACCAGCCCAAGGTCGATTTGATCAGCGGTGAAATCGTCGGCGCAGAAGCCCTGATACGCTGGCAACATCCGAATCGCGGCATACTCTCTCCCGCTGAATTCTTGCCCCATATTTATGGCAGTAAACTAGAGAAGCCTCTGGGCGAATGGGTCATCAAGGCCGCGATACAGCAAGCCTATCATTGGCAATTGCGCGGCATCGCCATCCGCGTTAGTGCGAATATCAGTGCACATCATTTGCTGGCACCAGAATTTTGTGATTACCTGCAAGCTGCCTTACGTGTTCATCCCTACTTCCAGGCCAGCAATTTTGAGCTCGAAGTGTTGGAAACTGCCGCCATTGCGGATATGGAACAAGCCGTTGCCATACTCAATCGCTGCCGCCAGTTAGGAGTCCACTTTTCACTCGATGATTTTGGCACAGGTTATTCATCGCTGACTTATCTGCGCAAGCTGCCCGTCGATACCTTGAAGATAGACCAAAGCTTTGTACGCGATATGCTGACAGATGTAGAGGACATGGACATTGTCGAAGGCGTGATACGCCTGGCAGGTGCCTTTGACCGGCAAGTGATAGCAGAAGGGGTGGAGACCATGGCACATGGCGCCAAGTTACTGGAGCTGGGCTGCCGTCTGGCACAGGGCTATGGTATAGCCCGCCCTATGCCGGCAGATCAGTTTATAGACTGGTCAGTACGCTGGAAAACAGAAGCTCGCTGGCGCGACCTGCGTACCAAGCCAGCGCTGCAGGTTTTGCAATAACGCTGAACTTATCTTAAGCCAGGATTATTTTTTACGGAATACCAAATCCCACACGCCATGGCCAAGGCGCAAGCCACGGTTTTCAAATTTTGTCACTGGGCGGTAATCAGGCCGCGGTGCATAGCCATCTGCCGTATTTTCAAGCGCAGGCTCTGCACTCAATACTTCAAGCATTTGCACGGCATATTCTTCCCAGTCTGTTGCACAATGCAGATAGCCACCAGGTGCAAGACGAGATGTCAGCAAGGCCACCAGCGGGCCTTGTATCAGGCGACGCTTGTTATGGCGTGCCTTGTGCCAGGGATCAGGAAAAAACACGTGTATGCCATGCAGGGATGCTGGCGCGATCATGTTTGTCAGCACTTCAAAAGCATCATGCTGGATGATGCGCTGGTTTTGCAAACCCATTTCATCCGTCAGTTTGAGCAAGCTGCCTACACCGGGGGTATGTACTTCGACGCCAATGAAGTTTTTCTCCGGCATGCTGGCAGAAATCTTGGCACTGGTCTCGCCCATGCCAAAGCCAATTTCAAACACCGTCGGCGCATTGCGGCCAAAGGCCGCATCGACATCCAATGGCGCTTTTTGGTAAGGAATGCAAAAGCGCGGGCTCAGGTTTTCTATCGCCCTGGCTTGCGCATCAGACAAGCGCCCAGCACGGGTAACAAAGCTACGGATGCGGCGCTCGGTAGGATCATAAAACAGCGGCTTCACACCGTCAGCGGGTTTGGAATCAGACATACAGGAGTTCAGAAAGAAGGGGGAGTTACATGCAAGACAACAAATCCAGGCCAGGATTGCGGCAATCTTCAAACCCTTGCGACTAACGCGAAGAAGCTTGAACACCTGTTTGATTCATTTTATTTCGCAAAAGCGATATTTTAACAGATAGCAGTTGAAGTAAGAGATTTCACCAAAGACATAATGATTTTTACATGTTTATTTTTTGTCAGGTCAGCGACTTCTTCATCATACTTCAAGCAATACAAAAGTAAGGACACAAGCATGCCAACACGCATGATTGTGTCCAATACCTAGATCACGTCAGTCAATGATTTTACAACCTTCCGCATGGGCACCAAACATATGAACGATTCTATCCAAAATCAGTTTACGCTGTTGGTCCGAAATCTTCCAAAAGCGACTCCACCGCTTGATTGAACTTGCCGATACCCAAGAAGGTGTCCTGATCTCAAAATCGATCATTGTTGAACCATGTTTATCTGTGTATAGCAGCGACTCACCTTTATGCAATATGGTAATGTAGTACCAGCCGTGCTCGTCTCTACTCGGGGGGCATTCTTTTTGTTCCTTGATCTGCCGTCGAAAGTAATACCATTCGAGATCCAACAAACAAAATGGAAAAATAATCATTGTTCAGTCTCCCATGGGAACCGCCATTGACGAATGGCGTTTATATTTGGATTTGGAAAGTCTGGATTTTGATTTCTTAAAATAGGCTGTTTGAGCTTCCCTCGATATTTCGTCCACCATCGGATGGGAATTATGCTGCCAGT
>JAZJXP010000050.1:0-12050 GCA_040390835.1 Pseudomonadota bacterium
TTGCGTCGCAGCGTTGTGTGCGTCAGCAGCAGAGAAACGAGATTATGAAGCACTTCTTTTCATCTGTCAACACCCTGCTTTTATTTCGTTTAGATTAAATCTTTTAGAATCAATCTCGACTACTTCAGGATATTTCCAGACCCTGGCTTTCTGCGTCATTTCTTTCGCTCAAACCAAGAACTACTTCACTTTCTGCACCCGCTCTTCAGCGGGAGGCGAACTATAGCAAATCCCCCACCTGTTTTGCAAGAGAAATTTTCTTTATGCGCCAAACTTTCAAAAAATGAATTACGCTTATGTATATATATGACATGAGGGCATGAGCAAACAGAAGCAAGCCTATGAACTATTCACTCTTTGATGATGCCAGCGATATACAACCCTGGATAGAAAGTATTTGCGAAGGTGCGGTGATATTGAGGCACTTTTCAGTGAGTCACGAAATTGCATTGCTGGATGGCATACAGCACATATTAGGCAAGCACCCTTTCCGGCAAATGCGCACGCCTAATGGCCATCGTATGTCGGTAGCGATGACTTGCTGCGGCGAGGTTGGCTGGGTATCTGATAGTGACGGATATCGCTACAGCGCTTATGATCCAGAAAATGGTGAGCACTGGCCTGTCATGCCAGACATTTTTTATTCACTTGCCGTGCAAGCGGCGCATGAAGCTGGCTTTCCTGGCTTTAAACCGGATAGCTGCCTGATCAATCAATATCAACCGGGATCGCGTCTTAGCCTGCATCAGGATAAGGATGAGAAAAAATTTGGAGCACCTATCGTGTCCTTCTCACTGGGCATACCAGCGACATTTCTTTTTGGTGGTATGCAACGCACTGATGCTGTCCAGCGCTATCATCTGGCACATGGTGATATTGTAGTCTGGGGTGGTCCGGCCAGATTACGTTACCATGGTGTAGCGCCAATCAAGGAAGCAGCGCATCCGTTATTGGGAACACAAAGAATCAATCTGACGTTTCGCCAGGCCATGTAAACAGAAGACCGCTTATCTTCTCATTACCAAATTCATCACCAAATAACAAGACGAACAATCCCATATGCCATTTTCGCTAGATAATCTCTTAGTCATAGGAATTTCTTCCCGTGCGTTATTTGATCTGGAAGCAGAAGAAACCATTTTTCAGGAACAAGGATTAGATACTTATCGCCAGCATCAACTCAAGGAAGAAAACAGTATACTGAAACCAGGTGCAGGTTTTGCGCTTGTAAAAGCCTTACTTAAACTTAATGAGTTGACGCCCGGCCACAGGCTAGTAGAAGTTGTCATCATGTCGCGCAATTCGTCCGAGACTTCTTTGCGGATATTTAATTCCATCGCCCACTATGGCCTGGATATTACACGCGCCGCCTTATCGGGCGGATCACCACTGGCACCCTACTTGCTGGCTTTTAATGTCAGCCTGTTTTTGTCCCTGCATGAAGATGATGTGCAAGCCGCTATCAATTCAGGCGTAGCGTCGGCGATGCTATATCGCCTGCCAGAAAATGCTGCAGACCCTGAGCAAATCCGCATCGCCTTTGATGGCGACGCAGTCATTTTTTCAGATGAATCTGAACGTATCTATCAAGAGCAAGGGGTGGAAGCCTTTGAGCAACATGAAAGGGAAAATGCCTTGAAGCCTTTGCCGGAAGGTCCTTTCGCCAGGCTGCTACTGGCTTTATCGTATCTACAGAATAATTTCAAAACCCCGGATGGCCGCGCCTTCCCATTACGCACCGCTCTGGTAACAGCCCGCGCCTCACCTGCCCATGAAAGAGTAATACGCACATTGCGCGCCTGGAATATCGCGATTGACGAAACCTTCTTCATGGGCGGCGTCAACAAGTCTGCTGTATTAGCAGCCTTCAAGCCGCACATGTTCTTTGATGACCAGCATGGTCATTGCCTGCATGCGTCGAATGTTGTGCCTACTGGCCGGGTACCGGTTAAACAAACTAAATAAGCAAGCTAAATAAGCAGGCTAAAATAAGAGCAGTGAAGAACAAAAAAAGCCAGCCTTGTAACGAGGCTGGCTTTTTTATCGGATAGCAGATTAACGTTGTGCGAGTACGTCCACCACACACAAAGCTGTCATATTGACGATACGGCGTACAGTTGCTGATGGCGTCAATATATGCACCGGTTTGGCACAACCCAGCAAGATAGGGCCAATCGCCACATTATTACCCGCGGTTGTTTTCAACAGGTTATAGGCAATATTTGCTGCATCGATATTTGGCATGACAAGCAAATTGGCATCGCTCTTCAAATTCGAATCAGGCATCATTTTCTTGCGATAGCTGGTATCAAGTGCAGTATCACCATGCATTTCGCCATCTACTTCAAGATCAGGCGCATCACGCTGGATAATCGCCAATGCAGCACGCATTTTCTGCGCTGATTCGCTATTGCTGCTACCAAAATTCGAATGCGATAACAAAGCGGCTTTAGGCAGCAAACCGAAGCGACGCATTTCTTCTGCCGCCAGAATAGTGATCTCGGCAATTTGCTCTGCTGTCGGGTTTTCATTGACATGCGTATCAACCAAGACCAACTGACGATCTGGCAACACCAGGCCATTCATGGCGGCATAGACATTCACGCCTTCACGCTTGCCCAATACCTGATTGATGTAATTCAGATGCAGGCCTGTCGTACCAAAGGTGCCGCAGATCATGCCGTCTGCATCACCTTTATGGATCATCATGGCGCCGATCAATGAATGACGACGGCGCATTTCCAGTTTGGCATATTGCTCGGTTACACCCTTGCGGGCAGTCATTTTGTGATAGGTCTGCCAGTAATCGCGATAGCGATCATCCTGCTCTGGATTGATGACTTCAAAATCCACCCCTGCCTTGAGACGCAAACCAAATTTTTCTATGCGCTGATCAAGGATATGCGGACGGCCAACGAGAATAGGTGCTGCCAGTTTCTCATCAACGATAACCTGCACTGCACGCAAGACTTTTTCTTCTTCACCTTCGGCGTAGACAATACGCTTGCGTTCAGCCGGTGCTTTTTTAGCGATCTGGAACAGTGGCTTCATGAAAGTGCCGCTGTGGTAGACGAATTGCTGCAACTTCTCTACATAAGCCTGCATATCCTGGATAGGACGCACTGCCACACCGCACTCTTCTGCCGCGCGCGCTACTGCGGGGGCAATCTTGATCATCAAACGAGGATCAAAAGGTTTAGGTATCAGGTATTCAGGGCCAAAGGACAGATTGCTGATGCCATACGCAGAAGCGACGACATCTGATTGCTCAGCCTGCGCCAGTTCAGCAATCGCATGCACAACTGCGATTTCCATTTCACGTGTGATGGTGGTTGCACCGCAATCCAATGCACCACGGAAAATATACGGGAAGCACAATACATTATTGACTTGATTCGGGAAGTCGGAGCGACCAGTCGCCATGATGGCATCATCACGTACAGCCTTGACTTCTTCAGGCAAGATTTCTGGCGTAGGATTAGCCAACGCCAGGATCAAGGGATTTGGTGCCATCAGCTTGACCATATCCTGCTTCAACACGCCAGCAGCTGACAATCCCAGGAAAATATCGGCATCAGGCATGACATCGCGCAGGCTACGGGCCGAGGTTTCCTGAGCGAAGCGTTCTTTATCCGGGTCCATCAACTCGACACGACCTTTATAAACTACACCAGCCAGATCAGTGACGAAGATATTTTCCAGCGGGAAGCCCAGATCGACGATCAAGTCCAGACAGGCCAATGCTGCCGCACCTGCGCCAGACACCACCAATTTAGTGTTCTTGATGGTTTTGCCGACGACCTTCAAACCATTCAGGATGGCCGCACCGACGATGATCGCTGTGCCATGCTGGTCATCATGAAAGACCGGTATCCGCATGCGCTCGCGCAGTTTGCGTTCTATATAGAAGCATTCTGGCGCTTTGATGTCTTCCAGATTGATGCCGCCAAATGTAGGCTCAAGTGAGGCGATGATATCGACCAGTTTGTCAGGGTCGGATTCACTGATTTCGATATCAAACACATCAATACCGGCAAACTTTTTGAACAGTACGCCTTTGCCTTCCATTACAGGCTTGGATGCCAGTGGGCCGATATTACCCAGGCCCAGCACTGCAGTACCGTTGGTGATGACACCTACCAGGTTGCCACGGGCAGTATATTTGAATGCAGCTGTCGGATCCGCGACGATTTCTTCACAGGGTGCAGCAACACCTGGGGAATACGCTAAAGCCAGATCACGTTGATTCGTCAGTTGCTTGGTAGCAGTGACACTGATTTTGCCAGGAGTTGGAAATTCATGATATTCCAGCGCTGCCTGACGCAATTGTTGACGTATTTGCTCTTTTTGATCTGACGAATCCATGTGCTTGACCTTCTTTCTATTTTTTTGCTTACGGAAATCTTACTAGTAGAGATTCTAGCAGAGGGAACCCTCTAACTTTATACGTATTTGTACGACTCTTATGCTTTTCAAGCATAACCAAATGCAATTTATTCTGTTAAGCAATAATACATAGTCTTTAACTATTGAATCAATAAAATCAATTATCTTTTCAAATCAATTATTGAAATCTATGATATGTCTCACGTTGATAGCAAATGCAAACAACATCCGCAAATAACCAAGGAGAGCATTATGAGCACCCAGGCAAACCCATCCGTCACCATCCAGAACCTTGAATCCGCTTTTGCCGGCGAATCCATGGCCCATATCAAATACCGCTATTTCGCCAAACTGGCACGTGAAGCGGGTGCGATTGAAATTGCAGAAGCATTTGAAGCAACCGCTGATCAAGAAGTCATGCATGCCTTTGGACATCTGGATTTACTGTATCCCAAAAGCAAGCTGACACCACAACGTGCCTTGGAAATTGCTATCGAAGGTGAGACTTATGAATACACAGAAATGTACCCAAAATTCCGCCATCTCGCTGTGGAAGAAGGCAACCACGCTGCTGTCGCTGAATACGATGAGCAAATCGCAGAATCTAAGGAACACGCTGAAAACTTTAAGCGGACTTTAGAAATCGCCGCCAAACGCTTTGCTGCGCTGGCCAAGGTAGAGGAACGCCACGCGAATCACTACCGTGCCGTGCTGGAAGCCAATCAGGCCTGAGCCCCGAAAAACCTTTAATCAAAACATACAGAGGACACCATGAAAACTTACCAATGCATCGTATGCGGCTTTATCTATGAAGAATCCAAAGGCTTGCCAGAAGATGGCATCGCCGCCGGCACTCGCTGGGATGATATTCCAGCCGACTGGGAATGCCCTGATTGCGGCGTTGCCAAAGCTGACTTTGACATGACAGAAATCTGAGGTAGTTATGAAACCCATCGCCATCATCGGTTCCGGCCTGGCTGGTTACACAGTCGCCAGAGAATTCCGCAAGCTCGATAAAACCACGCCCTTGTTAATCTTCACTGGCGATGATGGCGGCTTTTATTCCAAGCCCATGCTGTCGAATGCTTTTGCAATGGGGAAGCAGCCGCAGCAATTGCAAAGTAAAACAGTAGATCAGATGGCAGCCGAATTGACTGCCACTATCCTGACTAAAACTGTGGTGAGCGGCATTAACACAGAGTCGCAGACCATACAAACAAAAGTGGGTGATTTTGACTATGCCCAATTGGTGCTGGCGCTCGGTGCGCAAGCAATACGCCTGCCCATCGCCGGTAATGCGGCTGACCAGGTTTTGTCGGTCAATAACCTCGTTGACTATGCTGTGTTTCGAGAAAAGCTGGCGCAAACTGGGGACAAGGCCAGGGTCACCATACTGGGTGCAGGTTTGATAGGTTGTGAATTCAGCGATGATCTGGCTAGTGCGGGGCATGAAGTCACTTTGATAGATCCAAACGCACTGCCGCTGGCAGCACTGGCACCGACAGCTATATCTCAAGGTTTGCATGCTGCCCTAAGTGCTAAAGGTGTACAGCTAAAACTGAGTACCACTGCCAGCCAGATAGTCAAGCAAGACGATGCTTTGCAAGTAACGCTGTCCAATGGCGAGCGCTTTAACACCGATATTATCTTGTCAGCAGTAGGTTTGCGAGCCGACATACGTCTGGCGCAGGCGGCACAATTGCAAACGGATCGAGGCATTATTATCAATGAGTATGGTCAGACCAGCGCACCCGGCATATTTGCGCTTGGTGATTGTGCGCAGTACAAACAAGCAGATGGCGGCCACAGCCTGATGCCCTACGTTGCCCCCATCATGACTGCAGCGCGGGCAATTGCACTAAATCTGACAGGTCAACTGACCAGCATAGAAATGAAACCAACCGCAGTACTGGTCAAAACACCGAGCTATCCAGTGGCCTTGATCCCACCTGCTTTTACTGCCAACAAATCAGGCACCTGGGAATCAGACCATGCCGAAGGTGTCACCATCAGCCGCTACTTTGATGAGAGTAAAAAATTGCATGGCTTTGCAGTTGCCCCGCAAGATGCCAAATCGAGAAATGCACTGATTGCAGAATTAACAGGAGCACAAGCAACCCGTCTGAACTGAATTAGCCAAGCTTGTAGTACCTAGAGTGTCGGGGATTATCTTGAATCCTGAGCCACCTTAGGTACAATGCGCGCATGCTTTCCGAATTCGATCTCATCAAGCGCTACTTTGCGCAGCACAGTATTCACGACAGCCGCATCGCCCTCGGCATAGGGGATGATTGCGCCCTGCTCAATCCCAGCCCCGGCATGCAGATGGCCATTTCCAGTGACATGCTGGTATCCGGCCGTCATTTTTTCCCGGATGCTGATCCCTACAAACTGGGTCATAAATGCCTGGCAGTGAATTTGTCTGACCTGGCTGCCATGGGTGCTGAGCCCTTGGGTTTTACCCTGGCACTCTCACTACCTGAAGCAAACCAGGATTGGCTGTCAGAATTTTCACGCGGCTTGCTGACGTTGGCAGACGAGCATCACTGCCACCTGATAGGTGGCGACACTACCAAAGGCCCGCTGAATATTTGCATCACGATTTTTGGTGAGCTGCCACCCGGCACCGCCCTGCGACGTGATGCTGCCAAAGTTGGCGATGACATTTGGGTGTCTGGCACTTTGGGTGATGCCCGCCTGGCTTTAGCAGGCTATTGGACAGAAGTCACGCTCAGCGTATCTGATCATCAACTGGCTGCCATACGCATGCACCAACCCAGCCCGCGCATTATGCTGGGCATGGCCTTGCGTGGCATCGCCCATGCGGCGCTGGATATTTCTGATGGCCTGGCAGGTGATCTCGGTCATATCCTGGAAAAGTCAAAAGTTGGTGCCAGCCTGTTTATTGATCAGTTACCTGCTGGCCCTGTATTGCAAAAGCAGCCACAGGAATTGCAAAGGCAATTTACGCTGAACGGCGGCGATGATTATGAACTGTGTTTCACTGCACCTGCCAGCAACAGAAAACAAGTAATCGCCGCAGCAGCAAAATCGCAAACTGCTGTCGCGCGCATAGGCCAGATAGAAGCAGATGCTGGCTTGCGCCTGGTTGATGACGATGGCCAGCCAGTACATTTGCAATATAAATCCTTCGATCACTTCGTCAATCCATGAGCACTTTAGAACACGGCCAAAAATCCATCGTCACCAACCCTGGCTGGCGCTTCATGATGCGGCATCCTGCCCATGTTTTGGCCCAGGGGTTTGGCAGCGGCTTGTCGCCCATCATGCCCGGCACATCGGGCACCCTGTTTGCCTGGTTGAGTTTTTATGTATTATCCAGCCGTTGGCCTGAAGTATTTACCACGATTAACTGGCTCATCATCATCGTCATTGGTTTTGCTATTGGTGTCTGGGCTTGTCATATCACTGGTAAAAACATGGGTATTGCCGATCATGGCAGCATGGTGTGGGATGAAATTATTGCCTTTTGGCTGGTGCTGCTATTCATCGTACCTGCAGACTGGCAAACCCAGCTCTGGGCCTTTATAGGCTTCCGTTTTTTTGACATGGTCAAGCCGCCACCGATAGGTTATTTTGACCGTCGCTTCAAAGGTGGCTTTGGTGTCATGTGGGATGATATTGTGGCGGCTTTCTTTTGCCTGCTGAGCTTCGCACTCTGGCGCAACTTATAGATAGAACTTACGCAAAACCGCCCCAGCTGCGTTGCAGCTCCTAGCCGTACTAAAGTACTGTCTTCGTCGCTGACGGTGTAGTCGGGGTTTCAGACAACATGTTGTCTGCCGACGTAACGAACCGCCCCTGCAAGGGAGGTTCCCCAAAAGCCACAGCCTTGCTGGGACAATTTTGCGTAAGTCCTGAAAAAGAATAGTGGCTGCAATCTGCAACCACTATTTTCACTTCTTCATATTGAGTAGTTACTCTGAGTACTTACTCGTCCTTCACTCCATCTATACCCAACTCCTGAATCTTGCGGGTGATGGTATTCCTGCCTATGCCCAGACGTATCGCGGCATCATTCTTGCGGCCATGGGTATGACGCAATGCAGCCTTGATGACGACGGATTCAAAACAACGACCCAGTTTGTCGATAACTTCTGACTGTCCTTCTGCCAGCATGGCAGTTGCCTCAGCCTCCAGCAAAGAAACCCAGCTTTCGCCACTGCGGTATACCGGTTTTTCTGGATAGGCACTACCATTCATTTGTGCGGGCTGACCTGGCAGATGTTCACTACTCCTGCCATACGCGTCACCAACACTACTGCTAACTGGCGTCTGAACTGCACTTGCCGCACCGACCGCAATTGGTACCAGATCTTGTGGCAAATCAGGTACTTCCACCGTCTGGCCTGGTGCCATGACGGTGATCCAGTTGCACAGGTTTTCCAATTGGCGGACATTACCCGGAAAATCCAGGCTGGACAAAAATTGCAATGCCGGTTCCGACATCCGTTTGACATCCACACCCAATTGCTTGGCGCTCTGGTTCAGGAAGTATTTGGTCAGCAACGGGATATCTTCGCGGCGCTCGCGCAAGCTCGGCAGACGCAGGCGAATGACGTTCAGGCGATGATACAAGTCTTCACGGAACAAGCCGTCTTTGACGCGGGTTTCCAGATTTTGATGGGTTGCGGCTATCACGCGCACATTCGCCTTCATGGGCTGGTGTCCGCCAACACGATAAAAATGCCCATCCGACAAAACCCGCAACAAGCGTGTTTGCAAATCAAAAGGCATGTCACCAATTTCATCCAGGAACAGCGTGCCGCCCTCTGCCTGCTCAAAGCGACCACGGCGCGTGGTTTGTGCACCAGTAAAGGCACCACGCTCGTGACCAAACAATTCTGATTCCAGCAAATCCTTGGGAATAGCTGCGGTATTCAAGGCGATAAAAGGTTGAGAGGAGCGCGGGCTATGCTTATGTAATGCACGCGCTACCAACTCCTTACCACTGCCTGATTCACCAGTGATCAGTACCGTCACATTCGATTGCGACAATCGGCCTATCGCGCGAAACACATCCTGCATGGCAGGTGCCTGGCCAAGTATTTCAGGTGTCTCTGACATGCTTTGCTCGACACTGGATTCACGCAGACTTTCATCCATCGCGCGGCGTATCAACTCGACTGCCTTATCCAGGTCAAATGGCTTGGCCAGATATTCAAAAGCCCCACCCTGAAATGCCGCGACTGCTGATTCCAGATCAGAAAACGCCGTCATGATAATTACAGGCAAGCCAGGATATTTGGCTTTGACGGTTTGCAAGAGTTCAAGGCCGGATGCACCGTGCATGCGTATATCAGACACCAGCACTTGCGGCGTATCGCTTTGCAAGGCATTCATCGCATCTCTTGCATTGGTGAAGCTGCGGGTTGCCAGATTTTCTCTCGCCAGGGCCTTTTCCAGCACCCAGCGAATTGAATCGTCGTCGTCCACTATCCAGATTGGTTTCATATTGTCGTTTTGCAGTCTGTGTTAAGCATATCGATAGAAGGAGCACTTTTGGTGCCGCCACTTTGCCACACCCTTATTTAAGGTAGTGGTATCAGTATCCGGAAATCCGTACATCCTGGCCGGCTCTCACATTCGATGACACCCATGTGTTGTTCAACGAAAGTTTGTGCCAGCGTCAACCCCAAACCGCTACCGCCTTCCTTGCCTGATACCAGGGGATAGAAAATACGATTGCGAATCTCAGGTGGGATGCCCGGACCGTTATCTATGATATGCAAGTCTAATGCCAGCCTGTAGCGAACCTTGGCCAAAGTGATCTGGCGCACCACGCGCGACTTGAAAGTCAGCACGGCGTCACCCTGCCTGATCCTTTCATTCAGGGCTTGCGCCGCATTGTGGGCGATGTTTAACACCGTCTGTATAAGCTGTTCTTTGTCACCACGAAATTCAGGTATCGATAAATCATAGTCACGCCCTATCGTCAGCCCCTGCGGGAACTCAGCCACGATCAGGCTACGCACACGCTCACACACCTCATGGATATTCACATCACCGACGATATGTGGCAGGCGATGTGGTGCCAGCAAGCGATCAACCAGGGTCTGCAACCTGTCGGCTTCCTTGATGATGACCTGGGTATATTCACGCAATTCACGCAGGTGGCGCTCAGGCAATTCTAGCTCAAGCAATTGCGCTGCCCCCCGTATACCACCGAGAGGATTCTTGATTTCATGCGCCAGATTGCGTATCAATTCCTTGTTCGCCTTGCTTTGGTCAAGCATGCGCTCTTCCCTGTCTAGCTTGAGTTGCTGTACGTTTTCACGCAGCTCTATCAGCACAGGCGTCTCGGGATTATCGAGTGCAGTGACTATGCTGTGCACATGCAAAGCATCCCGCCCTGCCCGCTCCAGCGTCAAGTCCTGACGCTTGTCCGCAAACTGATGAGCTACCGCCTGGTGGAAAACGGCTGTCAACTCCTGTCCATTCAGGAACAGGTCAGTCAGCTTCAAGTGAGTAAGTGACTTGAAGGAAGAGTCGAGCAGATTTTCAGCAGCGGCATTGGCAAATAGAATACTGCCTTCAGCATCCAGCACAATCACGGCGGATGTCAGCAAATCCAGGCCGGCAAAAGAGGTAAGTGGAGTTTTCAAAACTTGTCCATAAAAAAAGGCCGCACAGAGCGACCTTTACGCAAGCATCATGCCCGGAGAGCACATTTGCCGTTCAGCCCGGCAACTTATTTTGCATTGGCAATTTCACGTTTCAGTGCTTCTATGTTTTTTTCGGTGCGGCTGATGTCTTCTTTCATCAAATTGGTGCGTTCCTGATATTTGGCGAAATTTCTTTCATCACCACGACGCTCAGGCTCACCATTATTGTATTCTTTCTTGATGTTCGCCAGTTTTTGTTCTTCTGATTTCAATTCATCCTGCAAGATCTGCTTACGGTCAGAATCCCTGGCCTTTTGCGTACTGTCATCTACCTTGGGGAAATCGCTGGGGCTACTGGCAGGCTTGCCTTGTGGCTTTTTGCCAGCGGCAGGTGGTGTTGGCGCAGGAAGCACTGTGATGCCCTGCAAATCTACTTTCTTGCAACCTTTAACCGCACCGGTGTTCTTGTATTCTTTTTTGCCATTATCGTCGACGCACAGATACACCTCAGCCTGTGCATGCGCATAGACGTGCACGCCAATAAAGAGAAGTAATCCTGACAAGAGTCGGTTCATAAATAAGCAATATTCATTGATAGACTGTAAGTGTATGTCATGCAGCCGTGCAACACAATTACGAACAAATTAGCATTTGTAACAAAAAAAGCGGGGTTGCCCCCGCTTTTTGTGTTTTTACCCAGATTACAGAGAATAATACATGTCAAATTCGACAGGGTGAGTTGTCATGCGGTAGCGTTGTACTTCTTGCATTTTCAAATCAATGTAGGCATCGATCATGCTGTCGCTGAATACACCACCACGTGTCAGGAACTCACGGTCTTTGTTCAATGCATCCAGTGCTTCTTCCAAAGAAGCACACACTGTTGGGATCAATGCATCTTCTTCTGGTGGCAAATGGTACAGATCTTTGCTGGCTGCTTCGCCAGGATGGATCTTGTTCTGTACGCCATCCAGACCCGCCATCATCAGTGCAGAGAAGCACAAGTATGGGTTAGCCAGTGGATCAGGGAAACGTGTT
>JAZJXP010000050.1:12060-15155 GCA_040390835.1 Pseudomonadota bacterium
GGCCTTTTGGATTGGCAACGTAAGGAATACGGATGGAAGCAGAACGGTTACGTGCAGAGTAAGCCAGTTTTACCGGGGCTTCATAGCCTGGAACCAAACGCTTGTAAGAGTTGGTACCTGGGTTAGTGATCGCATTCAATGCTTTTGCATGCTTGATGATACCGCCAATGTAGTACAGGGCGAAATCAGACAAACCGGCATAGCCGTCGCCAGCAAACAGGTTTTTGCCATCTTTCCAGATGGATTGATGTACGTGCATGCCAGAACCGTTGTCGCCAACGATAGGCTTAGGCATGAAAGTCGCTGTCTTGCCATAGGTATGGGCAACATTCCAGACTACGTATTTCAGGTTTTGTGTCCAGTCAGCACGCTCTACCAGCGTAGAGAACTTGGTACCAATCTCATTTTGACCAGCGCCAGCCACTTCATGGTGATGCACTTCAACCGGGATACCCAGGGATTCCAGGATCAGGCACATTTCAGAACGCATGTCCTGGAAGCTGTCGACCGGAGGAACCGGGAAGTAACCGCCTTTAACAGTTGGACGATGGCCAGTATTGCCGCCTTCCAGTTTTTCGCCTGTAGTCCAGGAAGCTTCGTCAGAGTCAATCTTGACGAAGCAGCCAGACATGTCCACTTTCCAGCGTACGCTGTCGAAAATGAAAAATTCTGGTTCTGGGCCAAAGTAAGCTGTGTCACCAATACCAGAGGATTTCAAATACGCTTCAGCACGTTTCGCGATGGAACGTGGATCGCGGTCATAACCCTTGCCATCAGATGGCTCGATGACGTCACATTGCATGAACAATGTGGTTTCTTCAAAGAATGGATCAATGTTGGCAGTAGATGGATCAGGCATCAACAGCATGTCGGATGCTTCAATGCCTTTCCAGCCAGCGATGGACGAGCCGTCGAATGCGTGGCCAGATTCGAATTTATCGATGTCGAACTGGGAAATTGGAACAGTTACGTGCTGTTCTTTGCCTCGGGTATCAGCAAAGCGAAAATCAACGAATTTAACTTCGTTATCTTTCGCCATTTTCAAGACTTCTGCGGCTGTCATTGCCATGTGAAACTCCTCTAAGAGCTAAAAATAAATTCGGAAATTGCTGAGTGCTGCGCCTGCCAGTTTTGTGCTATATCGACCAACAGACAAACCTTGCCTTATTGATCTTATTAATAAACTTATTAACAACGACATTATGCTGGCGGCTCAACTCACCGGGGATAATAGCAGAAACCATGCCATCGTCCAGATCAGTGATATATAAATTCGAAATTTGTTAAATGCTTGTTTTTGTGGCGTTTTTTCTGACAAAAATACGCCATATTAACATTATAAAAACTCAGTGAACGCACCAAAATAACGCAAAGCAATTTTAACAAACTATTTTGGTGCAATTTTTAGTTTACCGAGTCATTTTGCATTATTTTGGTGCGACTCAGTAGCAGGTTGCATTGCATCTTTCAACGTACTTAACTGAAGCAGTTAAGCGAAATACTTAATTGGCAATATTGACCAAAATCAACATCCATTGGTATTTCTCTATATGCGATTCACTCTCATTTAGACTGTGATGGTATTTCAGGTGGCGATGCCCCCGCCTGCATCTTAAACAGTTATGGACTAGTGCACGGGCGCCCCATACCCAAATCTCATTATGTCGCCTCACCCCTACCTGCGCAAACCCATGCTGTTTGCCCTGCTCACCTTCGCGCTAACAATGTTGGCAAGCGCCGCCATCATCATCAAACTGGATGAAGGTGCAAAACAGGAAGAACGCCAGCTCGCTTACGATCTGGCGCGCTCACAAGGGGTCAACTTGCAAAACAATATGTACAGCGCACTATCAGCAAGCTATGCACTTGCTGCCATGGTGGCCGACGGCAATGGCAGGGTCCGGCACTTTGGACGTTTTGCCGATAATATCCTGCAGTATCATCCGCAAATTGCTGCTTTGTATCTTGCTCCAGACGGCGTCACCAGTGAAGTCGCACCAATAGAATGGCGCAATGACGGGCTAGGCATAGACCTGCTGGCCGATCCCATACGCAAAGCTGAGGCACAACTCGCCAAGGACAGCCATCATTTGACCCTTGCTGGGCCCCTCCCTCTCACTAATGGCAGCACTGGCATCATAGCCCGCTTGCCCGTCTATCTTGAAGACCCCATTGACGCAAACAAACCGCCTGAGTTCTGGGGGCTGATCTCTGCAGCCATTGATCTTAAAACCCTGCTTGCCGACACCGGATTATCAAAACTAAACGAACGGGGTTATGAGTATGAATTGTCGCGCGTTCATCCGGGCACACGACTCAGGCACGTTATAGAAAAGTCCGCTGGATTTACAACTACAAATTACCTCAGCTATGCAATCAAATTGCCAAATGCAGAATGGACCCTCGAACTGACACCAAAGAACTCTGTTATCCAGAACAAACCACTACTGCTCTACAACAGCGTGGGGCTTTTGTTTAGCTTCATGTTGGCCTGTCTGGTAAAACTCTTGCTTGATGCGCGTGAGCAAAGAAAAAACCTGAAAAAAATCGTCAGCAAAAGAACCGCAGAATTGGCGCAGCGCGAAACCGACTTGCGCCACGCCCAGATCATTTCAAAAACAGGAAACTGGAGCATAGGCAATAACGCAGAAGAGTGGCGCTATTCCGACGAAGCGCGCCGCATACTTGGTTATGCCAATGGCAGCAATATCGATTGCGCCAACCTCATGCAACGCACCCATCCAGACGACATTCAGGCAGTCAAGACTTTTTGGGGACTGGTGCAAGCAGGCAAAGATGCAGGCATAGAGCACCGTATTATTCTTGAAGGTGAAGTGCGCTGGCTACATTCACAGTATGACGCACAGAGCGCCAGGCACATGGGCACGGTGCAAGACATCACTGAACGCAAACATATAGAAGAAGACTTGCGTATCGCTGCCATTGCCTTTGAAGCGCAAGAAGGCATGGTCATTACTAACGAGCATCGCACCATCGTACGCGTCAACCATGCCTTTACCCGTATCACAGGTTATAGCCGGGAAGAAGCACTCGGCAAACAGACCAGCCTGCTCAAGTCCGGCCTGCATGGGGCC
>JAZJXP010000051.1:0-19770 GCA_040390835.1 Pseudomonadota bacterium
TCTATCGTCAAGCGATCACCAGCGCGGGTACAGGTTGCATGGCAGCGCTGGATGCTCAACGCTTCCTGGAAGAATAAGTTTTAATCAAGGATGTCAAGCATGTCGTCTTTTAAAAACCTTGCTGACCTGAAGTCACTCAGTCAGCAATTAAAACAGCAAGAAGAAAGCCGGCAACGCGCTGAAACAGAACGTCTGGAGCGGGAAAAGAAAGCCAGGGAAGAGGCAAACATTTTTCGTTCCAGCGTAGGCAAGGTTGAAACTTTGAAGGCCGTGGTGAAACACCTGGCAATACCTGCACGCCTGGAGCCCCTGCCCTTTCAACACATTGCAGATGAGCAGGCGGCGTTACATGAATCTTTATCAGATGAGTTCGATGCTGACTCACTGTTGGAAACCGATGAAAACCTGAGCTACACCAGATCAGGTGTTGGTCAGGATGTCGTCAGGAAGCTCAGGAAAGGCCACTGGGTCATACAGGCACAACTTGACCTGCATGGTCTGCGCCGCGATGAAGCCAGGGATAGTCTGGGAGAATTCCTGCGCAAATGCATGCGCAATGGCACACGTTGCGTGCGCATTATTCATGGCAAAGGACTGGGATCAATCAACAAGGAACCAGTGCTGAAGCAAAAAGTCAGGAACTGGCTGATACAGAAAGATGAAGTATTAGCCTTCAGCCAGGCGACTGCGGCTGATGGCGGCGCTGGTGCCTTGATCGTACTGTTGAAATCTTGACGACAGCTGATGCGGCCTGAGCCCTGATGGACTCAGGCCAGGGCTCAGGCACAACAAACTTAATTGCGGAACTTCTTGTCCTTGGAAATAACGGTCATATCAACATATTTTGAACCATTATGATTGGAAGGCGAAAAGTTGACATCAAATCCGCCGGCGTCATAACTGCTGCGGTTGATTGTTTCCAGCGCAGATACCAGCTTCTCTCTGGTTAAACCAGATCCGGCTCGCTTCAGACCTTCAACAAATACTTTTGCCGCCAGATATCCTTCCAGGCTGGAAAAGTTCAGGTTTTTATTCCCTGCTTTCTCCATACTTTTCGTATATTCGGCAACTGCAGGAATGGATGGCGACCATGGAAATGGCACTACCTGAGAGATGACGACACCTACACCATCTTTGTCCAGGGTATCTGCCAGCGCCTGGCTGCCGACAAAAGACACATTGTAGAACATGCCAGTGTAGGAAGCCTTGCGCATCTCTTTGACCAGAGCACTACTGGCTGCATAGGTACTGATCTGTATGATGGCATCTGGCCGTTTGGGCAATAATTTCCCTACTGCTGTTGCCACATCAAAACTGTTTCTTTCTACTGTCGCTGTCTCTGCAATACGCAAATTTCTTTTCTTCATCGCCAGCTCTACCCCGGCCAGACCCGCCTTGCCATAAGCATCATTCTGGTAAAAAACTGCGATATTTTTTGTACCAAGGTTAGCGAGACGATCGACCAGATATTCAGTCTCGTCGTTATAACTTGCCCGGATATTGAAGACCTGACGGTTGAGAGGCTCTCTCAGCGATTGAGCACCAGTGTATGGTGCGAAGAAAGGAACTTTTGCCTGTGTGAATATCGGTAAAGCCGCATTGCTGGTCGCCGTACCAACATAACCAAACAATGCAAACACGGCTTCATTTTCTATCAAGACCTTGGTATTGGCAGCTGCAAGGTCTGCTTCGTACTTGTCGTCCTTTTGTAGGATTTCAATCTTGCGACCATACACACCACCGGTAGCGTTGACCTGATCAAAATATAGCTTGGCACCTGAATACAACTGCAGGCCAAGTTGTGCTGCCGGGCCGGAAAATGCGGCCGACTGCCCCAATAAAATTTTTCTATCTGTGACACCGGTTTCGGCTTGGGCATTTGCCATCGCCATCAACACCAGTGCCACCCCTATTTTTGCTTTTGTTCTTGCTTTTGAAACACCAACAAATTCATTTACTGCAAACTGCTTTAACATCGTCATATTTAAACCGCATCAGGCCCCGTCTCGCCAGTACGAATACGTATCACCTGCTCAACATTTTGTACAAAAATCTTCCCATCACCAATCTTGCCGGTATGGGCTGCCTTAATAATTGCATCGACGACATTGTCGGCAATTTTGTCGTCCACGACGACTTCTACCTTGATCTTGGGCAAAAAATCGACCACGTATTCAGCGCCACGATACAACTCAGTGTGACCCTTTTGACGGCCAAAACCTTTTACCTCAACCACAGTCAAGCCGGTGACGCCAACGTCAGCCAGGGCTTCACGGACTTCGTCGAGTTTGAATGGTTTGATGATAGCGGTAATCTGTTTCATTTCCCTCTCCTTGAATAATTACTGTTAATACGAGCAATACGATTAATACGGATCAAACTAGTCTCTGAACTTCGAAGTAATAGGATAACGCCAGTCACGCCCAAAAGCGCGATGAGTAATCCTGATACCTATGGGCGCTTGACGCCGCTTGTACTCATTAATTTTGATCAGGCGCGTGATGCGCTCCACGTCTTCGGCCTTATAACCAGCCCCGACAATATCGGCACGCGCCTTATTTTCTTCCATATACATGGCCATGATACCGTCCAGAACGTCATAGGGCGGCAAAGAATCCTGGTCTTTTTGATCAGGTCGCAATTCAGCTGATGGCGCCCTCGTCAGTATCCGCTCGGGTATTACGGTTGACAGGGTATTGCGATAGGCACACAGGCGGTATACCAAGGTTTTGGCAATGTCCTTGATGACAGCAAAACCACCTGCCATGTCACCATACAAAGTACAGTAACCAACTGCCATTTCACTCTTGTTACCAGTCGTCAAAACAATGGAACCATATTTGTTCGACAAGGCCATCAACAACGTGCCACGTATCCTGGCCTGTATATTTTCTTCGGTGGTATCTTCCTTCAAGCCAGCAAATTCCTGGCTCAGAGTAGAACGGAATGCGCTGAAGCAATCGCTGATAGCGATTTCATCGTAGCGCACACCTATGCGTGCCACCATATCACGCGAATCCAGCCATGAAATATCGGCAGTATAGGGTGAAGGCATCATGATCGCCCTTACCTTGTCAGCACCCAGTGCATCCACTGCAATTGCCAGCACCAGGGCAGAATCAACGCCGCCGGACAAGCCCAGCAAGACGCTGGGGAAACCGTTCTTGCCTACGTAATCGCGCACGCCCATGACCAGCGCCTGATAGACCTCGGCCTCCAGCGGCAACGCTGATTCCACACGGCTACTCAAGGGCTGCGCGCCGTCAAATTCCACCAATTGCAAATCAGCCTCGCAATGCTTTAACTGTGCACAGATCTGGCCTTGCGTATCCATGGCAAAGGAATTGCCATCAAAAATCAATTCGTCCTGGCCACCAACCAGATTGGCATACACCAGGGACAAACCTTGGGAAATCACATTGGCGCGCATAACGTCATAGCGTTGATGCTGCTTACCCATATGATAGGGGGAGCCATTTGGCACCAGCAGCACTTCTGCCCCCGCCTGCCGGGCCTGCGCAGGCGCATCTGGCAACCAGGTATCTTCACAGATGTTGATGCCGAAATTCACGCCCTTGATAGCAAACACACAAGCCTGATTGCCCGATGAGAAATAGCGTTTTTCATCAAACACCATATCATTTGGCAAATCACGCTTAAAATAACTGGTTAATATTGCACCATCTTGCACCACGGAAACAGCATTATACCGTTTACCCTCTACCTCGCTGGGGTGACCGACCAAAACCGCAAGGCCGGGAAATAGCGTAAGCTGTTTCTTTAAGGTATCAAGCGCGGTAGCGGTTTCCAGATAAAACGCCTGGCGCAGCAATAAATCTTCTGGCGGGTAACCCACCAGGGATAATTCCGGCGTGACGAGTATGTCTGCGCCCTGCTCTGCGGCGCGGCGGGCATATTCTGTGATCTGTGCAGCATTCCCGGCAAGATCACCGACAACACTATTCATCTGGGCAATGGCAACTTTTACGGTCATATTTGCAAATCTGTATTAAATCGAAAATGAAATCTGAATCTCCAGCCCCACATTATCGCATGCGCATCGTTACTTCACTGAGTGAGATAGCGCAATCATCATGGGATAGCCTGATTGCAGATCAGGTACTTGCGAATCCATTTTTGTCTTATGCATTTTTGAGCGCAATGGAAGAGTCAGGTTCAGCCACAGAAAAAACTGGCTGGCAAAGCTGTTTTATTACTATCTGGGATGGTGAACAACTCGAAGCTGCACTGCCACTGTATGAAAAAAAGCATTCCTATGGTGAATATGTGTTTGACTGGGCATGGGCCAGGGCATTTGAGCGACATGGTCATGATTATTATCCCAAGCTATTGTCCGCCATCCCTTTTACCCCCATTACAGGCAGCCGCCTGCTGGCACGCAATACTGCAGCACAACGCGCCTTGATCGCTGCCCTGCAAGAGTTACAGCAGGTGGGTGAGTATTCTTCCAGCCATTTGCTATTCTTGCCAGAAGATCAGGCGTGCCTGTTGAGTGAAGAAGGCTACCTTTTACGCAAAGGTGTGCAGTTTCACTGGGAAAACCAGGACTACCAGTGCTTTGATGATTTCCTGGACACTCTTGACAAGAAAAAGCGCAAGAATATTCGTGCCGAGCGCAGGAAAGTACAGGAAGCTGGCATACAGTTCCAGCATGTGCACGGCAAAGACATGCAAAAAGACGATTGGCGCTTCTTCAAAAGCTGCTATGACCAGACTTATGAAGAACATCACTCAACCCCGTATTTGAATCTGGATTTTTTCTCGCGCATAGGCAACACGATGCCAGAAAACATCCATCTTATTATTGCATTGCGCGAAGGCAACAAGATTGCTGCATCCCTGCTGATCCATGATCAACAGCGTGTCTATGGCCGCTATTGGGGTTGTCTGGAGTCACATCCTTGTTTGCATTTTGAAACAGCCTATTATCAGTCTATCGATTTTTGCATACAGGAAAAAATTGCCATTTTTGAAGGTGGTGCACAAGGAGAGCACAAAATGGCACGTGGTTTTTTACCGACGACAACCTGGTCAGCACATCATTTAAGTCACCCGGAGTTTGCTGATGCAGTTTCGAATTTTCTTGAACGCGAATCCAGCGATATTGAACTATATTTAAATGACTTGCTCGAACATACACCTTACAAAGTGCTGAAACACAATGAAGTAAGCCCTACTTGAAATTTTGCTTCGTTCAAGGCATCCTGTCGCCATGCAAAATAACTTTCTCTCGACACCAAATGCACCACCCGCTGCATTGCCAAGCAAACGCGTAGGTCGCTTTTATCTGAGCGAGCGTCTGGGCATGGGCTCCAATGGTGCGGTGTATCTGGGACACGACCCCGTCATAGACCGCGATGTCGCCATTAAAATATTTAGCGCTGGTAGCAATGCTGCAGACAAGAAACAGCGCGAACAGCAATTTATCAATGAAGCACGGGCCGCTGGCAGGTTATCCCATCCGAATATTGTGACCATATTTGATGCTTCCAGTGAAGGCGGTACGACATTTATCGCGATGGAATTCCTTCAGGGCAAGGATTTGCGGCATATATTGGCAGATGGCAAGCAATTCGACATCATAGAGACAGCTAACATCATACAAAAGATAGCTGATGCTCTCGCCTACGCTCATACCAATGGTGTGATACACCGTGACATCAAGCCTGCCAACATTTTTGTTTTACCCAACCAGCAACCCAAGGTGGTGGATTTTGGTATCGCCCGCGCACCTAATCGCGTGCTCGATGAAACCAGAGAACAAGCACATACCCTGTTCAACAATAATATTCTGGGCACACCCAACTACATGTCTCCAGAGCAAGCCAATGGCAAACCTGTCAATGCCTTGACGGATGTGTATTCGCTTGGCACCGTCATGTATGAAATGCTGACTGGCCAAAAGCCGTTTCAGTCGCAAGATGTAGACAAATTATTGCAACAGATTGTAAATAAAGTAGCGAAATATCCTTCAGAAATCCGTCCAAGCATACCGGATTCCCTGTCTAAAGTTGTCATGAAGGCGATGCAAAAAGACCCGGCGGCACGTTATGAAAGCGCGGCTGAAATGTCTTCAGCACTGGAAAAATTCCTTGAACGCGACAGGAAACTCAAACGCAAACGTCAAAAACAAGGCAGCGATACGAGTGACTACAAGAATGATGATGACACGCACAAAGTATCATGGCTGAGCTGGGCTGCCCTGCTTGCTGCGTTTGTTGGCGTAGCTGCGTACCTGATGCACAGGATGTAAGATCTAAAGTGTCATGGATTCTCGCGCTCTTGATCAGTCCGCAAAAACAAAAAAGGTGCGATATTAAATCGCACCTTTTTTTGTTTCAAAAACCGTTCAGCTTTTACGCTTCAGCTTTTTTGAAATTCTCTACGCCAGCCAAAATTTCCGCTTTTGCATCTTCAGGACCGCCCCAACCTTCAACTTTAACCCATTTACCTTTTTCCAGATCTTTATAGTGCTCAAAGAAATGCTGGATCTGGCGCAGGCGCAATTCGTTCAGATCTTCTGGTTTTTGCCAGTGGGTGTAGATAGGCAAAATCTTGTCTACTGGCACTGCCAATACTTTGGCATCGTTACCGGCTTCGTCAGTCATCTTCAGGATGCCGATAGGACGGCAACGTACGACTACGCCGGGGATCAGCGGGAAAGGCGTGATAACCAGAACGTCAACCGGGTCACCATCACCAGCCAGCGTTTGTGGCACATAACCATAGTTGCAAGGATAATGCATGGCAGTACCCATGAAACGGTCAACAAAAAGGGCACCGGTGTCTTTGTCGACTTCATACTTGATCGGATCACCATTCATAGGGATTTCGATAATAACGTTGAAGTCATTTGGCAGATCACGACCTGCTGGTACTTTATTCAAGCTCATCTTGCACTTTCTGTATAAGTATCAATAGAAGAAATGGGTTGCACGGGATTATATAGTTTTTCAAGGCAGAATTGTGCGCCGCAACAGGGCGTCATTACAATTAGCTTGCAGTCGCTCTATACAATCGTTCCCTCATAACATGGTTGCCATGGCACATTGGCGATAGTGGCTGGCAGCTTCTTCTGCCTGCCCCAAGGCCTCATGCAACTGTGCCAGCTTCAGGTTGGCTTCGCGCACGGTGCGCGGATCAACTGCATCTGACAGGGCTTGCTCCATATGTCTTTGTGCCTTACCCCATAATTTCTGGCGCAGGCATAGTGTACCAAGCGTCAACGCCAGTTCAGGGTCAGTAGGATGCTGTTCTGACCATTTTTCACAATGTTCAATTTGTGACAACAAGGCAGCCGAACCTTCTGAGGCGGCCGCATCACGATAGGCGCGCATGAGACGCTCATCCCACTCTTCTGACAGTGCTTTTTCGACTATGCCGCGAGCATCATCAAATAAGCCGTGCGAATTGAAAGCCGTCGCCGCAGTAAACGCGATAAAGGCAGATTTGCGATCAGTCTGAGGAATTTCATACCAGACCCGGCGTATGGATTCGGCATCATGCCCCTGATTAGTCAGCAAATCTTCATAAGCCAGTTCGCGCAAGCGCTGCGACAGTGCAGGATGCAAGGCACGGTGTTTGTCCAGCGTGCGTACCAGTTTCAGCACTTCCTGCCACTTCTGTGCTTGCTGATTGGCCTTCAAAGCCCAGCGCAAGACCTGAATATGACGGGTACCATTGGCATTCAATTCACGCACAGCCTCCAAGGCCTTACCAGCCTGATGCTGATCGACCAGCAATTCTGTCATGCTGACCAGTCGCGCTACCTTATACACATTGTCTTGCTCAAGACCGGCAAACCATGAATCACGACGCTCATACTGACTCATATGATGAGCAGCGCGCGCGCCTATAAGAGAGGCAACACCGGCATTGTCGGGCAAATCGGTAGCGCGCATGGCGGCTTTTTCGGCATGACCGAAGCGACCTTCAAACAAGGCCTTCAAGGCTTCACGCAATGCCTTGTTGCTGTCTTTTTCGCGCTTGTTCTGGCGATACATGGCAACTTTGCGCGGCATTTTCCTGGTGGTGACGATGGCACGTATCACCAGATAAATCACGACAAAAACAACCAATAACAGGAACAGGAAGAAATTCAGGGACAAGTCTATCCGGTAAGGCGGAAAGAACAGAACCACATTTCCAGGGTTATAACGTGCGCCCACGGCAAGGCCAACTGCTAGCGCAAACAAAATCAAAAGCCGGATAAAGATACGCATACTCTTATGGCTTCACTTTATAGTTACGCACTGCATTCAGGCTCTCACCCAGCGTCGGCATTTCTATCGACAGATTACTGCCCTGCACCTGGCGCAACAAGGCTTGCACAGTCTGCGTTTGCTTGGCGCGGGTATCAAAATACTTGCCTATTGCATCTTGCGCAGCAATCATATCGCTTCTGAAAATGCTTTCATTCCTGGACAACAGTGCCAGCCTGGCATTCAAGAGACGCAGCTTCAGGTTTTCGCGGGCGAAATAAGATTGTGAGGGTGTCAGCAACAGCACATCCGGTGTTTCTACATTACGGACGCGTATCAACTGTTTGACTTCATTCCACATTTCGCTGGAAAAACTCTGCCAGCCATCTTGCAGGCGCATGCTCCAGGTAATTTCTTCGACATCATCTACAGTCTTCTTTTCTGTTTTTGCAGTGACTGAAGATTTTGGCAAGACACGCAATGGTGCCTTTGGTGGCGTGGCGGATACCACAGATTTTTCATCGGACCACAGTGGGATATGGTCAATCTGGGCAATCACGCTATCCAGGCGCAGTGCTACACCTGGCAAATCCAGAGCGGGCAAAGACTTCAGTCTCTCTATGTCTTTGGCAATCGCGCGACGTATGGAAATAAATTGTGGCTTGTCTGATTTTGCCAGACGAGCATCGGCATTTTGCAGGGCAATCAGCGCACCTTGCACATTACCAGCCAGTTGCAATTGCTGACTGGCGGTTGCCAGCACCTGTTCAATCTCGGCCAGTGCCCAGTCGTCACGATTCTTGGACAAGTCCTGATACAACTGCTCCAGAGCCAGTTGCTGGCTTTGTGCTTCAGATTGTTTTCCCTCAAGCAGAATAACCTTGGACTGGATTTCCTTGGCATTTGCTTGCACATTGCGCGCCAACACCTTGGTTTCGCTGCTATTGGTATCCGCAGTCTGCAGTCTCTTGGCGACCTCTTCACGCAAACCACTGATCTGGTTTTGTGAAGACCACCAGTTAGCTGCAAGTAAAACTGCCAGCACACCGGAAACCAGATAGGCAGGATTCGCCCAGCCTGGCTCCTTTGCAGCTTCTGCAGGTAAAGTTGGGGCTGGCTGTCGTGCCTGGGCATCGACAGGATTTGCCGTCACGACGGCATCGGGATTTGATTGCTGTTCACTCATAGACGAGATTGTAACGCGACAAGCAGTTGTTCGTCGCCAGAAGCTGTTAAGGTTATGTGCAGAAACCCCAGAGATTGTGCGGTTTCTTCGATACGGCTGTGTGGCACCAGCAAATGTTGTCGTTGCATTTTTGCCACGCCACTATTTAATTTCAGCGCCCCTACATAGTCACACAAATTGCGCAGCGCTTCAGAACTGGTGATAACCCAGTCATTCTCACTTTCAAGCAATTGTGTTAAATACTTTTCACTTTCATCATTCAGTACAGGTTTGACTCTGCGGTAAGCTGCCACTTGCACCACTTCTATACCATGCGCGCGCAAGGCTTCGGCCAATAATTCCCTGCCAGATTCGCCGCGCACGATCAATACTTTCTGACCACGCAGCGCATCCAGATCCAGTTCGGCAAGCAGGGTTTCAGAATCCGTTTTCAGCGCATTGCGCGGACGTAAAATGGTCGCAGTCTGGTCATTCACGCCATATTCAGCCAGTTTTGCCCGGCTGCCTTCACCCATGACCGCAAAAGTCAGGTTTGCTGGCAAGCTCGTCAGATGCCGAAAAAAAGCGTCTATCGCATTTGGGCTGACGAAGGCAATCAGGGCATAGCCCAGCAATTGCCCTAATTGCTTGATCAGGGCAGTATTGTCTTCGAGTGCCGCTATCTCCAGCAAAGGGAAATGCGCTACCTCACGCCCCATGGCCTTTACTTGCCTGGCAAAATCCTGCGCCTGAGCGACAGGCCGGGTGAGTATCACCCTATTTATGCCCCTATTAGCGAGCTTATTTGTTTGCATGCCGGGGCTATGTCACTCAATGATCTCTGCTTTACACACTGCCAAAATGGCTTCTGCATCCTGCGCTGACAAGGCCCGCGCCAGTTTTAGTCCCAGCTCTTGCGGCTTATCAGCATCACCGACAGCTTCTGCCCTGGCGATGCGCGTGCCATCAGGGGTCGCCACCATGGCCCTGATCTGCATTTGTCCCTGGCTGACTGTGGCAAATGCTGCCAGTGGGATTTGGCAACTGCCACCAAAGGCCTTGGACACAGTACGCTCCGCCGTTACAGCTTGCGCCGTCTCGGTATGATTCAAGGCCGCCAGCATGGCTTGCAGCTCTGGCCGGTTTTCCGGTATTTCTATTGCCATTGCGCCCTGGCCTGCGGCTGGCAGGCTTTCTTCAGGGTTCAGGCAGGTGCGTATGCGCTCAGGCACACCCAGGCGTTTGAGGCCAGCTGCGGCAAGGATGATGGCAGCATATTCGCCATTGTCGAGTTTGCGCAAACGGGTATCCAGATTACCGCGCAGCGGGCGTATCACCAGATGCGGGTAACGTGCCGAAATCAGGGCCTGACGGCGCAAGCTGCTGGTACCTACAACGGCACCGGCAGGCAGGCTGTCCAAGCCTGCGTAGTCGTTAGAAACAAAAGCATCACGCGGATCTTCACGCTCCAGTATGGCTGCCAGCATGAAGCCTTGCGGTAAATCCATGGGCACATCCTTGAGAGAGTGCACGGCCAGGTCAGCACGGCCTTCTGCCATGGCGACTTCGAGCTCCTTGACGAACAGGCCTTTGCCACCGACTTTGGAGAGTGCACGATCGAGTATCTGGTCACCACGGGTAGTCATACCCAAAATTTCTATCTGCCAATCAGGATACAGTGCTGCCAGGCGGTCGCGCACATGTTCTGCCTGCCACATTGCCAAACGACTTTCGCGTGAGGCAATAATCAATTTTTTAGAACTTGAGGATGTCAAAATAAGGCTACTTTCAACTTTAAAAGCGGGATACATGGGTTACAAAAGCAAACCGCGATTTTATCATTGCAGGAAATGACTTTATAAGTAATTCACATGACAAGATGATAGTTTTGAGTGAATTAAATTAAATGCAGAGGCAGAATAGCGATAGAAGCACAGCAAATCTGGTCAAACTTGACATAGTCAGCCGGAAAACGGCATCATAGCCAAAGAACTCGCCTTGATATACGTCATGCCGCTCAAGATTCAGCGGCATTTTTTACGTATACTCTATTGCAACCGACAATTTCACCGCAATTTCACTGCACTACCCAACTGGATTTAGCATGCTCCCTGGTACCGAAGATAAAAAACACCTGATACTGACGGGCGACCGCCCTACCGGCCCCCTGCACCTTGGCCACTTTGTAGGCAGTCTGCGCAACCGCGTCAAATTCCAGAACCAGTATGAGCAATACATCATGCTGGCAGACGCCCAGGCCTTGACCGACAACATGGAAAACCCAGCCAAAGTACATGACAATGTCATGGAAGTGGCGCTTGATTACCTAGCCGTTGGTATAGACCCAGCCAAATCAACCATCCTTATCCAGTCGCAAATTCCTGAGCTGACAGAATTAACTTTCTACTACCTTAATCTGGTCACAGTAGCGCGTCTGGAACGCAACCCGACGATTAAACAAGAAATCACCCTGCGCAACTTTGAGCGCGACATCCCTGCCGGCTTCCTGACTTACCCGGTCAGCCAGGCAGCTGATATCAGTGCCTTCAAGGCCAGCCTGGTACCGGTCGGCGAAGACCAGATACCGATGATAGAGCAGACCAATGAAATCGTCCGCCGCTTCAACCGTCTGGCGAATAAAGAGATATTGGTGGAATGCCAGGCGCTGGTGCCTGAAATTGGCCGCCTGCCCGGCGTCGATGGCAAGGCCAAGATGAGCAAGTCATTGGGCAATGTCATTAACCTCGGCTTCACACCTGCTGAAATCAAGGCAGCGGTGCGCAATGTCTACACAGACCCACTGCATCTGCGCGTGGCTGACCCTGGCCATCTGGAAGGCAATGTCGCCTTTATCTACCTTGATGCATTCGATGAAGACAAAGCCGGTCTGCAAGAGATGAAAGATCACTATGTCCGTGGTGGCCTGGGTGACAGCATCGTCAAAGCCCGTCTGGAAGGTATCTTGCAGGATATGCTGAAACCGATACGTGAGCGCCGTGAAGAATTTGCCAAAGACCGTGGCCAGGTTTTGCAAATACTCAAAGAAGGCACGCGCAAGGCTCGTGAAATTGCCGCCCAGACTACTGATGAAGTAAGGGCCGCCATCGGTTTGAAACACTTTTAATTTCCGATCCAAGGGGGATTCGAACCCCTGGCTTCTTTTTACCTTTGGGCAAAAATTTTATGAGCGCAACTGATTTCCATCTGACACTCAGTTCCGCTCGCGCCCTGCATCTGGCCGCGCAGGGTTTGTTGAATCCTTCGCCACGCAAAGCTGGCAAACAAGATGTATTGGCCTGCATACGCAATATGTCGGCACTACAGATTGACACCATCAGCGTAGTTGCGCGCAGCCCTTATCTGGTGCTGTGGAGCCGCTTGGGTAATTATCCGCATGCATGGCTGCATGAATTGCTGGAAGAAGGCCATCTGTTTGAATACTGGTCTCATGAAGCCTGCTTCTTGCCGATAGAAGATTACGGCCTGTATCGGCATCAGATGGTGTCACCACAGGGTCTGGGCTGGAAATACAATCACAAGTGGCTCAAGGAAAATGCTGCGCAGGTAGAAACCGTTCGCCAGCATATCCACGCAAATGGCGCCAGCCGTTCGGCAGACTTTGAACGCACCGATGGCAAAAGCGGTGGCTGGTGGGAATGGAAGCCGGAAAAACGCTCACTGGAAGTGCTGTTCACGACCGGCGAACTGATGGTTGCCAAACGCCATAATTTCCAGCGAATTTATGACTTGCGCGAACGCGTGCACCCCAAGTGGAATGACAAAAAACATTTGAAATCTATTCTGCATTGCGAGCGCACACAGATCTTGCAATCTGTCCGTGCGTTAGGTATTTGCAAGGCCAACTGGATTAATGATTATTTTCGCATGGGCAAACCCGATATCAGTAACCAGACAGCACAGCTGGTCAAAGAAGGCTTATTGATACCCGTCACGGTTGATCAGCACGACGCCCTGTTTTATGTGCATCCCGATCGCCTGGATTTGCTGGGACAGGCAAGCGAGAACAAGCTGAAAGCTACGACCACCCGCATCCTTTCACCTTTCGACCCGGTGGTGTGGGACAGGAAACGCGCTCTAGACCTGTTTAACTTTGACTATAAACTTGAGTGCTATACGCCAGCGCCGAAACGGCGCTATGGCTATTTCACCCTGCCTATCTTGCGCAAGGGTGCTCTGATTGGGCGCATGGATGCCAAAGCCCATCGCAAGGAAGGCATACTGGAAATCAAGGCCTTGCATCTGGAGCCGGGTGTGCGCACGTCTCAAGCCCTGGCGACGGACCTGGCAAAGACCTTGCGTGAATTCGCCGCGTGGCATGAATGCAATGATCTGCAACTGACATGGAGTAGTTCACCAGAACTGAAACCTTTATTAGAAGCCCTGATTTAAATGTCTCCGCGATTCGCATTTGCAGCCGGCTTACTGCTGTTCTGCCATACGGCAATGGCCGTGGACGCTCCAGAAAAGATCAGCTTTCCAAGCCTGGACCTGCAAAACGGCCATGCGGTACAGCTTGACGCTTTCTGGTTCCGTGCTGGCGGCAATGCTGCCACTGCACCAACCGTCATTGCCCTGCATGGTTGCGGTGGCCTGTACAGCACCCGCAAGGGGCATGAACTGGAACTGAACGCCAGGCATAATAATATGGCCAGGCTGTTACAGGAAAATGGCTACCACGTATTGATGCCAGACAGTTTTCGTCCGCGTGGCGTAAATAGTATCTGCAGCAGCGCTTACAAAAACCGTGATCTCAGCACCAACAACCGCCGTCTGGATGTACAGGCTGCCTTGCAATGGCTAAGCAGGCAAACTACCGTTGACGCAAAAAACATTGCCCTTCTGGGCTGGTCGAATGGCGGCTCTACCACACTGAATTCCTTGAATACTGCCCATAAAGCGGCAGGTAAGGACGATCTTTACCCCAAGGCAGCCGTGGCTTTTTATCCTGGCTGCCAGGGCTATCTGAAAGCGCGCCCTGCTTATCGTCTGGCTTCACCCCTGTTGATACTGATCGGTGCAGAAGATGACTGGACACCTGCTGCTCCTTGCGTGAGCTTTGAAACAATGCTCGCACCATCGCCTGTCAAGGTCAGTGTTTTTGCCGATAGTTATCATGATTTTGATGCGCCAGACCTGCCAGTGCGCAAACGCATGGATGTGCCAAATGGCGTGCATCCGGGACAAGGTGTGACGACAGGCAGCAACCCTGCCGCCAAGGAACTTGCCTACAAGGAAATGCTGCTGTTTTTTAAACAGCACTTGACTACCGATAAGTATCAATAAGTACCAATGATCGCTGAATAATTCATCAAATCCCTTGTTTGAAGTCAAGGCTAGTGCAACAATCAAGATACATACTAGAACAGTTTCAAGTTCAACGATGAAAGGCGCAGGATATGTACTCCAGGATATTGTTACCCACTGATGGTTCCGAACTGTCACATGCCTGTGTCACAGCCGGACTCGAATTTGCGCTGCAATTGAAAGCAGAAGTCGTCGCCGTATTCGTTGCCGGCAATTACCAGTATCCGCTGTATGTCGATATCCTGCCACCTAATGGCCCGACTGAAGATGAATACAGGGCAGCCATGCAGGTCATGGCTGAAAACTATCTGCAACCTGTCAGAGAAGCCGCTGCGGCTGCCGGACTCGCCTATCAGGAAGTCATACAGTTCAATGATTCCACCGCCAAGGAAATCGTCCACACTGCACAAGAATATGCTTGCGACTTGATCTTCATGGGTTCACATGGCAGGAGCGGACTGGGCCAGTTCCTGCTGGGTAGTGTCACCACCAAAGTATTGTCACTGTGTCTGATACCAGTACTGGTGCACAGGATCAAGCACCACTGAGCCATACATAAGTCAGACATAGCCCGACATAGCCCACATCGCGCATCAGGCTACAGTACAATAGTGAAAATCCTTGCCCTGGCACAAGTATGTGCCAGGTGCACCAATGACCACCTACTGTAAACCCCACCGCCCCTATGACCCGCATCTTGATCGCCGACGACCATACCATCATGCGTGAAGGACTGAAACGCATACTAGAAGGCATAGAAGATATACAAGTTGTTGGCGAGGCGACAGATGGTTTCGACACGCTGGAAAAAGTACGTAATACTGAATTTGATGTATTGCTGATGGACTTGTCCATGCCTGGCCGTAGTGGTGTCGACCTGATACGCCAGATCAAGGATGAATTCCCCAAACTGCCGATACTGATACTCACCATGCATGAAGAAGAACAGTATGCCGTGCGTGCCATACGCGCCGGTGCACGTGGCTATCTGACGAAGGAAAGCGCTGGTACACAACTGGTCACGGCTCTGCGCAAGGTCGCCTCTGGTCGCCCTTATATCAGCATAGAAGTGGCAGAACAACTGGCCATGAGCGCCATGCCTGCGGATGATAGTCAACCACACACCAGCTTGTCTGACCGCGAATTTGAAGTATTCACCCATCTGGTCAAAGGGAAATCCATCACTGAAATCGGCGAACTCTTGCATTTGAGCGTGAAGACAGTCAGCACGCACAAGACCCGTATCATGCAAAAGATGAATATGAGTACCCTCTCTGACCTGGTGCAATACGCCGTTGCCCACCATCTCTTGCAGCCTCAGGCTTAAGCCCTGCCTCCCTCACCCTCATTCAGCACCCATCAATAAATACCTGATATGGCGCAGCCAGTCCAGGCAGGATGGCTCGCGCCTTATCAGTTCCTTCAAATTGCCTGCTAGGAATATTCCTACAAGAGCAGCGCCAAATCTGACAGTTCAAATCAGCATCTCCTGATTTAAATCAAAGCCCATGCTCACGATAATAGAGTCTGAGCAAACGCATATAGCAAGTCACAACATGAACCTCTACATCCTTGAAGATTCTGTACTGATTCAGGACCGCCTGATACGGTTTGTAGAAGAGATGCCTGACATCCATGTGTTGGGCGTGGCCAGCGATATGGAGAGTGCCTATCTAGCCCTGCTTGGCAATAACGCTGACGCATTGATACTGGATCTCCAGTTAGCTGACGGCAATGGTTTGGAATTTTTAAAAAATATTAAGCAAAGCAAGCCAGGAATCAAAGTGGTAGTGCTGACAAATCACGCGACCGAAGGTAACCGCATCCACGCCTTGCGCGCAGGTGCAGACGGTTTTCTCGACAAATCCACCGATTTTGGCCTGTTACAAGATTATCTGCTGCGTTGGCAGCAACCAGATTCGAATCATCAAATAAATTAATATCGCTCACCTTTCAAGGGAAATATCATGACTACAGCAACCTTCACAACCAGCACCGGTAATCAATCCTCCATTGCCGGCAAAAGTGTCTTTCCAGTCATTTCCAATGAAGCTGGCTGGCGTTGTCACGGCAATCTCTGGTCGAATCTGCGTGAAGTCTGTGAACTCTTGCGCATTCCTACCCCTGCCGCTTCTGCAGATGAAGAAGCACTGTTCCAGCATGTACGTTTTAAAGCAGGCCAAAGAGTGCATACCATAGGCCAGGACTTTGACACCTTGTATATCGTCAATTCCGGTTTTTTAAAAACCGTGCTGCTCGATGAATATGGCAATGAACAGGTATTGAGCTTCCCTATGAAAGGCGATTTGCTCGGCATCGATGGCATACATAGCCAGCATCATGCCTCAGAGGCGGTTGCCCTGTCTGATTGCGACATTATATTGCTGCCGTACAAAACCTTCTCCGCGTTGGGACGCATTTATGCAGAACTGGAACAAGCCATGTTCAGCGTCATGAGCCGCGAACTGGTGCGTGAGCAAATCATGATAGGTATGCTAAGTGCCCTGAGTGCAGAGGCCAAGGTTGCCCGCTTCCTGACCACCCTGGGTGAACGTTTCAGTCAGCTCGGCTACTCTGGCAAGACTTTCAATTTGCGCATGACCCGCCATGAGATAGGCAGCTACCTGGGCCTGACCCTGGAAACCGTCAGCCGCACCCTGTCTGCCTTTAATGAAATGGGTCTGATTAGCGTTGATCAACGCCAGATCGCCTTGAATGATGTACCTGCGCTGAAAACCCTGCGTCGCCTGCCACCTGCCAAATCACGCATCAAGGTCAGTGAAAAAGTATCTGCTTTAGTTGCCAAGAATTTATTACCTCAATGGGGTAAAGAAGTTGCTGTTACCTTAAATTAGTGTAAGCTTTAACAAGTAGCCATATCTTTTTGTTGTGCTTGGCGCAGCAAAAAGATAGCTGAACTTGTATTTTTTTTATTTGTTTTTTTTCCAGGATTCCACATCAAGGAGTAAAACATGCCATACAAAACCATACTGGTTCATGTTGATGAATCTGAACGCTCAAACTTCCGCGTGCGTGTCGCAGCAGAAATTGCCAAAATCGATGAGGCCCACCTGATAGGAACTGCCGTTACTGGCGTCTCACGTTTTATCTATCAGGATGGCAATATCAGCGCCAATGATCCCAACCTGACCATACACCTGAATTATTTGCGTGAGCGCGCAGAAAAAGCCGTCAGCAACTTCAATGAGCAAGCACAATCGCTGGGAGTTAACTCCTATGAAAGCGTGATTGCCAATGATGAAGCTGGCGGCGGTGTTGGCTTGCAAGCCCGGTATAGTGATCTGGTCGTCATAGGCCAGACCAATCGCGACGAACCATCACCTTCCGTACTGCCGGATTTTCCTGAATACCTGATCATGAATTCTGGCCGCCCGATACTGATCATCCCTTATGTCGGCGATGTGACGACAGTAGCAAAACGCCCATTGATCGCCTGGGACGCCAGTCGCGAATCAACGCGCGCCATCACAGATGCAATTCCCCTGCTGCGTCGTGCAGACCTGGTACATGTGGCGATTTTCAATCCCAAAGCTGTACCTGACAGCCACGGCGAACAACCAGGTGCCGATATTGCGCTTTACCTGGCAAGACATGGCATCAAGGTTGAAGTTGGGGTGCACAAGACATCGACTGATATCGGCAATGCCCTGCTGTCGCTGGCACATGATCTGGACAATGATTTACTGGTCATGGGTGGCTATGGTCATTCACGTTTCCGTGAAATGATCATGGGTGGCGTTACAAGAACCATCTTGCAGAGTATGACTCTTCCCGTACTGATGTCACATTAAACTGTTTTACTTTTAGCTTTAGCAAATGACACTCCTTTTACAGGAGTGTCATTTTCATTTGCAGCGACCAGGATAGCGAACTGCAATTTGGCATTTCCGAATTAAAATAAGCACCTCTTCTCAGAACAACAAAAATATATGGCGCATGATTATCCAAGACTGGTAAGAGCACGCTGGACAGCAGGTCTGCTTGCCCTGCTATCCAGCGTTTTATGGCTGAATCATGCATCTCTATCGGCAATCCAGATGCCTGCTCCTTTACCTGTTCATACGGTACTGGAAACCATCACTATCGTGATATTTACTTCGGTATTTATCGTGTGCTGGAATGCCTATGGTGGTGAACGAAAGAAGAGCAGCGTCATTCTGGCAGTCGCGTTTTTGTGTACCGCCATCCTGGGCTTCATGCATGCGATAAGCTTTCAGGGTATGCCTGGTTTTCCTGATGCCGAAGACATGCATAAATCCCTGCTGTTCTGGCTGTTGTCACGTTCATTCATCGCCACTACCCTGCTGGGTCTGGCGCTGGCACCGGAGGATTCAGAAGTCAGTCCGGCTCAAGCCTATTTTGTGTTGATTGCAGGATTGATAGCAACCGCTGGCTGGATGTTGATGGTGTTTGTGCTGCCGCATCTGTTACCGCTTACTTATATTCAAGGCGAAGGACAGACTTCGTTCAAAATGGCTTGTGAAGTCGGCCTGATCGCTATCAATCTGTTCACTGCCTATCAATTGAACAAGCGGGAAGAAGCCATCTCCGAACCCGGTGGACAAGAAGGACGCCTGCAGATAGAACGCACGCCATTATTTCTTGCAGCCACCCTGCTAGCCATATCTGAAGTGTATTTTGCCATTTACGCAGACGGTAATGATGTCTTCGTCGCCATCGGCCATGTGTTCCAGCTACTGGCTGCAATTGCGATTTATCGCGGCATGGTGGCAGTGAATATTCATACCCCCTATGCCAGCCTGGCAGAAACCAGCCAGAATCTGGCTAACTCTGCACAGGAGCTTAGCGTAGAACGTGAACGCCTGAGCCGCATGATCGATACTGCCATAGACGGCATCATCACTATCGATGAATCTCAATCCATCATCCTGGTTAACCCTGCGGCTGCTGCCACTTTCGGTTATGAAGTTCAGGATTTGCTGGGAGCTTCACTCAATACCGTATTGCCAGAACGCCATCGCAAGGTGCATGGCAGACATGTGCAGCAATTTGGTGAGACAGGGGAAACGCGCAGAA